>CAYNLM010000159.1:0-7027 GCA_964398045.1 uncultured Nitrospira sp. | reverse complement strand
GCACGGTAGGCTACGAACCAAGGGGTCGTGGGTTCAAATCCTGCCAGGCGCGCCACATATCAAACACTTAGGCCACCCTTGCGGTGGCTTTTGTGTCATAGATACCGGGGTGTGTCATAGATGTCGCTCGGATCGACGCTCATTGCGGGAGGGATGGCTATCTGCATTGCGCTCGCATTAACCTCCCCTGAAAGCAATTCCCGGAAATTCCTGCGCGAAGCGCGCCGTCGGTGGCGCGCTCAACGGAGCGGCCGAACACGCTCAGGCTTACGCCGGTAAATCCGCTCTGTCACCCGGCCGTCGACGTGCGCGAGCAGGGCGCGGGCGTGGTCTAGGCTTTCGGCGTCGCTTGCCACCTTCGCCCGCAGATCATGTTCGTGGAAGCGCTGGGTGACTTTGGTCTCGGCGAGCACCCGATCCATGAATCGGCCCCACATTGAATCGAAGCCGTCTGCCCTACCATTATCCTCGCTGATGTAGCCCTCGCCACGCCGATTGCAGAAAAGCCACGGCGAGATGTCCACCGGCCGGGCCGCCTTCGCCAGCTCGACGGCAGCCTTGAGCTCCGGGGTCCACTCGTACAGCGTGCGCTTGCCGCTTGATTCAGCCGTCTTGTGACGCTGTACCAAGATGCCTTCGCTGGTGAAGCGAGCAGGCTGCAGGCGCAGCAGATCGCCGCGCGCCATACCGGTGAGCAGCTTGATGCGGAGATAGGCCTGGATGGCCAATACAGACCCCTTCTTACGCTTCGTGGACAGTGCCAGGCATTCAACCATCTCCCAGTCCTCGACGTAGCGCTCGCGGGGTGGTTCGCCCTCTAGGCGTACTTCGCCTTTGAACGGATGTTTATCGATATAGCCCCACTGGACGGCCATAGTGTAGGCGTGCGAGAGCACCTCGATTTCACGATGCGCCGTGATCACGCCGCCCTTGATCCTGCCAGTCTTTTCGTCCTTCACCTTCTTCCGCCGCCTGTCGACATATTGGTAGACCAGCCGTGGCGGAAAAGGGAGGAGTGGCATGTCGCCAAACACGGCCCTTAGGGATTTGATGGCAAGCCGATTGCCGGATTGGGTAGTGGGGCCTTTTGTTGGCACCACCTCGAGCGCGTAGCGGTCAAGGAGCTGGCCGATCGTGTTTACCGGCTTGGCCTCGCCCAGCCGCGTGGTCCAAGCCTTGTAAGCTTCCGGTAGAGACGCGCCGAGCCGGAAGCGCTTCTTCCCTTCCCATTGCGCCTCGAGGCCCGGCGGCACGCGAAAGTAATAGGCGCCGTGCGTGAACTGCCAGCGAGCGGGCAGGCCGCGATTTTCCTTGAGGCGGGGTTTTGGCATCAGATTTTGCTCCAGTCAGGCTCAACTCCAGTCATTCTCGTCTTCTGCTTCCCTGCGGTATTCCCGCTCAAGACTTCCTCAACGTGCTGTCGCGACACCGCGAGGCTGCCATCCGGGCGGACAAGATGATTGACGCCGAGCAACCGCAATACCTCGGATTGCCGCTTTTGGTGTTTCCTGTGGGTGATTTCTTGAACCTCTTCCCGGGTCAGCAGCAAAGGATCAGTCATGTTTCGAGTCCCGCGCTTAATACATATTCATTTGCCCACGCATCCAGTTCATCACGATAAAACGCAACGCCCCGCTCGCCGATCGGAATCGTAGTCACGAACGGGCGGACTTCCGAGTTGAACCGATTTCGGTCCATACCGAGATAGCTTGGCGTATCACGGAATCGGATGAATCGAGGATTCACTTGTTGAGATTCCATGCTGGATGCGCGCTATCGGCATCATCATAAATTGCAGCGTAGGCTTACCTAGAGAGCTTGATGTCGGCAATTTCTGCAGCCCGTGCGTCGGACGACATCGACTCGATCATCTTCTCGATGAATGCGAGCTTGTTCTTGATTTCTTCCTCGCGTCTTGCCAGAGCGGCTTCCCTCCTGTCATTCACCGCCTGCGCGTGCTGCAGTTGGGCAGCCCACTCTGTTAGTCTGTCCGAGATCTTCTTGTTTTGCGCTTGGAGATCTCGCGCTCGCGCGAGCGCACTTGCCAACTCCTGTTCTGCGCTGGCACGGTTTCGCTTTGCTTGTTCCTCCTTTTCCTCGGTTTCTCTATCGACCTCCGTTGCTCTTTCGAGGGCGAGCTTTAGTGCTTGGGCCCTCATTCGTTCACGCATTGATTCCTCCGGTGTCATGCGCCCTCGAGCCGGCCCGATCCGATCCAACCCATGCTTGACGGCGACGGCCTCAAAATAGTCATTCTGGAATTCGCGCATGGCATTCGAATATGCACGGCGACGCAGCTTGGGCTCAGCGTCCCGACCGAGTGCAGAAACGGCTGCGTAACCGCAATGAATGCGCTTGATGGAATGGCCTTGACATGACACGAAGAAGTGAAGATGAAAGTGCGGCTCGTCGAAGTGCGCGATCACCGCGTCCAATCTCGGGCCATATTTCTCGATTAGCCAGGTGACCGTATCGCGGGCCCACGCTTCAAGTTCTTGGGAATACGGGACTGGTGCGTCCGGATGGCAGACGACGCCTGCCAAAAGGACAGGCGTGTCCTTGCGTTGTTGAATATGCGCGCCACCTTTGCTCATCTGCTTCGCGTCTTGTGCCCCGGTGGTGAGCAACTGGGGAAGGCGATTTAGGGCTTCGAGGTCTCCATGAAGAAAGACTGGCGGCTTTGGGGTCGGGACATGGGCACAATCGGACGGAATCCTCAATGCTTCTTGAATGACATCCGAAACTGATCGCTTGTCACCCAACTTGGACGCGCTGAGCGCATATCCTTCAATCCTCAAGAACTGGGCCTGTGCCGAGTCGAGCGTGCGCCTTCCAGAAAATCCGGCAGTTTCGATTTCTAGTCCGTTTGTACTTTGCATGTTTCCCTCGTTTTGGTCAGATCGATTTGCGCCGTCCGGTCAGTCCGCGCCGTGCACGGAACATCAGCCAGATACCGCGTACCACCCCAGCATGCTCCTCGGAAGTGCCACCAGGTACCTCCTAATCGTTCGCCAACGCGCGCAGTTCTTCTTCAATTAGGAAGTCGTTGAATGCATCGACAAACTTCTCAGCTGCAAAAAGAATTCTTTCCTCAACGTTGGCCATTAGTTCTTCTGCTCGAAACGAAGCCGCCAGGCGTGCCTTATCCTGGGATGACAGAAATTCCGTCTCGTCCTCTTTCTGGCGCATTTTGATCAAAATCGCATGCCAACCGGTGCCCGTTGAGCCGAGTTCACACGCGCCCATCGCGATGATCGCTGAGTGGTCACCTCGGGATGGTTCATTCACGAAAGGCTTGACGCGGATGATGCCGCGCGACAAGTCCTCCAAAAAAATCGCGTCCAAACCGTGAGCGATTTTGCAGATCTCAAGGTCGGAAAGGTTTCTGACCAAGTGAACGTACATGTCCGCGAGAGCTTTGAGTTTCTTTTTGCCGGGCATTTGCATTTTGTGTCTCCTTGTTTAAGAACTGGGCTGATGACCCGATAGCAGGGCCGCGGTTGGCTGGCAACGCCAGCAATCTGAACTCGTGAGTCTTTGCGCCGTCTTACCTGTCTGCCGCGCGGACCAATATGTTTCCCGTCTTGCGATGCGCTTGCCCCGAGCACGTCAGAAACCGAGCGTTTGCTGCCGAGAGGGGAACGGGAGAGTGCGTATGCCTCGACACGAAGAACTTGCACGGAATTTTCCATTCGGCTCTCCTCAAATTGCGCAGCGGTGAAACCTAGACCGAATAGATTTCGCATGTTTGGCCTCGCTGAGCGATCGATCTTGAGGATGTTGGGTACAGGCAAGTCACTTCAGTTTGTTGTTGGAGCTTCTTCAAATCGTGAATCCGGTTCGCGTCCGGAATCGGAAATCTTTGTTCCGGATTCGCGAAAAACACGATCACATTGATAGAGAGTCCGGCCGGCATTCCGCAACGGTGGCGGTTGCGCCTAAATGACCCTGAAAGTGTCCGCGTTGGATCGAAAACTGCTTTTTGAACTATGTCAGTCATGGGGGGCGCTCGTCGCGTTGTTTCGTCTAGGTGGAACTTTCTCGGTTGTGATTTGGAAGATCGAGTAGTCGAAACAGCCATCGTCTCCATCCACTCAAATTCCGTATGGCGTCATCCAATTTATGCAATCGATCGTGTTCGACGAGAAAAGGGGAAAGCGCACTCGCGAACAGACATTTCCCTCGCTGGATGGCCAGGTCTTCTTTTCGCTGGACGCCTTCTGGAGAAAAGTGCTTCTGAAGATAACCGGATTCGATGGCCTTTCGCTGGTCTTCGAAGTCACGAGCCCGTGCTTCTAACCACTCGTCATTTCCAAAGATCTGCTCGAAGACCTCGCGACCGATCTTCCGCCCAGCGGCGGATAGACTTCCGGGCGGCATGGGGGGCAAGTTATCGAGATTCTTCCGAAGGCCAACGACCAGGGCGTACGTCTGCGGCAAGACATGAAGGTCTACGCGAAAATCCCCTGCAAAACACTGCGCAGCCCGACGCAGTTGGGCGGGCGAAGGCGAATCTGCGTTGGGGCCTTTGGCCGCGTCGTCAGCTGAACTGCTGCTGCACTGCGCATTCGGATTTCGGATGGTGCCAGCCAGGAGGGCTGTTGTGCCATTGTCGTATTCGATGACGCCGTGGACTTTCCCTTTGCCTTTTTCCATAGAAGCCGGCGGGGTGTCGGGTTGGGCAGACTCCGGGCAATCAAGATCAGTCACAATTCCTCCTACTGGCGTCGTCGTTAGAGAAATTTGAGCGCGTGACAGACATCAAAGACGACGAATTGTTTGTCCCAGCGATGAAATATAGATAAATCAACAAGTTAAGTTGCTGACGCGGAAATTCCGATATGACAATGGCACCCAATCCAACGGCCCCATGGGCGGTGGCGACCTTGGGTGCCGATTTCAAGGTCGAAGCGGAAGCGGTCAAGGGTGACTCCATAAATAACACTTGCGAGTGCGAGAAATATATAATATAGTGCGTCTATGCATAGCTACATTATGCCTGAGAGCTGTATTTCAGTCAATCCTTTTGCGGAGAAATGTTATGAGCCGTCCAAAGTCCCAGTATTCAATGCCCATGGACGTTTTGCAGGCCGTCGCCCGGCTGAGCCGCATGTCGATGCGCTCAGTTTCGTTGAAATTGGGATTCGTACAGAACAACCTGGCGATGTTCCTCAAGGGGTACCCGACCCTTTCCGCCGCCAACCTGGAAAAGGTCTACATGGCGTACGGCTTCGACGAAGATGGACAATTTCGCTCGGACTGGGTCTACGACTGGACTGTAGGTGCCGATCTCGAACCGCTTCGCGTAGCGCTGGCTTACGCATGCATGCAGGGATGGCCTGTTGGCGTGGCCCGAAAGTTCAATTTGGCAAAGGTTCTGCCAACCCGCGCAACGAAAACCGACCCCACGCAGCCACGCAACGGCGCCCTTTATCTCATCTCGTGCCCGCAATTCCACATCCGGGTCATCCACCGAACGGGCACCTCCCTATCGGAGATAACGCCGCTTGGGCCGGATGTTCTCAGCGAGGTTCGTTGGCCAGATGGTGACTTCCAACGCCCTGGTTACGATCCGCGTGTGATCTTCTTGGAGCCGAGTGTTTACGATACCTGGGTCGCAGGAAAATCAATCTCTCCCGCAGACCTCGACGATCAACTCGCTCACCCTGGTGAATTTACTTGGGATCAGTTGCTGGCTCAGTTCAAGGCAGCCGGGTTGCGTCCCAACGACGTCGCGGAGGGATGGGCAGAATATAGGGCAGCGAAGGCTAGGCAGTTAATAAACGACGTCGTCACGCCATCTTCGTAAGCGTCTGGCAGGTACCGTCTTGACATCGAATCGGGTCGATTATTGGCCCCACTGATTCCAGGCCATGCGCAATAACGCGGCGTTGGCGGCGTGACGGTCATACCGGGCTGGGTCGAAATCATCCCCCGCCCAGCGCAGGAATTCGCGGACCTCTTCCTCGGTCGGGTCCTTTGCGTAGAGGTCCAGGAACTCCTGATAGGCGTGAGGGCCGCCGGCGTCTTCCGGCGGGCAAGCCCGTTCGCCGGCCTCCACCTGTGCGCAGCCGTATGGATGATCTGGCAGCGGTTCGATCTTCTCGACCGTGATTCGGTGTTCCCAGTGATCGCCGAAGTCATAAACATAGCCGAAGCTTGAGATCCCCTTGAGCGTCTTGTCCAATTTCGCGCGGCGTTCATCGACGATGACTCGATCAGTTTCGTCTTCGTCATTCGGCGTCGCGTAGCGGACGCCGCCAATCTCGAATTCGTGCAGGTGGGCATCGGTCCAGCCCATTGCGGCCTGAATGCTGTGGTGCAGGTTGACGAGGGACACCGTGCCCTCAATCCAAATGCGACGCCAGATAGTCGGGACGATGTCCTGCAACTGGATGCGCAAGCAATACAGTTTTGCGCCACGTGACTTCGCCTTGGCCTTCATGGCCAAAGCCTCGCAGATTAGGCCGAACGAATCAAGTGGCGAACCGCTCGCACGCACAGGCGTCAGCCCCAATCGCCCGGATAGCAATTCCTCGATGCGCTTGATCAGGGGAAGCACCACCGCAAGACCGTATTGCGGCGATGGAGAGAATTGTTCAGCGGCGGTGCGACGTGATTGATCGCGGTAGTGGGACGTTCACCTCGTCGGTGAACTTATTCTCGTTGTAGGCCTTGGCGATAGCGGCGTCGAGCCGCGTGAGCAACTGCGTCAACGTTTCTTCATCACGACGGATGAGCATCGCGAGGCTGTTGTGGCCATCGTTGGCGATTGCGACGCAGCGCATAGGATAGATGGCGCCAATGGTGATCTGCCCCTGGTCGCTGACTAGTTGTTCGATGTTGGGCAGCTCGGGCAAGGCTTCGCTGCCCGAGGTGGACAGATCCCTGGTGTTCAGGCCGCCAGGCACAGGGCGTCGGGCAGTTCGGCGGCGACGTTCCACGGCAGCAGCTCCTCAACTCGGTTGATCGGATGATCGGCAATGCGCTCGAGCACGTGGCGCAGGTACGCCTCGGGATCGACGCC
>CAYNLM010000158.1:0-7244 GCA_964398045.1 uncultured Nitrospira sp. | reverse complement strand
GCGCGAGGGCGGCAAGACCGTCGGCTCCGGCGTCGTCACCGAAATTTTGGCGTAATTGTGTTGGTAGCCGTCGTATGACGGCTGTGGGAGAGAGAGATGCGTGAAATCATTGACATGTCTTGTACGCTCTGCAAGCAGCGGAACTATTCGACCAACAAGAACAAGAAGAACGATCCTGATCGGCTGGAGCGCAATAAGTTCTGCAAGTTCTGCCGGAAACACACGCCTCACAAAGAGGTGAAGTGAGTGTAGGGGCATAGTGTTAATGGCAGCACGTCGGTCTCCAAAACCGAAAGTCTGGGTTCAAATCCTAGTGCCCCTGCCAGACAGAGCTTGGCTCGTGCCGTTGGCCTCGATAAATGGTGGCCGATGGATAGGCGCTTTGAGAGCGAGTTTAGTCAGGGATGAATTGCTAGAGGGGGAAAGCTGCTCCACCGGAGCATTCAGGAGAGCGCACGACGCGATGAGCCGCTTGAGTGCAGAGGGTGAAGAGGGAATAGGACGGAGGGCGTGATGTTTAAGCGAATGACGGATTCCATTCGAGCGTTCATCACGGATGTTCGAGGGGAATTGAAAAAGGTCTCCTTTCCGACGCGTGCGGAAACGGTCGGTTCCACGACGGTCGTGATCGTTTTTTGCATCATCATGTCGCTGTACCTGTCTGTAATCGACTCATTTCTTGTGTGGCTGGTCAGCAAGATCATTTGACGAAGGTGCCCAAGATATGCGTGGCAGTGATCTGTAGCTAAGGGTGGTGCATGACGAAGAATTGGTACGTCATTCATACGTACGCGGGGTTTGAGGGGCGCGTAAAGACCAGCTTGCTTGAGCGCGCCAATCAAATGGGGCTTGTCGAGAAGCTTGGGCAGGTCCTGGTGCCGACGGAGGATGTCATCGAAATCAAGGATGGCAAGCGACGGACATCCCGGAGAAAGTTCTTCCCCGGCTACGTGTTGGTCGAGTTGGAAACACCCTTGGGTGACGAAACCTTGCAGATGATCAAGGAGACACCGAAGGTCACCGGGTTTGTCGGCGGCGGGGCGCAGCCGATGCCCTTGACCAACGAAGAGGTGGAATCCCTGCTGAAGCAGGTGGACGCGGGACAGGCGGGACCGCGGGAACAGGTGAAATTCATCAAGGGCGACAATGTCCGCATCGTTGACGGACCGTTTTTGGGGTTCAACGGCGTGGTCGATGAAGTGGATCAGGATCACAGCCGCCTGAAACTGATGGTGAGCATCTTTGGTCGCTCGACTCCGGTGGAACTCGGATTCATGCAGGTGGAGCGCATTTAGCCAGTGAGACAGTTCGGGGAATGATCGTCGGCTGATAAGCAAGACGTTTTGAGGAGATTGCCATGGCAAAGGAAGTGTCCGCGCAAATCAAGTTGCAGATTCCGGCAGGAAAAGCGAACCCCGCTCCTCCTGTAGGTCCGTCGCTCGGCCAGCACGGTGTGAATATCATGGAGTTTTGCAAACAATTCAACGCCAAGACTCAAAAAGAAGGCGACAGCATTATTCCCGTCATTATTACGGTCTACAAGGATCGGACCTTCACCTTCATCATGAAGACGCCGCCGGCGTCGGACTTGTTGAAGAAAGCCGCCGGCATCATCAAGGGGTCCGGCGTGCCGCAGAAGGATAAGGTCGGCAAGATCACCAGGAAGCAGTTGAACGAGATCGCCCAAAAGAAGATGGCCGATCTGAACGCCGCCGACCTGGAAGGCGCGGTAAAGATCATTGAGGGCACGGCCCGTAGCATGGGCGTCGTCATCCAAGGGTAACGTCGAGACAGAAGGAGTCGTCCGTATGGGAAAGAAGATGAAGGCTGCGCTGGAGAAGATTGAGCCGCGTGCCTATGGACTGCGCGAAGCGGTCGATGCAGTCAAGAAGGCGGCTTTTGCGAAGTTCGATGAATCCGTCGATCTGGCGCTCCGACTGGGAATCGATCCCAAGCGATCGGATCAAATGGTTCGCGGGACGACCTCGTTGCCGCACGGCACGGGGAAGAAGGTTCGTGTGCTCGTGTTTGCCAAGGGCGAGAAGGAGCAAGAGGCTCGACAGGCAGGGGCCGACTATGTGGGGGCCGATGATTTGATGGAGAAGATCAAGGGCGGATGGATGGACTTTGATTACGCTATCGCGACGCCGGACTTGATGGCTTCGGTCGGTAAGCTCGGCAAACAGCTCGGTCCTCGCGGGCTGATGCCGAATCCCAAGACCGGCACCGTGACGTTCGAAGTCGGCAAAGCCGTCGCCGAGATTCGCAAGGGGCGCGTCGAGTTCAAGGTCGAGAAGGCCGGGATCGTCCAAGTACCCGTCGGAAAAGTTTCGTTCGATCCCAATAAACTCTATGACAATGCCTCGGCCATCATTGAGTCGGTGATCAAGGCGAAGCCGGCCTCCTGCAAGGGGCGTTATCTCAAGAGCGCCACCATCTCCAGCACGATGGGCCCTGGAGTGCAGTTGGACACCGTCGCATTGACCAAGCAGTGGAGCTGAGAGGAACGTCAATCGTCAAGGGTCATCAGTCAATGGGGACTTCTCGGTGTGTTGCCGTTGACCAATGACAATTGACCAGTGACCGGTAGGAAAGGGGTTTGTGATGAAGAAGGAAGAGAAAGCCACGGCAGTGGTAGAGCTGGCCGAAAAATTCGGTCGGGCACGTCTGGCCATCCTGACTGAATGTGTCGGACTTCCGGTCAATCAGGTGACCGAGTTGCGGAAGCAGCTTCGGGGGGCGAAGGCGGAGTACAGAATCGTCAAAAATACCCTCGCCGCCCGCGCGGCGGAGGGCACGGCGTTGGCGGGGCTCAAGGCGCACCTCAAGGGCCCGACCGGTGTCGTGATCGGGTACGACGATCCCGTTCTGCCGACCAAAGTGCTTCGGGACTTCATTGGCGCGGAGAAACGGGAAGAAAAAATCCGCATGACGATCGGCGTGTTGGAAGGCAAGGTCGTCCAGCCGGCGGAATTGGCGGCCGTCGCGAAGCTGCCGAAGAAGGAAGTGTTGATCGCGATGCTGCTCTCGGCGATGCAAGGGCCGATTCGCGGCGTGGTCTATACGCTCAGCGCAGTCTTGTCGAAATTTGTGCGAGTCATTGCAGCCATTCAGGACAAACGGAAAGGAGAAGGGGACATGCCAGCAACAGAGGGGAAACTGTCACAGGAAGAATTGATCAAGGCCATCGAAAGCATGAGCGTGCTCGACCTGGCCGAATTGGTGAAGGGATTGGAGAACCGCTTCGGCGTCACTGCGGCGGCTCCGGTCGCCGTGGCGGCCGCGCCGGCAGCCGGCGGCGGTGCGGCGGCGGCAGCCGAAGAAAAGACGTCGTTCGACGTGATTCTCGCCGGCGCTCCGGCCGACAAGAAGATTCAGGTCATCAAGGTGGTGCGTGAGTTGACCAACTTGGGGTTGAAGGAAGCGAAGGACCTCGTGGAAGGCGCGCCGAAGCCGGTGAAGACCGGGGTGGCGAAAGAAGAAGCCGACACGATGAAGAAGAAGCTCGAAGAAAGCGGCGCCAAAGTCGAAGTGAAGTAAGTCCGGTATTCGAACCTGTATGAGTGTCGCGCCCGGCGCGGCACTCATCCCCAACCATCGCGTGTGGAGGACTGGGAATGTCCGAAACGACTCTCCAAGAGTTCGTCGAGCGGAAAGATTTTTCTCGCATTCGAACCAACATCGATATCCCTGATCTGATCGAAATCCAGAAGCGCTCCTACGAAGAGTTCCTGCAAATGGAAGTAGAACCGGAGCGCCGGAAGGATCACGGATTACAGGCGGCGTTGGCCAGCGTATTTCCGATCCCCGACTACAACAATACCGCCGTGCTTGAATTTTCGAGCTATACCCTCGGCACGCCCAAGTATGACGAGCGGGAATGTCTGGAGCAGGGCATGACCTTCGCCGTCCCGCTCAAGCTGCGCGTTCGCCTGGTGGTGTTCGACAAGGAAGACAAGGGACCACGGAAGAAAGTCCTCGACGTCCGAGAACAGGAAGTTTACGTCGGGGAATTGCCGCTGATGACGGAACGCGGCACGTTCATCGTCAACGGCACCGAGCGGGTGGTGGTGAGTCAGCTCCATCGTTCGCCGGGAGCGTCATTTACCCATGACAAGGGCCGGACGCATGCCAGCGGCAAAGTGCTGTATTCCGCCCGCATCATTCCTTATCGGGGTTCCTGGCTCGATTTCGAATTTGATGCGCGCGATATCCTCTATGTCCGCATCGACCGCCGCCGGAAGATGCCGACGACGATTTTATTGAAGGCCTTCGGCTATTCGAGCGACGATCTGCTCAAGATGTACTATCCGGTCGAAGAGATTCGGGTAGTCAAGGGCAAAATGTTCCGGAAGCTCGACCCGGAGATCCATCATGGGTTGCGGTGCTCCGCCGAAGTGACCGAGAAGGGCGGGAAGGAACCGCTCGTCCGCGAAGGAGCCAGGCTGACGAAGGGGCTGATCGCCAAGTTGAAGGCGGCCGGCGTGAAGGAGATTCCGCTCGCACCGTCTGAATTGGTGGGGCGTGCCGTTCTGACTGAATTGGTGGACAGCAAGAAGAACAAGCTGGCCGAAAAAAATCAACGCCTCACGCCCGAGATTGTCGAACAGATCGTTGAGAGCGATGTCGAGGAGTTCAAGGTCATCTATTTCGATACGGCCACTGCGACGGCCGTGATTCTCGATACGCTGGAGATGGAAAAGATCGCCTCGAAAGAAGAGGCGATGGTGGAGATCTATCGTCGTCTTCGTCCGGGTGAGACGCCCTCCGTCGATACGGCGCGAGCGCTGTTCGATAACTTGTTCCTGAACTCCAAGCGCTATGATCTGTCACCGGTGGGCCGCCTGAAGCTGAACAAGAAGCTCGGATTGGACCTGCAGTTGGAACAGCGCACGTTGACCGCTCAGGACATCGTTGAGGTGATCCGCTATCTCGTGAATTTGAAGATGGGCAAGGGCGAGATCGACGACATCGACCACTTGGGCAATCGCCGTGTCCGATCCGTCGGCGAGCTCTTGGAAAATCAGTTCCGGCTGGGATTGGTCCGGATGGAGCGCAGCATCAAGGAGCGGATGAACCTCCTGGATATGGAAACGGTGCTGCCGCACGATTTGATCAACGCCAAGCCGGTGGTCGCGGCGGTGAAGGAGTTCTTCAGCAGCAGCCAGCTGTCGCAGTTCATGGATCAGACCAACCCGCTGGCGGAGATCACGCACAAGCGCCGTCTGTCAGCGCTGGGACCGGGTGGTCTGACGCGCGAGCGCGCCGGCTTCGAAGTGCGCGACGTGCATCCGTCGCACTACAGCCGTATTTGTCCGATCGAAACGCCGGAAGGCCCGAACATCGGGTTGATTACGTCCTTGGCGACCTATGCGCGCATCAACCAGTTCGGGTTCATCGAAGCGCCCTACCGCAAAGTCGTGAAGGGCCGCGTGACGGACGAAATCGAATTCCTCTCCGCCATCGAAGGCGACAAGTACATCATCGCCCAGGCGAACTCGAAGGTGGATGGATCTGGTCGGCTGGTGTCTGAAACCGTGTCATGCCGGCACGGCGGTGATTTCGTCATGGCGACGCCCGATCGCATCGAATACATGGACGTGTCGCCCAAGCAGGTGGTCAGCGTGGCGACGGCGCTCGTTCCGTTCCTGGAGCATGACGACGCCAACCGCGCGCTCATGGGTTCCAACATGCAGCGCCAGGCGGTTCCCTTGGTCACTTCCGAGGCGCCGTTGGTCGGCACCGGCATGGAAGCCGTGGTGGCCCGCGATTCAGGCTATGTCGTGCAGGCCCGCCGCGCCGGTGTCGTGGAAAGCGTCGATGCCACACGTATCGTCGTGCGTGCCGATTCGAAGGACGGGAAGAAGGGAAAAGATTCCGGCTTGGACGTCTACGACCTGATCAAGTTCCAGCGGTCGAACCAGAATACCTGCATCACCCAGACTCCGGTGGTTCGCATCGGCCAGCCAGTGAAGAAGGGGCAGGTTTTAGGAGACGGGCCGGCGATCGATCACGGAGAATTGGCGTTGGGGAAGAACGTCCTCGTGGCCTTCATGCCCTGGGGTGGATACAACTTCGAAGACGCGATTCTGTTGAGCGAAAAGCTTGTTCGGGAAGACGCGTTCACGTCGATCCACATTGAGGAGTTCGAAGTTGAAGCCCGGGATACGAAGTTGGGCAAGGAAGACGTGACGCGCGATATTCCGAACGTCGGAGAAGAGGCGCTCCGCAATTTGGATGAGAGCGGCATTATTCGCATCGGGGCGGAAGTGAAGCCGGGCGACATTCTCGTCGGGAAAGTGACGCCGAAAGGTGAGACACAGCTCACTCCTGAAGAAAAGCTGCTCCGCGCCATCTTCGGCGAAAAGGCGGGCGACGTGAAGGACACGTCCTTGACCGTGCCTCCCGGCGTGGAAGGCATCGTGGTGGACGTGAAGATCTTTTCGCGCAAAGGCCTCGACAAGGACGAGCGTTCGAAGAGCATCGAGACCGACGATCAGATGAAGCTGCAGCGCGATCACCACGAAGAGCTGCGGATCATCGACGAGGAAAAGACGAAGAAGATCCGCAAGCTGTTGCTGGGGAAGGTCGTGGGTCGGGATCTCATGGATCCGGACACGGGCGACGTCATCTTGAAAAAGAAGGGCAAGTTGACCGCGGAAATTCTGAAACGGTTGCCCGATGACACGGTCCGCCACATCATTCTCAGCGATCCGGACGAGCAAAAAGAATTGGAAGATGTCGAACGGCGGGCGAAGGAGCAGATCGAAATTCTCCAGACGCTGTACGACGAAAAGATCGGCCGCTTGAAGCGGGGCGACGAATTGCCGCCCGGCGTCATCAAGCTGGTCAAGGTCTACATCGCGATGAAGCGGAAGATCCAGGTGGGCGACAAGATGGCCGGCCGTCACGGCAACAAGGGTGTGGTTTCTCGGGTGTTGCCCGAGGAGGACATGCCCTATTTGCCGGATGGGACGCCGGTCGAAATCGTCTTGAATCCGCTCGGTGTACCGTCTCGTATGAATGTGGGCCAAATTCTGGAAACCCACCTTGGGTGGGCGGCCAAAGCCTTGGGGATCAAGGTGGCCAGCCCCGTGTTTGACGGAGCATCGGAGAAGGAAATCAAGGATCTGCTCAAGAAGGCGAAGTTGCCGACCAGTGGGCAAAGCCAGTTGGTCGATGGGAAGACGGGCGAGCCCTTCGGCAGTCAGGGGAACGGTGGGGCTATGTATGTACTCAAGCTC
>CAYNLM010000157.1:0-7417 GCA_964398045.1 uncultured Nitrospira sp. | reverse complement strand
TTCCTGTTTCACATCGGAGGCCTGGTTTTTTTATTGGGTTTGCCCTATCTGGGCTTGGTGCTCGGAGCGCGGTTCGGCCGGGAAAAATTTATGGTTCCGGCTCAGCTTGCCGCCGGTGTCCCCAAAGGCGATACGAGCTTGAAGGTCCTGGACACCAGCGTGATCATCGACGGGCGCGTGGCCGATCTGTGCGAGACGGGATTTTTGGAGGGGACGTTTCTGGTGCCGCAGTTCATCCTGAATGAACTGCAGCACATCGCCGATTCCTCCGATTCGCTCAAGCGGGCGCGTGGCCGCCGGGGGCTCGATATCCTGAACAAGATCCAAAAAATGGCCGATTTGGACGTGCGGGTCGTCGAGGAGGACTTCCCGCACGTGAAGGAAGTCGATGCCAAGCTCGTCGTGCTGGCCAAGAAAGTCGGCGCCAAGATCATCACCAATGATCTCAATCTGAACAAAGTCGCGGAGCTCCAAGGCGTGCGGGTGCTCAACATCAACGAGCTGTGCAACGCCTTGCGTCCGGTGGTGCTTCCGGGCGAGACCATTCGCGTTTTCGTGTTGAAGGAAGGCAAGGAAGCCGGGCAGGGTGTGGCCTATCTGGATGACGGCACGATGATCGTGGTGGACAATGCGCGCCGCTACATCGGCCGCAACGTGGACGTCATCGTCACCAGCGTCCTGCAGACCACCGCCGGCCGCATGATCTTTACCCGTCTGAAAGAAGAAACCGAGCGTGAGGAGTTGCAAGTTGCTCGCGGATAGACAGGCTCGTGAATAGGAGCACCGTAGCCCTCGTTCCGGCCGCCGGACGAGGGCTTCGGATGGGCGGCCCGGTGCCCAAGCAGTTTCTCTCCCTCGGCGGCCAGCCGCTGATTGTCCATTCGCTTCGAGTGTTGCAATCCTCTCCCGTCATCGATGAAATCATGCTCGCGGTTCCCCCCAGCGAGATGGATTATTGCCTCACCCACATTGTGAATCCGCATCATTTCACGAAAGTCACGAAGATCGTTCCGGGAGGACACGAGCGGCAGGACTCCGTGCGCCATGCGTTGGAAGAGGTGCGCGAGGATGCCGACATCGTGCTCGTGCATGACGCCGTGCGGCCCTTTTTGACGGATCGAATGGTGGACGAGGTCATACGGGCCGCGAAAGCCAAGGGGGCGGCGATTGTTGCTCTGCCCATGAAGGACACGGTCAAGCAGGTAGGGGCCGATCATGTGATCGAACGGACGATCGATCGCCGGCCGCTCTGGCTGGCGCAGACGCCGCAGGCGTTTCGTCGGGACTGGCTCTTGGCCGCCCATCGAAAGGCGCACGCGGAGGGCGTGCATGCCACCGACGACGCCTATTTGGTCGAGTGGGCAGGGCATCCCGTCTCGGTGGTGGAAGGCAGCGGAGAGAATATTAAAGTGACGCGACCGGAAGACTTGATCATCGGAGAAGCCATCTGGGCGTCGCGACAGCGGAAGGACTGAGCATGGCAAAGGGACCTCGCATTGGATACGGATATGACGTTCACCCACTCGGGCCAGGCAGGAAGCTGATTCTCGGCGGGATCGAGATTCCGCATGGCAAGGGCCTGCTCGGGCATTCGGACTCGGATGTGTTGGTCCATGCCGTGTGCGATGCGCTGCTCGGCGCGATGGGGGAAGGCGACCTGGGCCGCCATTATCCGAGTTCCGACCAGCGCTATAAAGATATCTCCAGCCTCAAGCTGCTTGAAGACGTTGCCTCAAAACTCAAGGGCAAGGGCTATAGAGTGGGCAATATCGACACCGTGATCGTCGCGCAAGCGCCGCGCTTGGGATCCCATTTGGCGGCGATGGGCAAGAAGCTGGCCGAGACGCTCGGCGTGGATCCAAGTCAAATCAACGTGAAGGTCAAGAGCGGTGAAGGGTTGGATGCCGTGGGGAAGGAAGAGAGCATGATCGCCCATGCCGTCTGTTTGATTGAGCCGGTCTGAGCGGCGTAAAATACCAGCCATGTTGAAGGCGATTCGAAAAGATCTCCAGGCGGTCTTCGATCGGGACCCGTCGGCCACCAGTTGGTTGGAGGTCGTGTTGACCTATGCCGGGTTTCATGCGCTGCTGGCCTATCGGATTTCGCACTGGTTGAAGATTCATGGCGTGCCGTTCTTTCCCCGCGCGATCTCACAACTCGCCCGCTGGTTGACGGGCATCGAAATTCATCCCTCCGCCAAAATCGGGACGGGGTTTTTCATCGATCACGGGATGGGAGTGGTCATCGGCGAAACGGCTGAAATCGGCGACTACGTCACGCTGTTTCAGGGCGTCACGCTGGGAGGAACGGGGAAAGAGCGCGGCAAGCGACATCCGACGCTGGGGAATCACGTCGTGGTGGGCGCCGGGGCCAAGATCCTCGGCGGCATCAAGATCGGAGATAACGTCAAGATCGGCGCCAATTCGGTCGTCCTGAAGAATGTCCCGGCGAACTCCACGGTCATCGGCGTGCCGGCGCGCATCATCAAATCACAGGGCGAGCGGCTTCCCGACGCGACGATGGATCATACGAACCTGCCAGATCCCATCAGCGACCGATTTTCGGCTCTTGAACAGGAGTTGATCGACCTCCGCAAGAAACTCGAAAACCGAGACTCTCGACTGCCGTTCTAGAATCATCCTTTGAGAGTGCTCTTGTCGGACGCCTCGAGCATTGTGCACCGGCGAGAAGGTATCTTAGATTGCGCAGTTGAGTAGCGGATGGTTGGAAACATAAATGGAACGATGTATTTCCGCGCCAGAGATTTCCACTTCATGAGGCGATCCCTAGCCTGTGGAAGCCTGGTTCTTGCCGTCCTTGGTTGCGCCGCTCAACCGCCGTTACCCGAACGTCTGGATTTCAACGCGCGGTGCGCCGCCGTGGCAGCCGTCCGTTGCTTTGGATTCGACTCCGTCTCTGAAACGGACCCTCACGTGGATCCCCCTTGGGGGCAGGCGAAAAAACGCGGGATCGTGGTCACGGATGTGAAAGCCTCCGGAGCCGGTTCCCTTCGATTTGAAATTCCATCCCATTCCGGGGCCGATACCTCAGGCAGCTTCTGGCTGAATTTTTCCGATAATCTCTCGACTCAATTTGGAGAACACGAGGAGTTTTTCGTTCAGTGGCGTCAACGGTTTTCCAAGGAATTCCTCAATACACCCTATCTCGGTGGCGGGGGATGGAAACAAATCATCATCGGCGAAGGAGATCGGCCCGGTTTTATAGCCCATTCCTGCACACAGCTCGAACTTGTTGTGAACAATCCTTATCATCTCGGCCATCCTGCGATGTATCACAGCTGCGGGGGGAAAGATGATCAATTCGAGGGGCTGTTCGTGTCAGGCAGCGTCGGCTATGTCGCCGATGAGTGGATGACCTTCCAAATCCATGTCAAGATCGGCACCTGGTACAAGAACGACCGAAACTATCATCAGGACAGCACCGTGCAGTTGTGGGTGGCTCGCGAAGGACGGCCTTCGAAGCTCGTGGTGAACCTGAGTCCCGAACCGGCTGAGGTCTTCGGCATGAAGATACCCGGCAGCGGCTCAGGATATGACCTGGCGAACAGCAATCCGGAGGCGAAATACGGAAAACTCTGGCTGCTGCCTTACAATACGCATAAGGATCCCTCTGAAGACCATCCCACCGGATACACCTGGTATGACGATTTGATCATCGCGAAGACGAGGATTCCGGACCCTTACTAGAGTCTCCTCGAAGCGGTGCGGTTTTCCCGATCTTTATCACCTTCCGTTCCACACTTTCCTTCGCCGAATCCTTTCCGCATTCGCCCGTGCTGCCGACTTTCATGGTGTTCTGCCGCTCGGCGGCAGGGCGCTACTGGAATCAGGATGTGGGTGAAATGGCCCCAGCTTAATAATCCACACGCACGAGAAAGAGACCCTGTGGCGGCGCCGTCTTGCCGGCGGCGCCGCGATCGCGTGCTGCCAGAATCGTCGCCAAGCTGTCAGGTACGCGCTTGCCGAGTCCCACCTCCACGAGCGTGCCGACGATGGAACGCACCATCTGTTTCAAGAACCGGTCGGCGTAGACCTCGATCCGCAAGAGATCGCCCTGGCGAAACACCGCCAGACGCTGGATGTGGCAGATGGGGTCGTCGTTCTCGGTCGGTTGTGTCTCGAAGGAGGAGAAATCATGGGAGCCGATGAGGCACAGGGCGGCCTGGTTCATCGCGGCATCGTCCAATGGCTTATAGACATGCCAGCAAAAGTGCCGATCAATGGCCGGGCGCTCCGGGCGGTTGAGGATGCGGTATTCGTAGAGCTTTCCGGTTGTCCGATGGCGGGCATGGAAGGTGTCGGGCATGATCGTCGCAGCCCGGACGGAAATCGTTTCCGGAAGGTGGGCGTTGAGCGCTCTGGTCCATTCGAGCGGGGTCATGTCCCGGTCGATGCGGAAGCTTGCGACTTGGCCGAGGGCATGGACTCCGGAGTCCGTTCGGCCGGCACCGATGACCGACACCTTGGTTTGCGTGATTCCTTCGACGGCGGTTTCAACCGCTTGCTGAATGGTGGGTTGATCGAGCTGACGCTGCCAACCTGCAAAGGCAGTACCGTCGTATTCCAGAATGAGTTTAATGGTGGGCATAGCGCCCGGTGATTCTAGTGAGACTTTACCGGTTAGTCGACTTGTTGTTGGCGAGGTACGCGTTGACGCCTTGATAGAGGGACTCGGCCACGTCCCTGACGAACGTCGGTCTCCGGAGGAGGTCCTCCTCGGCGGGATTGGAGATATAGGCGATCTCGGCCAGGATGCTCGGCATGCTCGTGAAACGCAGGACGTAGAACGGCGCGGTTTTCACGCCATGATCGTTCATGGCGTAGTGGCCGTTCATGTGCGTGACCATGGCTTCTTTCGCCGTCCAGGCCAGTTCGAGCGAGGCCTCGATTTTCTTCGTCGTCAGCAGATCGGCGACGAGATATTCCCAGCCCACCCCTGTGCTGCTGAGCGGCGTGCCGTTTTCGCGCGCCGCCACTTCGAGCGCCCGCTGATCTTTGGCCTCGCCGAAGTGATAAATCTCGATGCCTTTCACCTGACGCGAGGGGTGCGAGTTCACGTGAATCGAGACGAATAAGTCGGCCTCATGGCTGTTCGCAAACTTCGCGCGTTCTTCCAATTCCACGAAGACATCGTGCTCTCTCGTCATCAGCACGCGCACACCCGGCTGCTTGCTCAGCAGCTCGCGCAGCTTTAATCCGACTTTGAGCGTGATGTCTTTTTCCTCCGTATGGCGCAATCCCCGCGCGCCGGGATCTTTTCCGCCGTGGCCCGGGTCGATCACGATCGTTTTGTAGCCCTTGGCCGGCGGCGCGGCCGGTTGGATCAACGGAACGCCGGGAATAGTGAGGGGCTGCTGCTGTGCTTCAGAGACAGCCGGTTGGGGTTCGATTGTAGGCGTGATATCGACCACCAGCCGTGGCGGATTCGAGAGCGTGAACTGTTTGTACGTGCGAAAGGCCGTAGTCGGGAGTGACAGGGCGACGGCCGGCGCGGCGCTTTGCGTGACGACGAACGGAGAGGGCACGGTGCCGTCCGCTGCCTTGGCCCGTGCCGACCGGCTCATCGCCGCGTTTGGCAGCGCAATCACGATGCGGCTGGGATGGCTCACTCGGCGCTCGATCACCTTCGTCTGCCGGTCCAAGTCAATCACCAGCCGGATCTTGTCCGGACTGGTCATCACGCGAAAGTTGTGAATGGTCGCGGGGAACAGAGAGGCGGTCGTTGCCTTCACGCGGGATTTCTTTTTCTGAGTCGAGATTCTGGAATGATCATTGCGATCGCCGGTGGTCGCGGCCCAAACAGGCGGCATGTGGATGTTGCCCAGATTCAACAGGCCGGACAAGCATGCCAGCGCGGCAATCAGGGCGAAGTGGGTGCATCTCGGACGTTGTGGTCCCATGAGTGTCACGCGTGGAAGGGATTTCAAATGTTTCTCAGATGTTCTTCATCTTGTCAAGGGTTTGCATAAGACCTGTCCATGAAGGACGCGTTGACAGGCTGCGACGCTCCACGGTAGCGTGGCGGCGATGCCGACCCATCTTATCATCGATGGCTACAATCTGTTGGGCCGCACCGGGAATCTCGCGGGCCACATCGAATCTGCACGTGAATCCTTACTTGCGGCGTTGGCTGCCTATCGTCACAGAAAGAATCACCCGATCACCGTCGTCTTCGACGGGTGGCAACAGGGACAACCATCGGAACGGCGGGAACATCGGGTTGGTGTGCAGGTGATCTACTCAAAGAGAGGCGAGCGGGCCGACCAGGTGATCCAGCGGCTGGCCCGGGAGTATGGCGCCGATTGCGCCGTCGTCAGCTCCGACCTTGAAGTCGCGCGGTCCGCGCGGCTCTCCGGCGCCTTTGTCATCGGCGCGCAAGAATTTGCGATGAAACTGTGGGCTTCTCCGTCGAGTGGAAGTCTTCCCCACAAAGAACTCGATACCCACGAGGAAGACGCGCCCTCTCGAGGTCCCAAGAAGAAGGGCAACCCTCGGAAGCTTCCCAAAGCGCTCCGGCAACGCAGCAGACAGCTCAAACGATTTTGAACAGTCGCTTGGCGTTTCTCGTCGTCAGCCGGCCGATCGTTTCGACCGACATTTCCGGCTCGCCGGACCGAATCGTCGCGAGCTGTTGCGCGACGAAGGAGACGAAGGCCGGCTCGTTGCGCTTCCCGCGATGAGGGACGGGCGTCAGGTAGGGGCAATCGGTTTCAATCAGCAGTCGATCGAGCGGAACCGTCTTGGCGATCTCGCGAAGCATTGTGGCGTTTTGAAACGTCAGGATGCCGGAGAACGACAGATAGAATCCCAGCTCCAACGCACCTTTGGCCAGCCAGGCGTCCCCGGAAAAGCAGTGAAAGACCCCGCCGATGTCCTGTGCCCGTTCCTCTTTCAAGATCGCAATCGTGTCTTCCTGGGCCTCCCGCGTATGAATGATGACGGGCAGATTCAACTCGCGCGCCAGTTGGATTTGCTCGCGGAACCGCTCACGCTGTTCTTTCGGGGACGAGTGGTTGTAGTGATAATCCAGCCCGATTTCTCCATAGGCCACGACCTTCTTGTTCTTCGCGAGCCGGCGAAATTCGTCGTACCAGTTGTCCTGGACATGTTTCACCTCGTGAGGGTGCACGCCAATCGAGGCGTAGACGAAGGGGTGCCGGTCGGCAAGAGCCACTGCCGCATGGCTGGTCGTCAAATCGCATCCGATGGTGACAAAGGCCTCGACGCCGGCTTTGCGGGCCCGCGTGATCATCATGTCGCGGTCATCGTGATAGCGGGCGTCGTCCAGATGGGTCTGGGTATCGATCAGCCTGCGGGGCATCCTAAAACGCCGGGATCGTTGTGGCGAGATGGTGCCCGCCATCCGGCACGCCTTACACCGAACGCACAACGAAGAA
>CAYNLM010000156.1:0-7904 GCA_964398045.1 uncultured Nitrospira sp. | reverse complement strand
CAGTCACAGTCGGGTATATGTATGTGCTCAAGCTCCACCATTTGGTGGACGACAAGATCCATGCACGGTCGATCGGCCCCTATTCGCGTGTCACTCAGCAGCCGTGGGGCAGCAAGGCCCAGTTCGGCGGGCAGCGGTTGGGAGAAATGGAAGTCTGGGCGTTGCAGGCCTATGGCGCGGCGTCGACGCTGCAGGAGTTCCTGACGGTGAAGTCCGACGACGTGCCGGGTCGATCGAGAATGTACGAGGCGATTGTGAAAGGCGAACCCTTCCTCGAACCCGGGTTGCCCGAGTCGTTCAACGTCTTGGTCAAAGAGCTGCAAAGTTTGGGTCTCGACGTCGAACTGGTCAAGACGCAAGACTAACCACTTGTGTGCCGGCGCTGCCGGCATCGGAGGAGGTCACTACCTTGGAAGGCGTATATACATTGTTTGAAAAGCCGCGGGATGCGGTGTCGTTCGATTCGATGCGGATTCGCATCGCGTCGCCCGAAAAGATCCGATCCTGGTCGTACGGCGAAGTGAAGAAGCCGGAGACGATCAACTATCGGTCGTTCAAGCCGGAAAAAGACGGACTGTTCTGCGCGAAAATCTTCGGGCCGATCAAAGACTGGGAGTGCAATTGCGGAAAGTACAAGCGCATGAAGCACCGCGGCATCGTCTGCGATAAATGCGGTGTGGAAGTGATTCAATCCAAAGTGCGCCGCGAACGCATGGGTCATATCGAGCTGGCCGCGCCGGTCGCCCACATCTGGTTCTTAAAGGGCGTCCCCAGCCGGATCGGGACGTTGCTCGACATGAGCTTGAAGCAGCTGGAGAAGATTCTCTACTTCGAGAGCTACGTCTGTGTGGATCCGGGTTCCACGGATCTGTCCGAGAAGGAATTGGTTCCGGAGGACAAGCTGCGCACGCTGCTGTCCGAATTCGGTTCCAGCGGATTCAAAGTCGGGATCGGCGCCGAAGCCATCCGGGATCTGCTGAGAAAGATCGACATCAATGCCCTGTGGGACGAACTGCAAGTCAAGGCCAAGGCGTCGGCCTCGGCGGCGATGAAGAAGAAGTACGCCAAGCGGCTGAAAGTCCTCGAGGCGTTCCGCAAGTCGGGCAACAAGCCGGAGTGGATGATTATGGACGTGATCCCGGTGCTGCCGCCGGAGTTGCGTCCGCTCGTGCCGTTGGACGGCGGCCGGTTCGCCACGTCGGACTTGAACGATCTCTATCGGCGCGTGATCAACCGGAATAACCGCTTGAAGCGCTTGATGGAACTGAAGGCGCCGGGCGTCATCATCCGGAATGAAATGCGGATGCTGCAGGAAGCGGTCGATGCCTTGTTCGACAACGGCCGCCGCGGCCGCGCGATTCGTGGACCTAACAAGCGTCCGCTCAAGTCGTTGAGCGATATGTTGAAGGGGAAGCAAGGCCGCTTCCGGCAAAACCTCCTCGGTAAACGCGTCGATTATTCCGGCCGGACGGTCATCGTAGTTGGTCCCGAGTTGCGTCTCCATCAGTGCGGGCTGCCCAAGAAAATGGCGCTGGAATTGTTCAAGCCGTTTATCTTCCACAAGCTGGAAGAGCGCGGCGCGGCGACGACCATCAAGAGCGCCAAGCGGCTGGTCGAAAAAGAACGGCCGGAGGTGTGGGATGTGCTCGACGAAGTGATTCGCGAGCATCCGGTGCTGCTGAATCGCGCGCCGACCCTGCACAGACTCGGTATTCAAGCGTTTGACCCGGTGCTGGTCGAAGGCAAAGCGATCCGGCTGCACCCGCTCGTCTGCGCCGCCTTCAACGCGGACTTTGACGGCGACCAGATGGCCGTGCACGTGCCGCTGTCTGTTGAAGCGCAGGTCGAGGCGCGGGTGTTGATGATGTCCATCAACAACATTTTGTCGCCGGCCAACGGCAAGCCGATCGCCGTTCCGTCGCAAGACATGGTGTTGGGCTGCTACTGGTTGACCAAGGAACGGCTCGGAGTCAAAGGCGAGGGTAAGGTGTTCGGCTCTCCCGAGGAAGTGCGCATTGCCTTTGATGCGCGAGAAGTGGAAGAGCATGCCCGGATCAAGGTTCGTATCGGCGGAACGCTGGTGCAAACGACGGTCGGACGTGTGTTGCTGTCCGAAATTCTTCCTCCCGGCATGCCGTTCGCCACGGCGAACAAGCTCATGACGAAGAAGGAGATGACCAAGCTGATCGACTCAGTCTATCGGCAAACCGGTCACCGCGACACCGTCGAGTTCCTCGACAAGATCAAGGACATCGGGTTCACATATGCGACGCGCGCGGGTGTGTCGATTTGCATCGACAACATGCACATTCCAAGCAAGAAGGAAGACTTCATCGGAAAAGCGCAGCGCGAGGTCAACGAAATCGAAAAGCAATATGCCGAGGGGTTGATCACCAACGGCGAGCGGTATAACAAGGTCATCGACATCTGGGCCCACGTGACCGAGCAGGTGGCCAATGAAATGATGAAGGAACTCGGCGCCGGAGGAGATCCGGGCAAGGCCGAATCCTTCAATCCGATTTTCATGATGGCGGACTCCGGCGCGCGCGGCAGCTCACAGCAGATTCGGCAGCTGGGCGGCATGCGCGGTCTGATGGCCAAGCCGTCGGGTGAAATCATCGAAACGCCGATCACGGCCAATTTCCGCGAGGGGCTGACGGTGCTGCAGTACTTCATTTCGACCCACGGCGCCCGCAAAGGTCTCGCGGATACGGCCCTCAAGACCGCGAACTCCGGCTATCTGACCAGGCGTCTGGTCGATATTGCGCAGGACGTGATCATCAGTGAGATCGATTGCGGCACGCACGACGGCATCATCGTGAGCGCGTTGGTGGAAGGCGGAGAGATCATTCAGCCGCTGGAAGAGCGCGTGCTCGGCCGTCTGGCCGCCGAGGATATTCGTGATCCTGTGACCGGCGAAATCATCGTGTCGCGGAACGAAGAGATCAACGAGGACCTGACCAAGTCGATCGTGGAAGCCGGCGTCGATCGGGTGAAGATTCGATCCGTGCTGACCTGCCAGTCGCTGCGAGGGGTGTGTCGCGCCTGCTACGGCCGCGACCTCGCGCGCGGCCGCCTGGTCGAGAAGGGCGAACCGGTCGGGGTCATCGCCGCGCAGTCGATCGGCGAGCCCGGCACGCAGTTGACGATGCGGACTTTCCACATCGGCGGTACGGCCAGCAAGGTGGTCGAGCAGACCGTGCTGGAAGCGAAGCACGCCGGACGGATCAGATTCATGAGCTTCGACGCCAAGAAGAATGCCGATCTGCATAACGCCGGCATTGCGGTTCGCAACAAGGAAAATGAGTGGGTCGTCATGAATCGCAATGCCAAGATCGCGATCATCGACGAGAGCGGGCGTGAACGTGAAAAGTATCCCGTCGTCTACGGCGCCAAGATCAAGATCAAGGACGGCGATCCTGTGGCGGTGGGCCAAAAGTTGGTCGAGTGGGACCCCTACTCCCTCACCATTCTCACCGAGGTCGGCGGGAAAGTGGCGTACGGCGACATCATCGAAGGCGTCACGATGAAGGAGGAGTTCGATGAAGTGACCGGCTTGTCGCGCAAGGTCATCATCGAACACACCGGTCAGACCCTGCGTCCCCGCGTCTCGATCAAGGATGAAAGCGGAAAGACGGCTAAAGTGTCCGGCATGGCCGGCACCGTGGCGCGGTACCTGTTACCGGTCGGCGCGCACATCTTCGTCGAGAAGGGCGCGATGGTCCATCCGGGCGACGTGCTGGCGAAGATTCCCCGCGAAACGACGAAGACCAAGGACATCACCGGCGGTCTTCCGCGCGTGGCGGAACTGTTCGAGGCGCGAAAGCCGAAGGAGCAAGCGGTCATCAGCGAGATCGACGGCGAAGTATCCTACGGCGGCTTTGTCAAAGGCCAGCGCAAGGTTTTGGTCGACAATAAAGTGGGCGATGTGAAGGAATACTTCATTCCGAAGGGAAAGCACGTGAACGTGCACGAGGGTGACTGGGTACGCGCCGGTGAGCCGCTCATGGACGGCTCCGCCAACCCCCATGACATTCTCGACGTGCTCGGGCCGAATGAGTTGCAGAAATATCTCGTGGATGAAGTGCAAGACGTGTATCGCTTGCAGGGCGTGTCGATCAACGACAAGCACATTGAGATTATTGTCCGACAGATGCTGCGCAAGGTGCGCATCGAAGATCCGGGCGACACGCAATTCCTGCCGGGCAGTCAGGTGAGCAAGAGCGTGTTCGAGAAGGAAAACGAGCGCGTGCTCGCCAAAGACGGCAAGCCCGCCTTGGGCAAACCGGTGTTGCTGGGCATTACCAAGGCGGCGTTGACGACCGACAGCTTTATTTCGGCGGCGTCGTTCCAGGAGACCACGCGCGTGCTGACCGAAGCGGCCATCAACGGACGCGAAGATAATCTGTTGGGCCTGAAAGAAAACGTCATCGTCGGACGGTTGATTCCGGCCGGGTCCGGATTCGAAGAATATCGAGATACATTCGTCATTAGTGAAAAACCCGAGGTGGTACCGGTGGGAGCCGCTTCAGTCGCGGCGGCTGTGACGCAAGAGGGAGCCGCTGCGGCGACGAGCGACGCCGCGAAGTCCTAAGAGAGGATGGCATCGCCCCGCACTTGACAGGGGGTGGGCGCATCATTATAATCCGACGGCTTTGCTCATGAGGGCAGAGATCAGTGCGCTCTGGAAAAAGGTTCGAACACAATGCCGACAATAAATCAACTGGTGCGAAAAGGTCGTAATTTGGTCAAGGCAAAGACGAAGAGTCCTGCCTTGAAGTCCTGTCCGCAGAAGCGCGGTGTTTGTCTGCGTGTCTATACCACGACGCCAAAGAAGCCGAACTCGGCGTTGCGCAAAGTCGCTCGTGTGCGGTTGACGAACGGCATGGAAGTGACGACCTACATCCCCGGTGTTGGACACAATCTGCAAGAGCACTCCATCGTGTTGGTCCGCGGCGGCCGCGTGAAGGACCTTCCGGGTGTTCGCTACCACCTCGTTCGCGGTGCGTTGGATGCCGTCGGTGTGGCGGATCGCAAGCAAAGCCGATCGAAGTACGGAGCCAAGCGTCCCAAGTAACCAGTGTCAGGTTGACGATTGAATCATTGGGGCAATGATTCAATGAAAATCATGATTCGATAGGAAGAAAGATGCCACGAAGTAGATTTCTGGATCAGCGCGAAGTACTTCCCGATGTGCGGTATCGTGACAAGCTTGTCGGAAAGTTCATCAGCACGCTTATGAGCGATGGGAAGAAGAGCACGGCCGAGCGGATTTGCTACGGCGCATTCGATGTCATTCAAGAAAAGACCGGAGGCGATCCGCTGAAGGTGTTCAAGGCGGCCATCGACAATGTCAAGCCGATCGTGGAAGTGAAGTCTCGCCGAGTGGGCGGGGCTTCCTATCAGGTTCCGGTGGAGATCAGGCCGGCCCGCCGAGTGTCGTTGGCGCTTCGGTGGTTGTCGGAATATTCGCGCACGCGCGGCGGCAAGAGCATGCGGGAGAAGCTGGCTGCCGAGCTGCTCGATGCATCGAATAATACAGGGGCTTCAGTGAAGAAGCGGGAAGACGTGCATCGGATGGCTGAGGCGAACAAAGCCTTCGCCCATTATCGCTGGTAACGTCGTTCTGTGCTGCAGTTGAGCCGTGCTGCGATCCGCAGACGCGGGTGCCCCTGAATCGCAGCAGCGTTGTTTGGCTCGACGTGCAGCACACGTGTTTTTAGAGGATTGAAGTGGCTCGTCAAACATCATTAGAGCATACAAGAAACATCGGCATCATGGCGCACATCGATGCCGGCAAGACCACGACCACCGAGCGCATCCTGTTTTACACGGGCATGACGCACAAAATGGGCGAGGTGCATGAAGGCGCCGCGACCATGGACTGGATGGAGCAGGAGCGTGAGCGTGGCATCACGATTACCGCCGCTGCGACGACGTGTTTCTGGCGCGACCACCGGATCAACATCATCGATACGCCCGGTCACGTCGATTTCACGATCGAGGTCGAGCGTTCGTTGCGCGTGTTGGACGGCGCGGTGGCCGCCTTCGATTCGGTGCAGGGTGTGGAGCCGCAGTCGGAAACCGTGTGGCGGCAGGCCGATAAATATAACGTTCCGCGCATCGCCTTCATGAACAAGATGGATCGGATCGGGGCTGATTTCTATGCCAGCGTCCAATCCATCATCGATCGTCTCGGAGCCAATCCGGTCCCTATTCAGATTCCCATCGGGAAAGAAGCCGAGTTTCGCGGATCGATCGACCTGGTCAAGATGAAGGGCTTCTTTTACGACGATGAAACGTTGGGCGCCAAGTACAAGATCGACGACATCCCGGCCAATCTTATGGATCAAGCGAAAGAGTATCGGGAGAAGATGCTCGACGCGGTCGCCGAATTCGACGATCAGGTGATGGAGAAGTATCTGAACGGTCATCCCCTGACGGAAGAAGAGGTGATGCGGGCGATTCGGGCGGGAACCATCGCGATGAAAATCACTCCCGTTCTCTGTGGCTCAGCATTCAAGAATAAGGGTGTTCAGCAGCTTCTTGATGGCGTCGTCGATTACTTGCCGTCACCGCTGGACATTCCCCCGGTGAAGGGTCTCGATCCGAATACGGGCAAAGAAGTGGAGCGGAAGCCCGCGGATAGCGAGCCCTTTGCCGCGCTGGCGTTCAAGATCATGACGGACCCGTTTGCCGGACAATTGACGTATTTCCGTGTGTACTCCGGCACGTTGAAGACCGGTACGCCGGTGCTCAATGTGACCAAGGGAACGAAGGACCGCATCGGCCGTTTGCTGAAGATGCATGCCAATAAGCGGGAAGAAATCGATGCGGTCTATGCCGGTGACATTGTCGCCGCCGTCGGTTTGAAGGGCGCAACGACCGGAGATACGCTGGCGGACGAGAAGCAGCCGGTGTTGCTGGAAGTCATGAAGTTCCCCGAGCCGGTCATCGCCATGGCGATCGAGCCCAAGACGAAGCAGGACCAGGAGAAGATGGGTTTCGCGTTGCAGAAGTTGGCGCAAGAGGATCCTTCGTTTCGTGTCCGTACCGATGAGGAGACGGCGCAGGTCATTATTGCGGGTATGGGCGAGTTGCACCTGGAAATCATCGTCGATCGTATGCTTCGTGAGTTTAAGGTCGAGGCGAATGTCGGCAAGCCTGAAGTGGCCTTCCGGGAAACGATCCGTCGTAAGGCTGAGGCCGAGTCCAAGTACATCAAGCAGACCGGCGGCCGCGGGCAATACGGCCATGTGGTGCTGACTGTTGAGCCGTCCGAGCCCGGCAAGGGTTTCGAGTTCATGAATAAGATCGTCGGCGGCGCGATTCCGAAAGAGTTCATTCCGGCCGTCGAAAAGGGCGTCAAGGAGCGCATGGAGAACGGAGTCATCGCCGGATATCCCTTGCGCGACATCCGAGTCACGTTGATCGATGGCTCCTATCACGATGTCGATTCAAACGAAATGGCGTTCAAGATCGCCGCATCCATGGGTTTCGCCGACGCCTGCAAGAAGGCCGATCCGGTGTTGCTGGAGCCGATCATGAAGGTCGAAGTCTTGGTGCCTCAGGAGTTCATGGGGGATGTTATCGGCAATCTGAACGGCCGTCGCGGCAAAGTGCAGGGGATGAAGGTGCGTGCCGGAGCGCAAGCGATCGAAGCCTCGGTCCCGCTGAGTGAAATGTTCGGCTATGCCACCGATCTTCGGTCTCGCACGCAAGGACGCGCGACGTACAGCATGGAATTTGATCGCTACGATCAGGTCCCCAGGCAAATTGCGGAAGGGATCATCGCGAAGTATCGCGGGGAATAACGTTTGATTCTGTTTGTGTAGAGGGAGGGAGTTGGTATGGCGAAGGCGAAATTTGAGCGGAAGAAGCCGCACGTCAACATTGGGACGATC
>CAYNLM010000155.1:0-7907 GCA_964398045.1 uncultured Nitrospira sp. | reverse complement strand
TTTGGCGGGGAATATCGCGGTGTGGATCGTGACGGATATGCAAGGAAGGTGGTTCCTGACTGTAGTTGGAAATCTGTTTATAGATGGCCTGAAGCGTGGCTGCATGCCGTTCGTCGGCCTCCAGTGATCCGGGCGATAGGGCGGTGGCAAGAGGAACCACCACCGGTGCGCTTCCCAAGGCGCGAAGAGACGATTCCACTTGGCCGTAAGCCTGTTCGGCCGGGTGAGGAGTCGTCAAGATCAGGGCAGGCGTCGGCAGCGCGGCGAAATCAGCGGCTGAATTCGAAAGGGTGGCATAGTCGCCGGCAAGGGCGTCGCCGAGAAACTGGTCGAGGTTGACGTTGAGCCCCCAGAGGTTGGCCGACCCTCTTCGGAGACCGTGCCGGTGATCCGTCAGCACATCATGTCGATATGTCGCCGTGAGGGCCGTCTGCAGATCAAGGACAGGATTGACCAACAGGAGAAGCGCCGTCACTCCCGTTTTGCCCATGACTTTCAGCGCGACCCGCGCGCCGACGTCTTCGGCCAAAATCGTCAGCGGTGCAGTCGGCCAGGTTGTGCGTACGAATTCGAGGACAGATTGAAGATCCACCTCCATGCCGCGCAGAGTGGTTTGCAGCACGTCGCCATCGCTTTGGCCAACATGGTTGGTGTGATCGTATCGAAGGATGCGCAGCCGATTGGCGGCCAAGAAGAACGACAAGAGGAGATAGTCGGTTTGCATCTTCCCGAACCCGGGCACGACGATGACCACCGGGGTCGCCGGTGAGATCTGGTGCCGGGCATGATCATCCGTGACCGCGATAATTTCGTGGCGGGCGTTTCGACATTCCCGCCGCGCACTCACGATTGAAGAGCGTCCCGCGATGCCTTCGAGATCCATAGAGGATCCGACATGCTGGGCCACGACACGGTTGATTTCCCGTTCGGCAAACGGCGTCAATCGGGCAAAGCGGACGCCGATGCGCCGGCCGGGCTCCGAGGGGGCGGGCCGCAGCTCCGACGGAGCGGAATGGTCCGGCGCCGTCCACACAATACGAGCGGTCAGCACGGCCTCAGGGGCTTCCGGCTCATGGGCTCGCGGAGGACCGAGCGATCCCGTCGCCGAGAAGTGCAAGGACAGGATGTCATCGACGATGCCGGGCGCTTCTTTCATCTGCAGGCTCGCGCCACCGCGGCTCATGTTCACCACGAGCGCCAGAGGCCGCTGGGCCGCCACGTCGAGGGAAGACATTTCGATACGTGCCGGCAAGGCCACCCGTACGCGAAGGGCCTCGCGATGATCTTGGCCGCGCGGCTCGGATTCCGGGGAGCGCGGGGGAACGGGCGATTCGTCGGGAAGCGAGAGGAGGGCTTCAAGGGTCAAGGAGAATGCCCGTTCACGAGCTTCCTCAACCAACGAGGCTAAAATCTTATGTTCGACCTCACTGATGGCAGTGAAACACAGCGCGAGAATCGAGGCCGGCTGGTCGGTCGATTTGTCCGCCGGTACGGTCCCACGGTCATGCGCGGTCGCCTGCAATTCCAGTATGCCCACAGCGGTCTTAAGGACCACATACGCCGGTTGTCCTTCCAGTGACGGCAGCACTCCTTCCACCACGAGTCCCGCACCGCCGAGTCCCAGCGTGACGACGGCGCCCTCGCGTGTGGCGTTGCCGATGGTCATCCGCGCCGGCAGATGAACAGAGATTCGAGGCGCATGTCGTCGATCGGGCAAGGACGAGGCCGGTTGGACCGGTGAAGCCATTGGAGCCTCAGTGGAGGCCGGCGCCGGGACGGCGGGGGCGACCTCCGGTGGAGTTGCGGTCACCGGAGTTGAAAGACGACCTGGGGAGGCTTCCGGGAGCTGATCCGGGCCGGGTCCGATCGGAAGCCAGACCGTGATCGACAACAACCCTCCGGCCGGAGCTAAAAAATCCAGACGTCCGCCAAGCTGGCGCACCAATGCATAGGCCTGGAAGAGATCCGAAGTTTCTTCAAGCGGTGGTCCGGGGTGCGCCGCGACGAATTCGGTTTCTTCGATCTGGACGTTGATGCCGGCCGGACGAGCCGATGGAAATAGAGCCGGCGCAGAATCCAGCCGAGCTCCGGTCGGACCAAGGGGGGCTGTGCTGATGCGGAGGCGATGGTGGCTGCCCACCGCTGCCACGTACCGCTGGGCATGTGACAGCAGCGTTCGGAACAGCTCAGTCGCATGTTCAATGTTTCCCTCGAATGGCGGGAGATCGGTTGCGTAGCGACGTTCGACGCTCTCGGTATGCAGCAGCGGCGGGGTTGTGGTAGCCAAGACCGCATCCAGAATGTCGTTAATCGTGCTCTTCTGCCCCACGACATCCCGCGCGGTCTGGACCAGTTCTTCTCCCTGTCGGACCGCTTCGGTGGCATGGCGCAGGAGCGATTCGACTTGTTGGTCAAGCCGGGCTTCTTGAATGGCGGTCAGCAATTGCTGCGACTGTGACAAGACCGCGGCCAGCGGCGCCTGGAGAAGTTTGGACAAGCCGGACAGGCGCTGCGCCATCTGCACCAGGCGATCGGTTTGTTGCACCTGTTGCTCCAGGCGCTGAATGCGATCTTCCTGCTCACGCCATCGTGAGATGTCGCGTAAGAGGCCCAAGGTGCCGAGATAACGCCGTTGAGAGTCGTAAAGGCCCTTGGCACTTAACTCCATCCGAATGCGGGAGGCCCGTCCTGCTTTCGTGGTCTTGGGAGCCAGTTCGACTTCGATTCGTCGCGAAGCGCGTGCTCCCGTGCGGCGATCGTTGAACCGGTAGCGAGCGTCGTCCAATTGATCAGCGGGGATCACGGTCGAATACGGCGCGCCGGTCAATTCCTCAGGCGCATAGCCCAGCAGCGCAGTAATCGAAGGGCTGAGGTAGACGAAACGGCCCTCTGTATCCAATTCATAGAGCACATCGACTAACGTATCGACCAATCGTCCGTGCCGTTCCTGCGTGCGTTCCAGCGCGAGGCGCAGGTTGCGTGTCTCCAGGGCGCCTTTGGTGTACAGCATCAACTCGGTGAGAAAGGCGGGAGATTTCTTGTAGAGCAAGAAGTCGGCGCCGGCTTGCAGGGCGTTCACCGCGGCGGTGGCATCGCTGCGGTCGGTCTGCAGCACGAGTGTTGCGTAGGGCGCAAGACGTTTCAGCTCGGGAAAGATCGGCGTGCTACGCTGCGCGCTGAGTCCTTCATCGATGAGTATGAGATGCCAGTCCGCTCGCGGGGCCCACTGCAGCGCTTCATCGAGCGAGTAGACGGCTTCGACGCGACAGCCCGGAAAAAATCCGCGGAAACTCTGCGTGACGAGTTTCACTTCTTCTCCGAGATCATTGACGAGAAGAATGGTCACGGGCTCGTTCTGGGGCATACAAGTAATCTCGATGTCTCTGGGGGAGCCAAGTCCGTCCGGTCCTGGAAGCGATGGGTTGTGTGGTCGCTCTGCGCGCAGAAGACGTGTGTGCCTAGGTTTCAGGCGACAGAACACCCGTGCTCGAACCAGCGCCGGCGTAGCGTCTTGAATACCACAACGACCGGCGAGAAACCCAGGCTAGAGCCGCAAAACCGGCTGCTTCTTTGGTAGGGGAGCGTTCGCGCGCACGGTTTTGAACGAACAATTTTGGACGGCTATTGAACGTGGGAATGCCTGCCGGACAAGTGTTTGCCGGCAGGCTGGAAGTTGTAGTTACGGAACCATTGCGGTTTTCGGTGAAGGGCAGGCACCTGGAGTCATGTACAGGAGGTAGTTTCCCATGCCGTGTTGGGAGTCCTGTTTGTGGAGAAGGTGATGATGGACCATGACCATCTCGTACTCGTCGGCCGTTGTGACAGGAAATCCCTGGGCGTCTTTATAGACTTGATGGGGCTGAAATTCCCGGAAAGTGCCGTCCAAGTCCACGTCGGGGACTGTCCGCAAGAGAGTTTGCTTCCTGGTCTTGTTCTCAAGAGCGATCATCAGAAGTTCATCATGTCCGTGCGGATAGGCGAACTTGACGCAGCCGTCCATGAGAAACTTCAAGGGCGCGCGGTGCACTTGCACACCGGGCTTGATCTCGATGCCTTCGTCCGTTTGATCGGCTCCCCGTTGACCGAACTTGCTGTAACACACGATGTTCACGCCGACTTGGTAGACGTCCATTTCCTTCACCGGTTTGGAGTCGGGCGCCATGTACATGGTGAAAGTCGCCATGACGTTCTTGGTGGGCGGCGCTTTGTGATAGAAGGCGACGATCGACATGAGATGTTCGCCCTTCCCCAGCTTCACCCCATATCCCTCCGGGAACCGAGCTTCGGTCATCTCCAAGCCGGCGCCGCCGAAGAACAGCGGCTCGCCGGGGCATGACACGCTGGGTTTATCGTTGTTCAACATCAAAATGTGGTGCAGATAGTTTCTGGGAAGCTCTTTCCCCTCCTTCGTAAAGACGGAAGACTTGTAACCCACCATATACATATCTTTAGGCAGCTGGAAGACATGCTTCGGCATGGAGGCGGCAAGTTCCCCGTCGTGGCTGGTGGGAAGATCGATGGGGCCAAACGTGAGCGTGACGACGTTGTCTTGAATGGTCACGGTCGTCGTAGTTTGGTTCTTGAGCGTCGGCACCGCATGATGATCGTGCCCGCCCGACGCGAATGCCGGTGATCCCATGAGCGCTGCGAACACAATCACGAGGATCGAATACATAGGTCCTCCACAAAGGTGAATGGAAAATCGTGGTGTCAGCCGCTGGTCTGGTCGGCGGGGGATGTATGGGAAATCAGGGTAGTTCATGGAGAGGCCGGCGGCGGTGTGAGCCGTTTCCATTGATAGGTGCCGCCGTGTTCACGCGGAGGAATGTTTTTGTGGTTGCCGACGCGTGTGTACCACCACACGCCCTTGGCCTGGGTCCCATCCTCCGATAGTAAAATTTCAAAGCCGCCTTCACGATCATTCCCCGGCTGCTGCCAGGTGCCCTGCCAGAGACGGTCGGCGAACTTCGTGGTGGTGAATCGTCCGCCGTGCTGGGTATAGGGACCGTTGCCGTTTTTATCCAACGTCGCTTTGTAGTGTTTATCGTCTTCCACTTCGAGAATGTCCCATTCTCCGCTGAGGTCCGGGACCGATGCGGACGCCATATTGCTGACGAGATGCTGCGAAGAGGCGGCCGACGGTCGTTGAGTCAGGGGGCCGGTGTTGTGCACCGTGCGAAAGGATTCATGCCAGGATAACAACGTCCATTGTCCCTGACGGCGTTCAAGAACCCCGCTCTCGCGCAGCGGCAGCACCGTTCGCTTCTGTTCCTGTCCGTCACCGACGAAACGGATGTAATCCAGCTCCATTGTAAACCAGGCGAGATCGCCTTTCGTCCAGACCTTGAGTTCATGGATGGGAAGTTCGAGTCTGTGGACCGATGCGAATTCCTCCCGCATGTCGCGCTCTAAGTCCGGCCATCCCACATACTTGCGTCCGCCGATCGTATAGCTGGTGATATCGGCGTCATGGGCCATGAAGCGGGCCAACGTCGGCAAATCCTTCTCCGCGTTGGCGCGAACCAGTGCGCGAATGGCCGCTTCAGGGTCCGTCGGGTCGGAAGCCAGACCCACAGTCGTGACTCCCTCGCTCAACAAGAGGACAAAGCTCCACACTGGGAGGATCATTATCCTGGTCATCAACGTACTCCCGGCAATCTTCTCTATAGGTTGAGAGGGCGGTGAAGGGACTACAAACCAGGCTACACGGCCCGTTGGGTGTTGTCAACGGTGACAGGACGGTGTGATAGGACGGTCCTAAGGGTGCGCGATCACCACCACGGTGACGTTGTCTTCGCCTCCGCGCGCGAGCGCCCCGGCGATGAGGGAATCGCACGCGCGGATCGGATCACCCTTGGCGGCAGCAAGCGATTGCTCGATGTCTCGATCCTCCAGCATCTTCGTCAATCCGTCCGAGCAGAGCAGCAACAAATCCGTTTGCTCCAATGGAAACGACGCGACATCGGGTCTGGCCGGCGACGGCATGCCGAGGGCGCGCGTCAGCACGTGCCGCTCGGGATGAGTCCGGGCCGCCGCCGGCGTGAGGAGGCCGCGCTCCAGATATCGTTCAATCAGCGTGTGATCCCTGGTTAACGGCGTCAATGTGCCGGATCGAAATCGATAGGCGCGGCTATCGCCGACATGAGCGACATACGCCGTGGGAGACGGAATGGACGAAATCAAAAGCATCACGATGGTTGTGCCCATGCCCTTCAGTTTGGATTCCAGCTTCGCCCGACCGAGAATCGCGTCTTGTGCCTGCAGGATGAGATCGGTCAAAAAGGCCTCAGGCCGGCTCTGGCCTTGCTGAACCGGTCCCGCAAAGACGTCCGCCCGCGCTTTCACCGCGGCGATGGCCGTCTGGGCGGCGATCTCGCCGCCCACGTGGCCGCCCATGCCGTCGGCAACCGCCCACAGTCCCAGATGATCGAGCGCCAACAACGCGTCTTGATTCGACGTGCGCGCGAGGCCGACGTCGCTGCGCCCAATACCGACCCAGGCGCTCATGGTCGCGCCTCCGGACCAGGCGCCAGGGCAGGGAGCGTGGGCCTGACCGACGGGGGGCCGAAGCGCGACAGCATGTCGGCATGAACTAGTTCGGCAAGCGGGACCAAATTCTCTGTGTCGGCCCGGTTATAGGCCAACAGCAACTCGAGCGCCTGCTGATCTCCGGAGGCATTCCATTGAGTCCAGAGGCGCACGGCATCCCAGCCGTCGAGCCCTTGCAGCTGGGCGGCTCGTTCAATCCCCACCGCCCGTTCGATCTGTTTCAACCCTCCGCGCAGACCCAATCGGCGGGCGCCGAAGCAAAGATCGAAGTGGGGCATGTTCAACCGGAGACGAGGGAAGTGCGCGCGGAGATACGGCACGTCGAAGCCGGTGCCGAAAAACGTGACGAGCAATTGGCCCTGATCGAATTCCTCTTGCAGCCGATCGGTCGTGAGATTCTCGCCGTGGATCAAGCTGGTCGTACGGCCGGCGCGATGTAATCCCACGACGGTGACATGGCCGTGGTCCGCCGTCGCGCCTGTGGTTTCAATGTCCAAGTAAATAATGTTCGATCGGCACACGTCATAAAAACGCCAATGGTCCCGGCTCCGAAGGCGGGCCGCGAAAAAGTCCAGCTGTCCCGCGTCGAAGCGTGTCTGCGCGATCGCCAATTCCCGGTCGTACCAGGATTTGCGGTCCGGTGAGAGGCCGCGCACGCGGGGCCGGCTCAGGAAGTGTTCCCAATTGAGAAGTCCCTCTTGCCAGAGCCGGCGTTCGGTGGCGGGGCCGATGCCTTGAAGGAGGACGAAGGTCGAGGTCAACATCTGCGGCGATTGTACAGGACGCGGAGGTCCCCTGCCAGTGGAGGTTGCAGCGCCCTCAGCGTCTCTTCCTAAGGGGGCCGGCGGAATGTGGCCATACTTCGCCGACTACATGTTTCGACATCATGGAGCAGCGCGTGTCCCCCACCGCGCAGCCTTGATTTCATCTTGGGAGACGAGCTAGAGTCCGCGCAGCAGGAATTCAATCAGGATTTTTCCCACGCGATGACTGAACCGGCGAAGCGCATCCGTATCACCGTTGGAGGCGTGCAACTCGAAGCGGAATTGAAACCGACGAAGACGGCCGGTGAAGTCTATGCCGCGCTGCCCGTGCAGGCTGCGATCAACACCTGGGGCGAAGAGTTCTACTTCAAGCTCGCCGGGGTCAAAGATTATCGGGAGACGGCGACCAACCAGGTCAAAGTCGGTGACGTGGCGTACTGGGGAGCAGGGCAGGTCTTGGCCATTTTTTTCGGTCGGACGCCGATGAGCATGGGACCGGACCCTGTACCCGCGGATCGCGTGAATGTGATCGGGCGAATCGTCGGGGATGCGACGCAGCTCGTGCCCGAAGCGAGCCGGCAGCCCATCCGCGTC
>CAYNLM010000154.1:0-8107 GCA_964398045.1 uncultured Nitrospira sp. | reverse complement strand
GTTTTATATCGTGTTCGCCGTCCTCGTCATCGTCGGCAGTTCCAACGCCGTCAACCTGACCGACGGCCTGGACGGCCTGGCGATCGGACCGGTCATGATCGCTGCGCTTGCCTACACCGTCGTGGCCTATGTTACGGGTCACCGGTTGATGTCGGATTACTTGCTCATCCCGCACATCGATGGAGCGGGTGAACTCGCGGTGTTCACCGCCGCCATTCTGGGGTCGAGTCTGGGGTTTCTCTGGTTCAACACTTATCCGGCTTCTGTGTTCATGGGCGACGTCGGTTCACTGCCGCTCGGGGCGGCGTTGGGAACAGTGGCGGTCATCAGCAAGCATGAGTTGCTGCTGCTGATGGTCGGCGGCGTGTTCGTGATCGAGGCGGTCTCGGTCATTTTTCAGGTCGCGTCGTTCAAATCCCGGGGCAAACGGATCTTCCTGATGGCGCCGATTCACCATCACTTTGAGATGAAGGGCTGGGAAGAGCCGAAGGTGGTGGTGCGTTTGTGGATCATCGCCATTCTCTTGGCCTTGTTGAGTCTGAGCACGCTCAAGCTGCGGTGACGATGGTTAGTGAAGACGTCATGGAATTGACCGGTCGAAAGGTCACAGTCGTGGGTCTGGCTCGCAGCGGAGTCGCGGCTGCCCGATTGCTGCAGGAAGCAGGCGCCCGTGTCACCGTCGCCGATCGAAAAGAGCGCAAAGAGTTGGCCGCCGTGCTGGAGCATCTTGACCAGTCGAAGATCGGCGTGACGGTCGGCAGCGGATACGAAACCGCGTTGGACTCCGCCGACCTGGTGGTGATCAGCCCCGGCGTGCCCTATCGCATGGCCGCGCTCGAACGGGTCCGGCGCCGGGGCGTGAAAGTCGTCAGCGAGCTCGAGCTGGCTTCGCGATTTCTCTCGGCTCCGATCCTGGCGCTCACGGGCACGAACGGCAAGAGCACGACGGTCACGTTGATCGGGAAGATGCTGCAAGAACAGGACAAGCAGGCCTTTGTCGGCGGGAATCTCGGCACGGCGCTCAGTGAGGCGGCTGAAAAATGCTTGCAGGCTTCGAAGCAGGGCCGGCCTGGTCCGTATGACTTCTTCGTGGTGGAGGTTTCAAGCTTTCAGTTGGAAACCGTCGAACATTTCCATCCTTGGATTGCGGCGGTTCTCAATGTCACCGTCGACCATCAGGACCGCTACGATTCAATCGACGAGTATGTCGCGGCCAAGAACCGGATCTTCGAAAATCAGACTCCATCCGACTATGCCTTGTTCAATTTGGATGACGCGCGAGTGGCTTCTCTGCGACGAGGTGCCAAGGCACGGGTCTTGGGTTTTACGAGGACTCCTTCATTGCCGCCGGATGTGGCCGGCGGGACCTATCTCGACCGCGATCGAATCATGACGACGGTGACGGGCCGACTCCAAGAAGTCTGTCGGCGTGATGAAATCAAGATCATCGGCAATCACAACGTCGAAAACGTGATGGCGGCCGTGACCTATGCCGTGCTGAGCGGATGCCCGCTCGACGTGATCCGCCGCGTGCTGCGCGAGTTTCCCGGGCTGGAACATGCGCTGGAAATCGTGCGCGAGCGGCGAGGCGTTCGATTCGTCAACGATTCGAAAGGTACCAACGTGGATGCGACCTTGAAGGCGCTTGAAAGCATCGACCAGCCGATCTGGCTCATCGCCGGCGGGCGGGACAAGGGCGGGGATTTCTCCCGGCTGGCTCCGGCGATCAGGCAGCGCGTCAAACGGCTCATCCTGATCGGAGAGGCTGCGCCGTTGATTGCGAACGCCGTGCAAGGCCACGGAGCGGTCGATCGTGCCGGTACGTTGCGGGAAGCCGTCGAGCTGGCGGCGGGGGAGGCGGTACCAGGCGAGGTCGTGTTGCTGTCGCCGGCCTGCGCAAGCTTCGACATGTTTGCGGATTATCAGGATCGGGGCCGCCAGTTTAAAGCGTTGGTGAATGGGCTGCCGTGAGTCGTGATGAGTGAGAGATCCGTGAACGCAACAGCATGGCATCAGATCTCCGCACGCATCACGCATCACTCATCACGGTGTAGGGGATGATGCATGTCGCAGAGATCCGCCGGGACCTTGGCCCTGCCGTGGCCCACTTCCAGCCCGCGAGCAAAGAAGCGGGTGGCGATGGATCACACCTTGTTGATCGTGACCATGATTTTGGCGCTGGTGGGCCTGGTGATGGTGTTCAGCGCCAGCGCCGTGGTGGCGGGCAATCGCTTCCAGGACTCCGGCTACTTCCTCAAGCGACAGTTGGCCTGGCTGACGTTCGGATTCTTGCTTCTGCATCTGGCGTCGCACATCGACTATGTCTGGTGGAAGCGGCTGTCGATTCCCTTGCTGGGTTTGATCATGGTGCTGTTGGTGATGGTCTTGATTCCCTCGCTCGGCGTGGCGGCGAATGGCGCGCGGCGATGGTTGCGGCTGGGTCCGATTTCAATCCAACCTGCGGAAATGGTGAAGCTTGTCGCCGTGATGTATCTGGCGGCCTATCTCACGAAGAAGGAAGACCGGATCACGATCTTCTCCAGCGGCCTGCTGCCGGTTCTGATCGTGGTCGGCCTGCTCAGCGGCTTAGTGTTGCTGGAGCCGGATCTCGGGACCGTCGTGGTGATCGGATCGGTGACCGTGGGCCTGCTGTTTCTCGGGGGCGCGCGCATGTCGCATCTGCTGGCGCTCGGACTCTGCGCGGTGCCGGTCGTGTCGGTGCTCGTCCTCGGCTCGAGCTACCGTCGCCAACGGTTGATGACGTTTCTCGCGCCCTGGAAGGATGCGTCGGACGCGGGATTTCAAATCACGCAATCCTTCTTGGCGTTTGGAAGCGGCGGTCCATTCGGGGTGGGATTGGGCGAAGGCAAGCAGAAGCTCTTCTTCCTTCCGGAAGCCCACACCGATTTTGTGTTGGCGTTGGTCGGCGAGGAACTCGGATTGGTCGGGACGGGCGCCATCATTCTGCTCTTTGCCCTCTTTGTTGTGCGGGGATTTCAAATCGCGGCTCGCGCCCGGATGCCGTTTGGCCGCTATCTCGGCATGGGCATTACGCTGCTCATCGGCATTCAAGCGCTGGTGAATGCCTGCGTGGTGACCGGATTGGTCCCGACCAAAGGCCTGACCTTGCCCTTCGTCAGTTACGGCGGGTCTTCGTTGGTGATCAGTCTGCTTGGCGTCGGGATCTTGCTGAACATTTCACGGGATCGCCAGGCGGGACGGGAAGAGGCGGGACATCCGGGGGGCCGCGGCAGGTCGGGGCGCCGATGACGATCGTGATTGCCGCCGGAGGGACCGGAGGGCATCTGTATCCGGCGGTGGCGCTGGCGCGAGAATTTCTGAGACGCGATCCCTCCGTGAGAATTCTGTTTGTCGGCACCAGGCGCGGGATTGAGTCGAAAGTGCTGGCGCATGAAGGCTTTGAACTGGTGCTCATCACGGCCAAGCCGGTGATGGGGAAGGGGCTTCTGGAAGTGCTGCAAGGATTGCTTTCTGTCCCGGTCGGATTCTGGCAATCCTTGCAGATTCTTCGTCAGCGTGGCGCCGACCTCGCGATCGGCGTGGGAGGCTACACCAGCCCCGCCATGCTGGCCGCGGCGGCTTTGAAAGGCATCGCGCGCGTCATTCTGGAGCCGAATGCCTATCCGGGCATGGCGAACAAAGTGGTGGGACCCTTCGCACAGCGTATTTTCCTCGCGTTCGAATCGGCGGCCGAATCGTTCAATCGCCGGAAAGTTCGCGTGGTCGGGACGCCGATTCGGCGGGAGTTTCTCAATCAGATTGCAAGCCGCGAAGGGGCGAACGTCGGTCGACGCGTCCTCATTTTTGGCGGCAGCCAAGGAGCCAAGGCGATCAACAGTGCGGTCATCGACGGATTGCCTGCGCTCGTCGAACGTCTGCCGGGTCTCGCCATCACGCATCAGACCGGGGAAGCGGACCATCAACGGGTGAGCGAGGCCTATCGGCGAGCAGGAGTCACCGCAGAGGTGGTGCCGTTTCTCTACGACATGCCCCAGGCGCTCCGCGCGGCGGATCTTGTCGTAGCTCGTGCCGGAGCGATGACCATCGCCGAGCTGACGGCCTGCGGAAAGCCGGCCATTCTCATTCCGTTGCCGACGGCGATTTACGACCATCAAATGAAGAACGCGCGGGCGATGGAAGCGGCAGGAGGCGCGATCGTGCTGTCGCAATCGGAGCTGACCGGGGCGCGACTCAGCGAATCGATCGCGGCCATTTTGCAGAGTACGCAGCGGCTCAAGACGATGCAGGAGAAGAGTTGGGGGATGAGGCGGACCGACGCGGCCGAGGTGATTGTCCGTGAATGCTACGACCTCATGGGGGTGACACATGACATCAACCGGACTGTTGGAGCGGCAGGAGCCTAGCGGTGTTGGGGAGCGAGGCCATGGACCACGAGCATCAACCGGATCGCAAGGACTGAGGCGCACAGCGATGTTTCGCAAAACACAACAAATTCATCTGGTTGGGATCGGCGGAGCCGGGATGAGCGGCATCGCGGAAGTGTTGTTGACCCTGGGATACAAGGTGACGGGGTCCGATCTGCAGGCCTCGGAGACGACACGGCGGTTAGAAGAACTCGGCGGCAAAATCTTCATCGGTCATCAGGAGTCGAATGTCGGCGAGGCGCAGGTGGTGGTGATCTCGTCGGCGGTGGCGGCGAGCAATCCGGAAGTCGTCGTCGCCAAGGCCAAGCAGATTCCCGTCATTCCACGAGCCGAAATGCTCGCGGAGTTGATGCGGCTGAAGTTCGGCGTGGCCATCGCCGGGGCCCACGGCAAGACCACGACGACCTCCATGGTAGCGAACGTGCTGGCGCAAGGCGGGCTCGATCCCACGATGGTCATCGGCGGCAAGGTGAACGCATTGGGCAGCCATGCCCGCTTGGGGCGTGGCGATATCCTGGTGGCCGAAGCGGATGAAAGCGACGGGTCGTTCCTCCGCCTCTCGCCGACCGTCGTCGCGGTCACCAATCTGGATCGCGAGCATCTCGACCACTACGGGTCGATGGAACGGATCAACGAATGCTTTGTGGAGTTCATCAATAAGATTCCCTTTTACGGGTTAGCCGTGTTGTGTGCCGATGACGAACGGCTCAGCGCGCTTTTCCCTCGCATCGTGAAACGGTATCAGACCTATGGGCTTCGCGAGCGGGAAGGATGGGCGCCGGACTTCAAGGCGACAGATGTGAGCCTTAAGCAATGGGGCGCAGAATTCCGCGCGCATTTCCGTGGCAAGAATCTCGGTCCCTTCCGTCTCGCCGTGCCCGGTATTCACAACGTCTCGAACGCGCTGGCGGCGATCGCCATCGGCGTTGAATTGGATATTCCGGTCGATCTCATTCGAAAAGGCCTCGCCGCCTTCACCGGAGTTGAACGACGGTTCCATCTGCGCGGGGAAGCCGGCGGCATCATGGTCGTGGACGACTACGGTCACCATCCGACGGAGGTGAAGGCCACATTGGCGGCGGCCAAGCACGGTTGGGTGGATCGCCGGTTGGTGGTGCTCTTTCAGCCACATCGTTATACCCGCACGCGCGATTGCATGGAGGAATTCACCCACGCGTTCGATCAAGCGGATGTGGTGTTCATGACGGACATCTATGCCGCCGGCGAACAGCCGATTCCCGGCGTGTCCGGCGCGAAACTCACCGAAGCGGTGAAGGCGGCTGGTCATCCATCTGTGACATTCGTTGAACGAAAAGAAACGCTGCCCGATCAGGTGATGCCCCATCTGAAGCCGGGCGACCTCGTGCTGACGTTGGGAGCGGGGGATATTTGGAAGGCGGGGACGGGCATTCTGGCGAGGCTCGCGCCCACGTCTTAGCCATGGCAAGTCGGAGCGACACACATGCCGCGAAGAAGCGTCCTACGAACGTGCAGCGCAAGTTGCAGGCGGCGGTGGCCGGCATCAGGGGACCGGTTCGCTTCAATGCGCCGCTCAAGGAGTATACGTCGTTTCACATCGGCGGTCCGGCCGACGTCCTGGTCGAGCCGGCCGATGTGGATGATGTCGTCCGGCTCGTCACGCAAGCGCGGGCTCAGAAGCTTCCGCTCTTCGTGGTGGGCGGGACCAATCTGCTCATTCGCGACAAGGGCATCCGAGGCGTGGTGGTCAGTCTGGCGAAGCTTCGCGCCATCAAAGAGGAACCAGGATCGGTGCTCTTTGCCGAAGGCGGCGTGGGCATGCCGACGCTCATTGGCTATGCCATTCGGCGTTCCCTGGCAGGCTTGGAATGGGCGGCCGGCATTCCCGGCACCGTGGCGGGATGTGTGGTCATGAACGCAGGAACCAGACTCGGAGAGATGAAGGATTCGGTGAAGACTGTTCGCATGGTCTCGCTGGAGGGCGCGCTGATCGAGGTTCCAGCGGCGGAGATCGAATTCACGTATCGGCGGGCGAAGCTTCCGCCGGGCATTGTGGTGGGCGTCCGGCTTCAACTCAAGCCGGGTGTGCGGTCTGACGTTGAAAAGGTGGTGAAAGACTATTTGCACTATCGCCGTGACACGCAGCCGCTCACTCTGCCAAGCGCCGGCTGCGTGTTCAAAAATCCGCCGAACGATTCAGCGGGGCGGGTTGTCGAAGCCGCCGGACTCAAGGGCGCCCGTGTCGGCGATGCCCAGGTATCGGAGAAACATGCCAACTTCATTGTGAACCAGGGGGCGGCCACGGCCAAGGACGTGTTGGCGCTGATCAGCAAAGTCCGGAGACAAGTGGCTCGCAAGACCGGCGTGAAATTGGAATTGGAATTAAAGCTGGTGGGACAAGCGTAACGGAATGGCGCAGACCGGTCGGTTGACCACGGCACGAATCGGAGTCTTGATGGGGGGGCGATCGTCCGAGCGCGACGTGTCGCTTCGCACGGGGCAGGCCGTGCATCAATCCTTGCTCCGTCGAGGCTATGACGCGGTAGCGATCGATGTCACCGATCATCTCCATCAGGATTTGGAAGAGCAGAAGATCGCCATTGCCTTCCTCTCTCTGCACGGCCCGGGTGGCGAGGACGGCACGATTCAAGGTTTTCTTGAGACGATCCGGATGCCCTACACCGGTTCCGGGGTACAGGCGAGCGCTGTAGGGATGCATAAGGTCATTACCAAGACGTTGCTGGCATCGCACGACATTCCGGTTCCCGGCGGCACCGTGGTGCAGCGAGGGGACTCCCCTTCGCTCGCAAGAATTCTGAAGGTTGCGAAGCTACGATTACCGGTCGTCGTCAAGCCGGCCTCGCAAGGGTCCACGATCGGTGTGACGATCGTCCGCCATGGAAAAGAATGGAAAGATGCGTTGGCGTTGGCCCATCGCTACGATGCCGATGCCATGGTGGAAGCCTACATTCCCGGTCATGAAGTGACCGTCTCCCTTTTAGGGGCAGCGACGGGATCTCCCAAAGTGCTGCCTGCAGTCGAGATTGTCGCACCGGACGGCTTTTACGATTTCTCCGCCAAGTACCAGAAGGGGAGGACGCAGTATCTCTGTCCGGCTCCGTTGTCGGGCAAGATCCTGCGCGAGATCGGGACGTTCGCGCGGCGGACGTATGACGTCTTGGGCTGTGAGGGTGCGGCGCGCGTCGATTTCAGAATTACGCCAACGGGACGTCCGTATGTGTTGGAGATCAACACGGTGCCCGGCATGACGGAGACCAGCCTCTTGCCGATGGCGGCCAAGCAAGCCGGCATCGATTACGACAGCCTGGTTGAGTGGATTTTACAGTCGGCCCTGGATCGTGCCAACCGCTTCGCTGAAGCGTCCAAGCGGGAGTCTGTGTGATGCGAACGTTTGTCAAAGGGAAGGGGTCTCGCCCGGCGGGGCCCCGCAAAAACCAGTGGAGAGGACCGCGCGCGGGTGAGGCCGCGAGTCAGCATGCGGAGGCGAGACGGGCTAAGACGATCGCCGTCTGGAAGCGGCGCGCGAAGCTGGCGGGACTGGTCGTCGGCGCGGTGGTGCTGGGAGGGGGGCTGGTGAGGGCCGCGAAATCTTCCGGACCCACAGTGCAACGTCTGCTCGAAATCAGAACGGTCACGGTCGAAGGGGTGCACCAAATCCACAAGCAGGAGCTCATCGATCTGGTCGGATTGAAGCCGGGCAC
>CAYNLM010000153.1:0-8234 GCA_964398045.1 uncultured Nitrospira sp. | reverse complement strand
AGCTTGGGCAGGGCATCGATTTCATGCACCTCGCCGTCGATCCGCAGGCGCACGAAGCCCTGGGCGCGCAGTTCGTCGAACAGATCGGTCTGCTCGCCTTTGCGCCCGACGATCAAGGGCGCCAGGATCATGAGCCGCGCGTCTTCCGGCAGCTGCAGCACGTGATCGACCATTTGCGATACGCTTTGCGCGGAAAGCGTGATGCCGTGATCGGGACAATGCGGGTCACCGATGCGCGCGTAGAGCAGCCGCAGATAATCGTGGATCTCGGTCACCGTGCCGACGGTGGAGCGCGGGTTGTGGCTGGTTGCCTTCTGCTCGATCGAGATCGCCGGCGACAGCCCTTCGATCAGGTCGACGTCGGGTTTTTCCATGCGCTGCAGGAACTGGCGCGCGTAGGCCGACAGCGACTCGACATAGCGCCGCTGGCCCTCGGCGTAGAGCGTGTCGAAGGCGAGCGAGGACTTGCCGGATCCGCTCAGACCGGTAATCACAACCAGCTTGTCGCGCGGAATGACCACGTCGATATTCTTGAGATTGTGCTCGCGCGCGCCCTTGATGATGATGGAGTTGGTCATGGAGGCGGGATTATACCACCCGATTCCGATCCTTGACACTGCCGAATCGTACGTCTAGTATACGTACGATTCAGCAGGAGGGACGTCATGCCGAAAACGACGTTGCGAAAAGAGAAATGGACGCTCTCGTTCGACCCGGCGCTGAAAAGTGTGGTCGTGAAAGCAGCCAAGCGCAGAGGGATTTATCCCGTGACCGTGCTTGAGAATCTCGTGAGGGAAAAATTCAACCCATTCGGACATACGGACGTGAACGATAGCGTGGCCTATGTGACCGCTCTTCGAAAACACGGCCGCAAACAATCGGATGACGCCTTCCTGGACGAGATCGAAGCATGGCAAAAATCCCGCTCCTCGTAGAGACGGACGTCTTCATTGACTATTTCAATACCGGCCGATTCGATTCTCTCTTCAATTCAGACAGATTCACCGTTTATTACTCCATCATCACAAGGAAGGAGTTGCTCTCAAAGCCAGGACTCAGCGATGCCGAACGGAATGCGATCGCAGCCGAGTTGAGCCGTTGTCGGCTGATTCCTTTGTCCGATTCAATCACCGCACGTTATTCCGACATTCGCCGACGCCATCCATCGCTCGAAAAGGCTGACGCTCTCATTGCCGCTACCGCAGTCACCAGGCACCTTCCCCTCCTCACCGGAAATACACGCCATTTCAGAGCGATAGTTGACCTCGTTCTGTTCAAAGCATAACCACCAACTTCAAGGCGTTCGGCGCGGGGCTCAACCTTGACAATGCCCGGAAGCCGGTGCTACCACGCTGAGCATGGTACGAGCCGAACAACCGCCTGTCGCGCAGGAATCGCAAGCTCCCCCGCAAGCCGTCTCGACTTGGTCGGGACAGGCGCGCGAGCAAGCCGTCCAGCGGATGTTCACGGCGATCGCCGGCGTCTATGACTTGAACAACACCCTGCTGAGCTTCGGCCTTCATCACCGTTGGAAAAAACTCACCGCCTCTTTTGTGCCGGTTGTTGAACGGGGAACAGCGCTTGATGTGGGAGCCGGCACGGCTGACCTGGCGCTGTTGCTGGAGCCTCGCATGGGCGCCAAGGGACGGGTGATCGCCTCGGACCTGAATCATGCGATGCTCGCCCAGGGACTGAAGAAGGTGCGCGGCAAAGGATCGGCCGGCAAAATTACGTGCCTGCAGTCGAATGCCGAGCACCTCGGCTTTGCGGACAATACGTTTGATGCCGTGACGACCGGCTTCTGCATGCGCAATGTCGGAAACTTGCCGCAAGCCGTCGCTGAGATTCATCGGGTGATGAAATCCGGCGGCCGCTTCGTGTGTCTCGAATTCTCGCGACCCGTCTACGGGTGGCTGCGCCGCCTTTACGATTGGTATTCTTTCAAACTATTGCCGTGGCTCGGCACGAAGGTGGCGCATGATACGACCGGTGTCTATGAGTATCTTCCGGCGTCGATCCGCACGTTCCCCGATCAGGAACGGTTGTGCCAGGTGCTCAGAGAAGCCGGGTTTCAACAAGTCTCCTATAAGAACTTGACCGGCGGGATCGTCGCGATCCATGTGGCAACCAAGTAGGATTTTGTGATTTGGCGATCTGGTGAAGTAAGCATCCCGGGGGATAATCTCACTTCGCCAAATCTTACTTCACCACATCACTAAATAATGAACTCTATTCTCTACATCTTCCTCCCCTGCAAGAAGGTCTATCCCATTGGGATTACCTACTTGGCCGACTTCATTCATCGACGCAAACCGGAAGTCCGCCAGCGGATTCTCGATCTGTCGCTGTATCCGGTCTCGCAGCGGAGCCAGGCCATTCGCGATACCGCGACTGAGTTCAAGCCGGATTTGGTCTGTTTTTCGTGGCGCGACATTCAGATCTTTTCACCCCACGAAGGAGATTCCTCGCTGGAACATGCGTTCAACTTTTATTTCGCCAGCAATCCGCTCAAGCGCGTCGTGGCTTCGATCGAAGGGGTCAAGCAGCTCTATCGGTACTACAGCCATATCTACACGATTCTCTCCTACCCCTGGCTCATCCGAAAAGAGTTTCCGAAGTCGCAGATCATGATCGGCGGCGGAGCTTTTACCGCCTTTGCCGATCAGTTGATCGAGAAGCTGCCCGAGGGCACGATCGGCCTGCTGGGAGAAGGCGAAGACGCCATTCTGAAAGTGATCGAAGGCCGGTCCATTGAGGACGAACGCTACATCATTCGAGAGGGGAAACAGATCAAGAAGGGCCGGCAAGGTTCGCCGGCCCTGCTCGATGCCCTCACCGTAGACTTGCCCTATCTCACGTCGATCTTCCCGCAGTACCGGGAATACCAAGGCGAGGCGATCGGCGTCCAAACCAAACGGGGCTGCCCTTACGACTGCGCCTTCTGTCTCTATCCCTATATCGAAGGCAAGCGCGTGCGCTATCGACCGCCCGAGATGGTGGTGAAGGATATCGCTCAGCACTATCACCAATGGGGCTCCCGCCGCTTCTGGTTCACGGACGCTCAGTTCATCACCGGCAAAGAAGCCTATCCGCAGTGCACGGAGATTCTTGAACGGATCATCAGCGAAAAGATGGAGATCGAGTGGTCGGGCTATATCCGCACGTCGTTGATCACGCCAGAACTCGCCAAACTCATGGTCAGATCAGGCGTCGGCGATCTGGAAGTCGCCATTACCTCCGGATCACAAGAGGTGCTGAACAACCTCCACATGGGCTTCAAACTGGAACGGCTCTATGACGGATGCCGCTACCTGGCCGAAGCCGGCTTTAAGGGTAAGGTCATCCTGAATTACTCGCTGAACAGTCCCAAGGAAACCGAGGAGACGTTATTGCAAAGCGTGGATTCGTACAAAACGGTGGCGTCGATCCTGGGTGAAGAGCGCGTGTTTCCGCTCATGTTTTTCCTGGGCATCCAGCCCAATACAGATCTAGAGCAACGACTCCTGGAGGAAGGCTACCTCTCGGCCGGCTACAATCCCTTGATGCTGACACCGACGAGTATCAGGAAGCTGCTCTATAACCCCGCGCCATTGAATAAGTTCATCGCGAAAGCCTGTCTAAAGGCCTGGGAACGGAAAGAGGGAAGCCGCGATCCGCGCAAGTGGACAGGATCCTTATCACAAACGGCGGCGGAGACTGGAAACTATGCGGATGCGAACTTGATTCGAGGAATCGAAGGCAACTCGGGACGTGATGCACTCCTGTCGCTTGAAGAAATCCTCAAGTCTCGTCAATCGGTGAAAGCCGCCCCTCGGTCCGGTAAAAGCTCACTGGCGACCCCTGTGCACTAACCCCTTCAGGCACAGGACCTTCTTGATTTCCAAGAAGATGCAGTGCTATCATGCGCGCTCTTTCAGGCCGGGGTGTCGCTTGTCAACTGTTTGGTTTTTCCAAGGTTTATGACGACCAGGCTTGGCAGAGAGGGTTCCAGGAGGAGGCGGTTCAATGTATAAGACGATCTATATCCCGGTCGATAACTCCGACCATTCCAATACAGCGGTGGATGTCGGCGTCCACATGGCGAAAACGTTCGGTTCCAAGATCGTCGGCAGCCATGTCTATGCCGCCAAGATGCATGACAAGCGCTTCAAGCAAATGGAAGCGGGTCTGCCGGAGGAATACCATGACGAGAAGGAACTCGATCGGCAGCGCCAGATCCACGATTCGCTGATCACCCGCGGGCTTCAGATCATCACCGATTCCTACCTGGACTACGTCGATAAGAAGTGCAATGAGGCCAACTTGCCGGTCGAGCGGCGTTCGCTGGAGGGACGGAACTGGAAGGTCCTGGCCGAAGACATCAACACCAATGCCTATGATCTCGTGATTATGGGTGCGTTGGGCGTTGGAGCGGTGAAAGACAGTGTGATCGGCAGCAATACGGAACGCGTGGTCCGCCGCGTCCGCAATTCCGACATGTTGGTCATTAAGAATACCCAGCCGATAACGGGCGGGAAAATCGTCGTCGCAGTAGACGGCAGCCCCTACTCATTCGGCGGATTGATGACCGGCCTGGCGCTCGGCAAGGCCTTCAACATGCCGGTCGAAGCCATCTCGGCCTTCGATCCCTATTTCCACTACGCCGCCTTCCACAGCATTTCCGGCGTCCTGAACGAAGAGGCCGGCAAAGTCTTTCGTTTCAAGGAGCAGGAAAAGCTGCACGAAGAAATCATCGACAGCGGCCTGGCCAAGATCTACCAGTCGCACCTCGACATCTCCCGTGAAATCGCCCAAGCCGAGCAGACCGACGTCAAGACGACCTTGCTGGACGGCAAGGCCTTTGAAAAGATTATTCAATACGTGCGCAAAGATATTCCGGCTCTCCTGATCGTCGGTCGCATCGGCGTCCACAGCGACGAGGACATGGATATCGGCAGCAACACGGAAAATCTCCTTCGCATCGCGCCCTGCAACGTCTTGATCTCCAATCGCAAGTACGTGCCGCCGATCGACACCCAAGCCGAGTACACGATCGCCTGGACGGAAGAAGCTCTCCGGCGCATGGAAAAGATTCCTGTCTTCGCCCGCGGCGTCGCCAAAACCGCCATTCACCGATATGCGATTGAAAAGGGTCATACGATTATCAGCAACACCGTCGTGGATGCGGCCGTCGGCCACATTCTGCCGAAAGGCGCGATGGACGCCATGCGCGCGTTGGGCGGGAGCCTTGAGGCCGCCGGCATCGACCGGGACAAGATGCAGGCCGATGACTCGGTCGCCAAGGATCTCATGGGGTCGACCTTGAGCGGCATGATGACGCAGGTCGTCGAAGAAAAGCCGAAGCATTCTCAAGCGACCCAAGCCTACCTCGACCGTATGAGCCAGAACTATTTCGTCTGTGACGGCTGCGGGTACGTCGGCAAGGGCGATACGCCGGTCAAGTGTCCCGTGTGCGGCGCGGAAGGCGCCCGCTTCAAACAGGTCGACAAGAGCATTTTCGAAGCAGCGGCCAAGGCGGAAGGCGAGGTCGAGACCGATCTGGCCTATGACGACGTGCCGATGCAATGGACCAAGGACGCGAAGGAAGCGATTCGCGCCGTGCCGGCCGGCTTCCAACGTCGCAGAGCCAAAGCCAAGATCGAAAAAACCGCTCGCAAGCTCGGCATGACGACGATCACGCTCGAGTATGCGGCTCCCATGATCAAGGAAGCGGCGTCCGAAGACTATCAGCCGATTTTTACCAACAAGGGAGCCGGCACGTCGGCAGACGCTGAAGCCACACTCGCGGCCGTGAACGGCAATGGCAACGGAACGAACGGACACGGTGCCCATGAGAACGGCAAGGACAACGGCACCAGCCAGGCCGAGGCATCTTCTTATACCTGGACGGCCGAGGCGCAGGCGCGATTGGATCGTGCGCCGGAAGGCTTTATGCGCGAGTGCACCAAGGCCTTGATCATTAAGCACGCCGAAAAACTCGGTGTCACGCATATCACGATCGAGGTCGCCAACGAAGGCATCGAGCAAGCCAAGGACTACATGGCCGAAGCGATGAAAACCGGCAACCTGAAGGACATGATCGCGAACCTCACCGGCACCGGGGAAAAGGGATAGCGGGCAAGGGGCTAAAGGGATAGTGCATGGTCCTAGGTTATCCGTTTGTCCCGTCTCCCCTGTACATCTCGACCTAATTTCATGGGTAAGTCTCTTCCAATCTTCAATGGCCCTTCGCCTTCGGGAGCGCTGGGGTCGTTTCAACGGCAGATCACGCAGTTTTTTACGCCCTCGCCGAAAAATGAAGGGCCCTACGACGGTCGAACGGTCGACGATTTCAAGCCCTATCTCGTTGCGCTGAACCTGACCAAGCGCTGCAATCTCAAGTGCAACCATTGCTACCTCGACGCGACGACCAAAGCGGCCGGAGGCGACGACGAACTCAGCACCAAGGAGTGCTATACGCTCATCGACCAGATCGCGGAAGTGAACAAAGGCTGCCTGCTGGTCATCACCGGCGGCGAGCCGCTGGTGCGTCCAGACATTCTTGACATCGCGCGCCACGCGGTGAAACTCGGTTTTATGGTCGTCTTCGGGACCAACGGCATGCTCATCGACGATCATATGGCCACAGCGCTTGTGAAGATCGGCGTCATGGGCGTCGGGATCAGCATCGATTCACTCGATGCGGCCAAACACAACTCGTTCCGTGGGGTCCCGGGCGCCTGGGAAGCCGCCGTCGCCGGCATTGAAGCCAGCAAGCGCAATGGGCTGCAGTTCCAAGTCCATTTCAGCGCGCAGCCGATGAACTATCAGGAGCTGCCGGCGGTGATCGAGTGGGCGCATAATCTTGGCGCGCGAGTGCTGAACGTCTTTTTCATGGTCTGCACTGGCCGTGGCGAGGAATTGACCGATATCACCCCGGCGCAGTACGAGGAGGTGCTGGGATATCTCGTCAACTGTCAGGACAACTATAAGGGCATGTTGGTCCGCGCCCGCTGCGCCCCGCACTTCAAGCGGCTGGCGTACGAGAAAGATCCCAACTCGCCCATCACAAAAGCGACCGGCTACATGGGCGGCGGTTGTCTCGCGGGGACAAACTACGCGCGCGTGACGCCGAACGGCGAATTGACCCCTTGCCCCTACATGCCTCTCTCTGCCGGGAATATCCGCCGGAACAGCTTTGTCGACCTGTGGGAAAAGTCGGACGTCTTCAACTCCTTCCGCTACCCGCAACTCAAGGGCAAATGCGGCGACTGCGAGTACACCGACATCTGTGGCGGCTGCCGAGCCCGTCCGTATGTGGATCACGGTGACTGGCTCGATGAAGACCGGTGGTGTCTGTACACACCGAAGGGCGGCGAGAAGATCAAAGTGGCCTTCAACGTTTCCGAAGAGTCCGAGGTCGCATGGGACGAGGCCTCAGCGCTTCGGTTGAGCCGCATTCCCTACTTCCTCCGCGCCATGGTGAAAAAGGGCGTCGAGAAGCATGCTCGCGAGCACAATGTGGCGCTCATTACCGTCGAGTTAATGGAAGAACTGCGCAAGAAACGATTCGGGAACGACGCACCGGTCTTTAAGTCCTGACGAACCGTCACTCGTCGACCGTGAAGCGTATCTCGCGAGAAAGATTATTATGAAAAGCCGCCATCCGATCGCTTCACGCTTCACGTTTCACGCATAACGGTCTTTATGGACGCCCTCCAAAGCATCGTCACCGATCTCAATACGCTCATCCCCATCATCAACCACTGGTTCCACCTGTTATCGGCCGTAATTTGGATCGGCGGCTTGGCGTTTCTCGTCATGGCCGTCACGCCAGGCCTTCAAAAAGCGGTGGCCAAGGAGCAGATCAAGCCCATCACGGATATCTTCTATCAGCATTACAAGAAAGTCGCCGGTATCCTGCTGGTGGTGCTGCTGTTTACCGGCGGGGTCAATCTTCACTATGTGAATCAGGTGTTGACTTCCCAAACCGGAAGCGGCGTACAACACCATGCCAAGTACCTGACCGTCTTCTTTATCAAGTTGTTTCTCGTCCTTTGCCTTCTCACCCTGTTTCTGTACACCGTTATTTTCAAGTCGGATGAAGAAGAAGGGGAAGACGGCGCCTATGAAGCCATCCCCTACCAGCAAGCCGCATTATGGATGGGCTTCTTCATCATCCTCTGCGCCGCCGCCATGAAGCACCTCCATCAGTAGCCCTTCAGTCACCTTTCTCCTCTGACCTGTATCAAAGC
>CAYNLM010000152.1:0-8242 GCA_964398045.1 uncultured Nitrospira sp. | reverse complement strand
CAGCACGACCAGGAACCACCAGGCCTTTTGCATCAGGACCCATAAGGTATCGGGGGACCAGGTGAATGCGAACATCATGATAGAGCTCTATGTTGAATGGTGAATATTCACTGCCAGAATCAACTTAACACTCATTGAGTAAAATTCAAAATGATGCGTCAGTGCGGAAGGGCATGCACCAGGGATTCGGCTTTTTCTCGTGCCCAGCGGTCGGCTTCCAAGGCGTCATCCAGGCATTCAATCGGGCGGTGGGAGTGTGCCTCCATCGTGCTGCGGATGACTTCCGCAATCTCGCCGAAGCGAATGCCGCCGTTCAGGAAGGCCTCCACCGCCACCTCGTTCGCCGCATTCATTGCCGCCGGCATGCTGCCTCCAATGCGCAGGGATTCATACCCGAGTTTGAGACAGGGGAAGCGCTCATGGTCCGGCTTACAAAACGTGAGCGTGCCGACTTCCGTGAGATCCAAGGAAGGCAGATCCAGCGGCATCCGCTCCGGATAGCGCATGGCGTAGGAAATGGGGGTGCGCATGTCGGGTAATCCTAATTGGGCGATCATGGAGCGGTCTTCGTACTCGACCAGAGAATGAATGATGCTCTCCCGATGGACCAGCACATCAATTCGGGATTCGGGAATGTCGAACAGCCAGCGCGCCTCGACTACTTCCAATCCTTTATTCATCAGGGTCGCGGAATCGATCGTAATCTTGGAGCCCATTTTCCAATTCGGATGTTGCAGAGCTCGCTCGGGGGTCACATCACGCAGGTGCTCCTTCGTGAGCGCCCAGAGGGCGCCGCCGGACGCGGTGAGAATGAGCCGGCGCACGTCTTCCAGCCGGTGTCCCTCCAAGGATTGAAAGATCGCGCTGTGTTCGCTGTCGACCGGGAAAATCCGTATGTGGTGTTTGCGCGCCTCCTCCTGCATGAGCTTGCCGGCCATCACCATAGGTTCTTTATTCGCCAGCGCAATATGTTTGCCGCTGCGAATGGCGGCGAGAGTCGGCACCAGGCCGGCCGCTCCAACAATCGCGGAGATCACCAACTCGGCCCCCGGCATGGCCGCCACCTGAGCGATGCCTTCCTCCCCGCACGAGATCTCAACCGGCACGTCCGCGCAACGTTGTCTCAGAGCGGCCGCAGACGCTTCCGCGGATACGGCGACCGCCTGGGGCCTGAACCGGCGGATCTGTTCTTCCAGCTTCTCGATATTGCCGCCGGCTGTCAGCCCCACGACGCGGAATTCTTCCGGAAAGCGCTGCACGATATCGAGCGTATTGGTGCCGATCGAACCGGTCGAGCCCAGGATGATGATGGTCTTCATGTCTCTCCTTTAGGAAGCGGCGTCATGCCCGGACTAGTGCGATATAGTAGTAGAAGGCTGGGGCGGTGAACAAGAGACTGTCCAGCCGGTCGAGCATGCCGCCGTGACCGGGCAGAATGCCTCCGGAATCCTTCACCCCCACACTACGCTTCATGGCTGACTCGCAGAGGTCGCCGAACAGCCCGGCAACCGTCAGGAGCACGCCGAGAAACAATGCATCCATCGCGGTGAACTGTGGAAGGAACCAGGCTCGGGCGAGCAGGGACACGGCGACGGCGAAAGCCATGCCGCCCAGCAGACCTTCCAATGTTTTCTTTGGACTCACGCGCGGGGCGAGCAGATGTCTTCCCCACAGACTCCCGGCATAATACGCGCCGGTGTCCCCCGCCCACGTCACCAGGGCCACGAACAGCACCAGCCATTCACCGGCGGGAAGCGCACGGGTGGAGACCAGCGAACTGAGCGTCAGACCGATGTACAATACACCGAACAGCACGACCGTCGCGTCCTTGAAGCGATGCTCAATGAAGGCGCCGGCACACAACATCGCCAAAATCATCGCCAGCGTTGCTGCCAGCAACAGATCGCCTAATGACAGTGTCAGATGCGGGTGCGCGATCACCGCCGCCGTGCTCGCCAATCCAAGACCGACGAGAACAGTATTTTCCCGCAAGCCGAACGCCATGCGGTACAGCTCAAATAATGCAATCGACCCTCCGACGACGATCAGCAAGGTGAACGTCCAAGCCGGCAGATAGCGGATAATGGCATAGAGAGCCGGCACGAGCACCACAGCGGTATACACCCGTCGGGCGTCGAACCGCCTGCCTGTCGAGGGGGCTGCCATGGTTTGGGGAGCGTCGGGGGACTGTGCGGACTCGGACTTGGCCACGGGACTTACGACGAAACCGTGCTCAAGACGCGGCCAAAGCGGCGTTCTCGTCGCTGGTACTCCAGCAGGGCCAGAAGAAATTCCCGCCGGCGAAAGTCGGGCCACAGCGTGGGGGTGAAGTATAACTCGGTGTAGGCCAGTTGCCAGAGCAGAAAGTTGCTGATTCTTGTCTCGCCGCTGGTGCGAATCAGCAGATCGGGATCGGGAAGCGGATGCGTGTACAGATACTGTTGAATCAGCGCTTCATCGACGCGGTCCGGATGAATCGTTCCGGCCTGGGCGTCGCGGAGCAATCCTCTCACCGCATCCACGATTTCGGCTCGGCCTCCATAGCTCAACGCGACCGTCAGCACCATCTTCTGGAGATGCGCCGTTTCCTTTTCGGTGGTGCGCACCCAATGTTGCGCCGATTGAGGGAGGAGTTCCAATCGTCCGATCGTCCTGAAGCGCACCTGTCGCTCGATCAGGCTGGCCCGTTCCGTAGAGAGGTAGTGTTCCAGAAGACCCATCAAGGCGTTGATTTCCTGCGATGGTCGATTCCAGTTTTCCTGAGAAAAGGCATAGATCGTGAGGGCCTGAATCCCCAGTTCCAGACACTGGGTGATCATTTCCCTGACGGAATTGATCCCCTCGCGGTGTCCGGCGATACGGGGCAACCCTCGCAGTTCGGCCCAGCGCCCGTTGCCGTCCATAATAACGGCCACGTGTTTGGGGAGCAGGTCCGGCTCCAACTTGGCGGTGAGCTCAGCTTCAGAGAGGTGATCGAGACTTGAACTTGGCGTTTGTGCCATGGAAACCGGATCGTGGTCCCTTCTTAGAGATATAGATGGCAGGCGAGCAAAGTCTACTGGCAGGGGTTCGGAATGTCAACGATAAGTGGGAAAATACGTAGAAAAGCGGGACGTTCAGGATGCTTGCATTGCGGCTGCGGAAAAGGATGGGCTATACTTCGCAGTCGTTCAGTATTTGCAGAGAGGATAGATCACCATGGCCGAATCAGTTCAGCTGACCATATTTGGCGTCACCGAGCTTGAAGCTCAGCACGCATTGGATCGCTTAAACGTGCGGGATGTCGAGTATGCCGACCTCTACTTCGAGTCCCGCGTCTCCGAGTCAGTTTCCATGGAAGAGGGGATCGTCAAACGGGCGTCGAAGAGCATTTCTCAGGGGGTCGGGGTCCGCGCGACGGCCGGGGAGAAGACCGGCTTTGCCTATTCGGACGAACTGACGAAGAAGGATCTGGAAATCGCGGCCGATACGGCCAGGTACATCGCCAATTCTCCCAAGGGGGATCATGCCATACCGGTTCCCGCCCAGCGGCGGCCGAGCAGGGATCTCTATCCCATCGAGCGCGCCAAGGCTGAGGTGGCCACGGCCGATCGGGTGGCGCTGCTGAATGAAATCGACGCCCAAGCCCGCCGCTATGATCCCCGCATCAAGAACGTCATGGCGTCCTTTAATACGGAATATAAGGTGGTGGCGGTGGCGACGTCGGACGGGACCCTGATCGGGGACATTCAGCCGCTGTCCCGCCTGCAGGTCACCTGCATTGCCGAAGACAACGGCAACCGCCAGGTGGGCAGTTTCGGCGGCGGGGGACGGGTTGAGTTTGCATACTATCGTGAACAGAATCGGTATTTGGACTACGCGCGCGAAGCGGCGCGGGAAGCCATTCTGAATCTTTCGGCCATCGAAGCTCCGGCGGGTGTGATGCCCGTAGTATTGGCCGGAGGATGGCCCGGCATTCTGTTGCACGAAGCGATCGGCCATGGACTTGAAGCGGATTTCAATCGCAAGAAGACCTCGGCCTTCTCGAGTCTAATCGGCAAGCGCGTGGCCTCGGACGTCTGTACTATCGTCGATGACGGCACCCTTCCTTATCGTCGCGGTTCCTTGAATATGGACGATGAAGGCACGCCGACCAGCCGCACAACGCTCATTGAGAAGGGGATCTTGCGCGGCTACATCACCGACAAGCTCAACGCGCGACTCATGGGTATCCCGCTCACCGGCAACGGACGCCGCGAGAGCTATCAGAGCGTCGTGCTGCCTCGAATGACGAATACCTTCATGTTGGCGGGAGAGTCGGATCCACAGGACATCATTCGCTCGGTCAAGAAAGGACTCTATGCCGTCTCGTTCGGCGGAGGCCAGGTGGACATCACGAACGGAAAGTTTGTCTTCTCGGCGAGCGAAGCCTATCTGATCGAAGACGGGCAGATCACCAAGCCGGTCAAGGGGGCGACGCTGATCGGCAGTGGTCCTGATATTCTGACCAAGGTCTCGATGGTCGGTCACGATCTCAAGCTCGACAACGGCATTGGGACGTGCGGGAAAGACGGCCAATCTGTGCCGGTGGGTGTCGGATTGCCGACGATCAAAATTGATGAAATCACCGTGGGTGGAACGCAGGGATAGGGACGGTCAATCGTCAATGGTCATTCGTCAATCGATTATGAAGCACGGGTGACGTATGACGCATGACGTTTGACGAGGAGTCGTATGCTTCAAAAGGACGCAGTCTTAATAGAAACGGTCAACGGCTACGCCGAATTGGCGGCCGATGTGCTCGCGCGCGCGAAAGCCTGTGGGGCGACCGAAGCCGATATTGTGGTAGCGGACGGGGAAACATTTTCAGTGCAGGTGCGCGTCGGCGCGGTCGATCGGCTGACGAAGGCCAGGGAAAAGCGGCTGGGCTTGCGCGTGTTTGTCGGCAAGCGGTCCGCGACCACGTCCACCTCGGATTTTTCACGGGATTCGCTCGAGCGGCTGGTGTCTGAAACCTGTACATTGGCGAAAGCCGTGGTGGAAGATCCGGTTTCAGGATTACCGGACGCGTTGCAGATGGCCAAGGATTGGCCCTCGCTCGATCTCTACGACGACACCCGGCTCGATACGGATGCGCAAATTGATCTGGCAAAGCGCGGCGAAGCGGCGGCATTTTCCACAGATCAGCGGGTGACCAATTCAGAAGGGGCGGAGTTTGATTCTTCGTCCGGCCGGGTGATGCTCGCCAATAGTCACGGGTTCGTCGGGTCCTATAAGAGCTCGAGCTTTTCGCTGTCGGTCTCGCCCATTGCGACCGAGCCGGCGACCGGCGCGATGCAGCGGGACGCCTGGTACGAAGTTCAGCGCAAGTTTGCCAAATTGGCGTCGGCGGAATCCATCGGGCAGGAGGCGGCGAGACGTACGGTTCGCCGGTTGGGCGCGCGCAAGGTGGCCACGAAGCGCGTGCCGGTCGTTTTCGATCAGGAGACCGCGGGCAGCCTGTTGGCCAACCTCTGCAGCGCCGTGTCGGGCTATGGCCTATACAAACGAGCCTCCTTTCTCCTCGATCAGCTCGGTCAGACGATCGCGTCCGATCTCATCACGATTTATGATGACGGCCGTATGGAAGGCGGGTTGGGATCGCGACCGTTCGACGGCGAGGGGCTGGCGACCCGCAAGAATACGATCGTCGAGCGGGGAGTGTTGAAAAGCTATCTGCTCGACACCTACTCGGGCAAGAAGCTCGGGCTCCCCTCCACCGGGAATGCCTCCCGCAGCGTGGGCGAAAGTCCATCAGTCGGACCGACCAATTTCTATCTGGTGCCGGGAAGCCGAACTCCCGAACAGATTATCGGGACCGTCAAGGAAGGGCTGTATGTGACCGAGTTGATCGGATTCGGAATCAACATGGTGACCGGCGACTATTCGCGCGGGGCCTGCGGATTTTGGATCGAGAACGGAGAACTCGCCTATCCGGTCGAAGAAATCACCATCGCGGGCAATTTGAAACAGATGTTGAAGGACATTGAAGTCGTCGGAAGCGATCTCGTGTTCAGGGGACGCATCGCGAGTCCCACGCTGAAAATTTCCGAGATGATGGTGGCTGGAAACTGAGACGGCGGCAAGGAACGGACTAGCAATGGCTCATTGCGAGCGGCCGGATGGGTTTTCGACAGGCAGCGCGTCATGGAGCGGGCGAGCTACCACGGATTGACCGCAGTGACGTTCATAGCCATCGTGACCGCAGCGGCGGCCTTGGCTCGCGAGGAGGGTGCCATGCGTATCACTTCCACTGCGTTCACCAACCAGGGTGCGATTCCGGCACTGTATACCTGCGAGGGCAAGGATATTTCGCCGCCGCTGGCGTGGACCGACCTGCCGGCGGGCACCAAAGGCCTGGCATTAATCGTCGATGACCCCGACGCACCGGACCCGGCCGCGCCGAAAATGACCTGGGTGCATTGGGTGCTCTATAACCTGCCGCCAACAAGCGACGGCTTGTCGGAAGGCGTGAAGGCCCTGCCCACGGGGACCAAGGAAGGCGTCAACGACTGGAAACGAACGGGCTATGGAGGACCGTGCCCGCCCATCGGCCGCCACCGTTATTTCCACAAACTGTACGCGCTGGACATCGTGCTGCCAGACTTGAAGCATCCGACCAAAGCCAAGCTGGAAGAGGCCATGAAGGGCCACCTCATCGGGGAAGCGCAGTTGATGGGAACGTATCAGAAGGCACGGTGACGTTCATCACCCCGCGAGCCTATAAAGATAGAGAGAGGGACAGGTTATGCGAGCTGTATGGGGCATCATTCTGCTGTCGGTCGCAGTACTTCCTGGGGTAAGCACGGCAGCGGATTTTCGGCTCACCAGCCCCACGATCAAGGATAAGGGCGCAATCGGCAATGAACACGTGTTTAACGGGTTCGGCTGCACCGGTGGAAACGTCTCGCCTGAGCTACAATGGTCGAACGCGCCGAAAGACACGAAGAGTTTTGCCGTCACGGTCTACGATCCCGATGCGCCGACCGGAAGCGGCTGGTGGCACTGGGTCATCTTCAACATTCCTTCAAGCGTCACCATGTTGCCCGCTGGTGCAGGGAAGCCGGAGAGCGCGGGTGCTCCGCAGGGAAGTATCCAGAGCATGACGGATTTCGGTCAGGCCGGTTTCGGTGGGCCTTGTCCCCCGCAGGGTGACAAACCGCATCGCTACATCTTTACGGTCTTCGCATTAAAGGTGGATCAGCTGCCATTGAAGCAAGAGGCGTCTGGTGCGATGGTCGGGTACTACCTGAACCAGAACGCCATTGGGAAGGCCTCTTTCACCGGACTGTACGGCCGTAAATAAGAACCATTCTGAGACAAACAAGGAAACATCACCATGCCGCTTGATACCGAGTTCGGAAAGAAAATGCTCCAGCTGATTACCTCGCGCTACGACGACCGGCATTGGCGCAAGAAAATCGAAAAAACGCTGAGCCTGGCGCAATCGGGCGTGGCCGATCCGATCCAGCAACAGATCTTCATGTACTTGAAGATCAGCCTCAAGGCCTACAAGTCCCGCAGGGCCGATCCGGATTCCTGGATCATCGGCGGCTATGCCACCAAAGAAGTCATTGACCGGGCGAAATTCCAGTCCCATCTCGTCGGACCCACGGTCAAGAAAGAGGACGTGGCATTCCTGGGCACAGATCCGGGCGACGATGTCACTGAAGCCTGGTGGGAAGAGATGCTGGTGCAGTGGTTCGAGGTGCCGGAAGAAGAAAAGCCTGCCGAAGAAGAAAGTGGCGAGGCCAAGGATTCAGACTCTTCCTCGACGATCCAATCGAAAGCCTAGCGACCTACAGGGAAGCGGACAGTAATCGCGTTCGAGTGACCCCCCTCTGCCTTTGACTATGCTGAGGCACCGCGATTCGAATTAGACATCGCATGACTTGAGTTTCGCTGGGACATCACCCGTATGCTGGAGGTTCACACGCGTATGCGGTGGATACTTCTTGTGATGGTTATTGTAAGGAGGTTGGAGATCGAAGATAAGATTCGCTTCTATCGCTTTTCGAGTTGAAACTTCGTGGGGGGCTTAGGCGGCCTTTTTTAGTGAAATCCGGCTTGTCAGCGTTGTGGAACCCTTGAACGTATGCAGCTTGTGCAGCCTTGTTCTTGAGCTGGCTGACGTTGACCTTCTTTTCGACCAAATCTAAGACCATTCGTCTCAGAGGTGGCCCCATGTGTTTGGACAGCATGTTCCATTCCTTAAGTGGAGCCT
>CAYNLM010000151.1:0-8329 GCA_964398045.1 uncultured Nitrospira sp. | reverse complement strand
CCGCTGCGGCGATGGAGGCAAAGTTGTCATCGGTCACCACCATGTCCGAGGCCTCCTTGGTCACATCGGTCCCGGTGATCCCCATGGCGACGCCGATATCCGCTTCCTTGACCGCCGGGGCGTCGTTGACTCCATCGCCGGTCATGGCGACGACCGCCCCCTGCTGTTTCCAGGCACGGACCACGCGTAGTTTATGCTCGGCCGACACCCGCGCATAGACGGCAATCCGAGCAACTCGTTCGCGCAATTCCTGATCGGAGAGATGGTTCAGTTCAGTGCCCGAGATCGCTTCGATGCCGCCATGCAAGAGGCCCAACTCGTCTCCAATAGCGACGGCCGTGTCCTTATGATCACCCGTGATCATGACGGTCCGCACCCCTGCCGTCCGACAGACTTCTACCGCCACCTTCGCTTCCGGTCGAATCGGATCCTTCATGCCCATCAATCCTAAGAAGACCAGATCCCGTTCCAGGGTGGTCGCTGTATAGACGTCAGGCTTGTGGTCAAGCGGCCGCATGGCCACGCCTAAGACGCGGAGCGCCTGTGAGGCAAACCGGTGATTCACGGTGAGTACCTCCTGCCGCAGACCCTCCGTCAGCATCTCGGTACTGCCATCACTCTTCATCCAGGCGCCGCAGTCGCGTAGCAGCACATCCGGAGCCCCTTTGACGAAGGCGACGGGGCCTGATCCAGTGCAACGGACGATCGTCATCTTTTTACGCTCCGAATCAAATGGCACTTCGCCGAGAAACATCACCTCCTGTTCTAGATCCTTTTTCTGCAGGCCTGCCTTAGAGGCGGCCACCAGCAAGGCGCCTTCGGTCGGATCGCCCACGATCCTCCACTGGAACGCCTCCAACTCCAGCACGGCCCCGTTACACAAGGCCCCTGCGCGCAGCAAGGTTTGTAGTCCAGGCCACTTCTCAAGCGTCACCGTTTCGTTTCCGGCACGGAACTCGCCGAAGGGGGCATAGCCTTCGCCCGTCACGTTCGCCACCTTGCCGCCCTGGTAGCAGGTCGTCACCGTCATCTCGTTCTTCGTGAGCGTCCCGGTCTTGTCGGAACAGATCACGGTGGTCGAGCCCAATGTCTCCACCGCCGGCAGGCGTCGGATCAAGGCATGCCGTTTCACCATCCGGGTCACACCAAGGGCCAGCGTGATCGTCACCACGGCGGGCAGGCCTTCGGGAATCGCGGCAACCGCCAGGCTGACGGCCGTGAGAAACATCGTGACCACCGGGACGCCACGCAACTCGCCGAGAAGAAACACGATCGACACGATCCCGAGGGAGAGCCAGAGCAGACTATGCCCCAGTTGCTCAAGCCGGCGTTGGAGCGGGGTCTCTTCGCGCTCGGCCTGTTCGGCCTGGCGAATCATCGTCGCGATCTTGCCGAGCTCGGTGTGGCTGCCGGTGTTCACCACGAGGGCCCGCGCTTTCCCCGAGACGGTCGCCGTCCCCATATAGAGCATGTTGTGCCGGTCGCCCAGGGGGACCTCGGCCTGAGACAGGGGTTCGACCGTCTTGGCGACCGGTGTGGATTCGCCGGTCAGCGAGGCCTCCTGCGTCTGGAGGCCCGTCGCATAGACGAGGCACGCATCAGCGGGAACCCGGTCGCCGGCCTCGACCTGAATGAGGTCGCCGGGTACCAGCTCTTGGGCCGGGAGCGACATGAGGACTCCGTCCCGCACGACTCGCGCGGTGACAACCGCCATGTGTTTGAGCGCCTCCAGCGAGCGCTCGGCCCGATATTCCTGAATGAATCCAAGAACCGCATTCAGGATGACGATGGCAATGATCGCAGCCGCATCCACCCACTCCTGAAGCAGCCCCGACACGACGGCTGCCCCGATCAGCACCCAGATAATCAGGCTCGCAAATTGTCCTAGGAAGATGGTGAGCGGTGAGAGAGAAGGTGCCTGAGGCAGTTCGTTCGGACCGTGCTGCGCCAGACGTTGCCGGGCTTCCTGCGCGTGTAACCCGCTTTCCGAGTCGGAGCGCAGCTCACTGGCCAGCGCGTCGGGCGTTAGCATATGCCAGCCGTTGGGCTTCATGTCGCCTCATGAAGGGGAACTTAGCGCCGCGACAGTCCGGGCACGAGCAATTTTTTTTAGAATGGAATGATCTTCACCAAATTTACACAGCGCATCACAGTGCTCACAGAGGTCACGGAATGGGATGAAGGCCAGAGGAATGTCAGCGAGATCTCCGCGGAAGGCCGGGCGCGCCAACTGTGCCATCACTTCTTTCTCGCGTTCATCCGGTGCCACCAGATAGACATGGCAAGAGCAGCCAGGAATCGAGCGCACCAAATCCTCCAGCCGGAGGATACCGGAGTAAATGGATGTGCTTTTCTCGATCTCAAAAGCACTCACAATTTCCCCTGTCCCCGGTTTCAACCAGATCACGTCAATCAAGCTCACCGTTTCCATCACTTCCGGCGGCCAGCCCATCGGGGGCAATTCCGGCACAGTCAACAGGGCAAACGCCTGACCGTCATAGGATCGATGACGGTCGTTGCGAGCCACGTAGACGTTGTACTTCAGAGCACGTCCGATCCTGATCAGCAAGTATTGAATCCGCGTGTGTTCGCTTTCTTCCGCCCGTTCGGACAAGACCTCCGCATGCCGTGCGCGGGCGGCCTTCTCTGCCTTGACCTTTTCTGCCGCCAGGACCGCCGCTACGTTGCCGCCAACCAGCAGTCGACCGGACCCGATCTCGAACAGCAGACCCGCCAAGGCGCCGAGGTCTTTGGACAGACGATCGCGCACGGCGGCATTGGTGCGCACCATGACCTCCCGCATCCCCAGATAACTTTCCCAGGAGCCAAGCTTCTTTTTGTCGCCGAACAAGGCATTGAAACCGTTGAGCATCGCGGTGTTGAAGGGCGGAACCAGGGTCGGATGCAGGAAATAGATGATATTCGCGACCGCTGGCCCGAGGCCCTTGATCTGTGCGCCTGCGAGCCGGCTCATCTCCGCCAGTACTTGCTCCTCGCGTGTCGCCGTGAGACAAGCCTGGAGAAAGGCGGCGAACGTTCTCTTGTTGGTCTCATTTTCATAGATGTCGGGAATGCGGAGTTTGGGCTTCCAGAAAAAAGGATGAGCGGCCCCTTCAAACACTTGCTTTTGCTCTGTAATGGCCGCGAGCACGACCTCCAGCGGTGAGCCCTTGAAATCCGTCCCGAACGTTCCAGCGGTAATGCTATCTACCGTGTCACGAACACCACGCCGAATCGCGCGGAAGGCCTTCATACGGTCTTCGCTGCTTACAAACCAAGTGTTGTAAACGGATTCTGGGTCAGATTTGTAGCGGTCGATGAGTTGGATCATCGCCGTCAGTTCCATGTTATTCTCCTGAGCGCCGAGCGCCTGTGTCCGTGGGCTATTGAGAATACGGATCTACCTGTCCCATCCTAAGATTTCCCACGATACCCGGACCCTCCGGCGTACGCTGTCCCGCATGATATCAGCCGACTGCTCTTGATGCGCGAAGAAGAGCGCGGTGCAGCAAGGCCGGGATCCCTTACAAGGCAGCAAACTATTGCCGCGGCGACAACCGATACAATTCGTGACAGGTGGTGCATCGGCTGGTGATAGTGGAGAGCCGCTTGGCGATCTGTGCGCTTGTCTCTCCCTGCACAATCCCATCAGCCAACTGATCAAAGTCTTGATGCACCGACATTCCCATTTGCTTAAACGACATGGGCAACTTGACCATGAGAATCGGAGGCGCATCTTTATCCATGCCCATGCCGACCTTTCGAGCCGCCGCCTCTGCAGCCTTGAAGCCCTGCTTCGGATCGCCACTGCCCACGTCGCTGAGCACGGTGTGGATAGCTTACAGGAACTGCCGCCATCTGAGTCAAAACAAGATCCCGCTCCGATGGCGTGACCACGATTTCAAGCCGCCCGTCGGTACCCTGTGTGCTCCACCCCTTGATGAAAAGCCACCCTAAGAGAGCCGCGGTGAGCAGCCACAAGGACAGGGCTAACTTGCACGCGATGCGCGATGACATATGAAGCCCTCCGATGACGTGTGCTTACCGTTCACTAACAAACTGGTCCCTTTTCATCTCTGTCACTTTGGCTACGATCGCCTAACGTGGTTTCTGGTGTAGCGCACACGCCTCATGAAGCACCGTCGCTACCACGAACAGGGCTCCGAGCTCGAGTGGGAGCGGGACTTCGCTGTCAACAGCCAGCCTCTCAGGGTTCCTTCCACTGTCGATACCGGGCACCGATCTGCGACAACTTCTGCTCCATCTCATGGAGGCAGAAGACCTCGCACTGGTCGACCGGCGCGTCGAACTGCGAACGGTGGACAATCTTGATGGTGACCGTGACATCGGGCCGATTGTTACGTACCGGATCGTACCGGACAGCACTGTCGAACATCTCAATCTCATATCGGGATGATCGTTCGACCTTGGGCACGATCCACTCTGCAATCTCGCGCAGATGCGTATAGATCAACTTGCATTGCTCACATCCGGGAACTGGGCAATCGGCGTCATGGGCATGGGCCCCGTAGAGCATCAACTCGAAGCCCACCTGTAACGGCCTGTCACCCTTGATCGGGATCTGCTCAGGCAGGACTTCCCAGCAGACCCGATGGAGTCGGGCGTATTTTTTCAGCCGTTCCACGGTCTGGCCGGCCTCTGATGCTGCCACTGGTGCCGCCACCTCCTTTTCCCTACCAGCCCCGTCCCACTACCAACCCGACTAAGACCGTGCATTACCTCGTTCCGCCCCTGCGAGCCATGGAACAGAGACGGTACACGAAACTGCCCCGCCCTCGCCAAGAGGAGCCTTACTGAATCACGCCATGCGGGCGCAGCGCGCGGTGCTCCGTCGCCAACGCCTCCGCTTCCTCGGCCGCTTTCTTGTAGTTCTGAGCAATGGCGCGGCAATGGGCAGCATGCTGAGCTGAGTCAGTCTTCCCAGTACCCGGGTGACTGTCATAATATTCGGCCGTGAACTCCCACTGCTTCGCCTTTTCCCTGAGCTCTTGTGCCTGTTGAGCGTAGTAATTGGCAAGGCCGACATGATCGTTTGCATTAATCATGCGCTGAGGAGACGACCCGGACATCTCAGCACAGCCCTGCATCCCAACGAGCAGACCGAGAACCATCAACGCGGCAACCCATCTAACATTCAGCATCGCACGCCCTCCTGTTATGGCGGTGACCCAGTTCACTGCATGTGTTGGTCGCTATGGTGTTCAAGTCCTTGTATTCTTCGTGCCACAGCACGTCTTGCACCGATCATGAGAAAATGGTTTTTGAGTGAATTTCTGTCTCGGTTTACGGTGTACTGGCTGCAGTCGCCCACCGCTCGCGAGACGAGTGAAGCTCCCAGATTCTGCTGGCTCCCCTCCACTTCCAAGAGCTGACAGTCCTCGTTGATGCTGAGCAACAACCGTACCGCCGTCGCAAGCTATAGAATTTTCAGAGAAAGCTTCGGCGGCAAGAAAGTGATTAAGTAAAGAGCGGGGGAGTTTTGCAGCAAGGGACAGTTGGCATCTGTAGCATTAGGCTACACAGCCTGATTTTCGGCCCCCAGATTCAAGACTCAGTGACTGTGCATGTGCCCATCACTCCCGGGCATGGTAACTTCTTTTTCGGGGACCGTCACATTGCTCAGTGGAGGCGAATTCCAGATGACCTTGTTTCCAGGCGCCAGATTCGCCGCCTGGATGAAATGCGCGTTCCCTTCACGGATAGCTCCAAGGCGATAGAGTGCCTTCCCCAGGTTGTAGTGGGCTTCAGCCAGCTTGGGGGCAGCGGCGATCGCCGCCTCGAAATGTTGCTTCGCGCTGTCCCACTGCCCGTGCTCGTAGTCATGAATGCCTTCATTATTATGACCGGCCGCGGTGGCATTGGTCCCAGCCGGCGAAGACAGGAGCGCCGGCTGTGGCACGGACTGGCATCCTTCAACGGCCAGCACAACCGCCACAAGCATGATTCGGAGTAGATGAGTGGTGTTGACTATCATAGATTCCTCCTTTTAGAACCCTACTGATTCACCAACTCCAGTTCCAAGCACTCGGAGATCTCGCCGTGGTGCCTGACGAAGAGCGTCGGCCGAACCTCGAACCAGTCTGGGATCTAACTACAGGCCGTGGTTAGAACCACATCCGCACCCCGACTACGAATCGAACTTGACTAGGGTCTCCGCCGTCTTGGCGCACGAGCGTAGCCGTTTCGCCGAAGCTTCTGTCTAGGGAAACGCCCACGTAGGGCGCGAATTCTCGACGGATTTCGTAGCGGAGCCGAACCCCGAATTCCATGTTGTTCAACCCCGAGCCGGTGGTGAACCGCTCGACCCGTTGAACCGCCGCATTGGTTTCAAACCGACCCTGGAGGATCAGCCGTTGGGTCAGCAGGAAATCCTTCGTGAGCGAAAGTCGCCCCGACACCTTGCCGTTTTGATCAACGAACAGCGCGGCCTCCAGTTCATAGTTGTAGGGCACCAGGCCTTCGATCCCGATCACCGTCTGCCCACGTGTCACGTTGCGTCCTCGGAAAGACTGTGTTTCGACACGGCCACCCACCTGAAAATCGTAATATTTCCGAATGAACCGTCCGTATAGCAATTGAAAGTCCACATCGTAATCCGCTTTGAACGCCGTGTCCCGCTGCCCTTCGCTTTTGAACCAGAGGCGGTTGTAATCCCCGCCATACCAGCCCTCGATGTCCCACCGGTAGTCGCTGGCACTCTCGCCTCCACCAGTTTGCGGACGGTATTCCAGGACATCGAAGAGGGTGAACAGATGATTCTCCTGATCGTTGACCGGACTGGGCCAGCCCTCCTGCGAAGATAACCTCGGCAGCATGCCAGCCTGTTCGACAGATGGACCAGCCATCCGGGCACCATCCGGAGCGGTGGAGGTAGCGGCAACTCTTGGCGTGGTAATTGGACGAGGCGCCATGGCCCTGAGGATGATTGTGTCCATCCCGCCCGCGGTTTGCGCAGCGGCAATCGTCGCGCCGATTCCAGTACCGAACAGGCAAGCCAGTGCCGTGGCAAGGACGGCTCGTCGAGAAACTTTCACGAGGGCCTGCCGTGCTCATGGTCAACCACTTCGACAACGCGGAACATCCCCGCCTCCATGTGGAGGAGCAGGTGGCAGTGAAACGCCCAACGTCCCGGAGCGTCCGCGGTGATGGCGACCGAGATCCGCTCGGCGGGCTTGACGATGACCGTATGCTTGCGCGGCAGGTACGCGCCCGCGCCGTTCTCGAGGTGCATCCACATGCCGTGCAGGTGGAGGGGATGCTCCATCATGGTATCGTTCACAAAGGTGAGACGCAGACGCTCGCCGTACCGGAAGGGAATCGGATCTTTCGCTTCGGAATACTTTTTGCCGTCGAACGACCACATGTAGCGCACTCCCATATTGCCCGTGAGGTGGAGTTCGATTTCCCGCTCCGGCGCCCGTTGGTCAGGATAGGGCGCCAGGCTTCGCAAGTCGGTGTAGAGGAGCACCCGGCGACTACTGTTTTCCAGCCCGGCTCCCGGTTCCTGCATGCGAGCCTGTGAAAATTCGGCCACCATTTGATTGCCGGGCCCGTGGTGGTCGGGGTCATGCTTGACGGGTTGGCTGCCGGGAATCTCGGAGCGGCGTTGATCCGCCGTACTCCTCATACCCGGCATCTCGGGCATCCCCTGTCCGTGCTGCATGTGCTCCCTGTCCGGATTGTCGTGAGACGGTTTCATGCTCGGCATCTCGCCGGGCTGGTCCATGCCAGGCATCTTCATGCCGCCGCCATGGTCGTGCTGCTTCATGCCCGGCATGTCCATGCCTTCCATGCCCATGTGGTCCATATCCATTCCCATATCAGCCATCGTGCGTAACGGTCTGGCGCGACGGGTGGGAATGTCCGCGCTCATTCCAACTCGTGTCGCCAGGGTGCCGCGGGCGTAGCCGCTCCGATCCAGCGTCTCGGCGAAAATGGTATACGCGCGCTCCTCGGCGGGTTCGACGAGCACGTCGTAGGTTTCCGCCGGCCCCATACGAAACTCGTCCACGACGACGGGCTGCACGTTCTGCCCGTCAGCCTGGACCACTGTCATCTTGAGCCCCGGGATGCGGACGTCGAAGAAGGTCATGGACGCTGCGTTGATGAAGCGCAGGCGCACCCGCTCGCCCGGACGAAACAATCCGGTCCAGTTGCCGGCAGGAGATAAGCCGTTTATCAGGTAGGTAAAGGTGTACTCTGTGACATCGGCAAAGTCCGTCGGATCCATCCGCATCTGGTCCCACATCAAGTAATTGCTCAGCGCCGGCCACAACCCCATTTGTGACACGTCGGCAAAGAACTCGCG
>CAYNLM010000150.1:0-8402 GCA_964398045.1 uncultured Nitrospira sp. | reverse complement strand
GAGAAATACCAACGCTATATCAAGTATCTGGTGTTTATCCTGGCCTGCGGCTATCTGGTATTCATTACTCCTCACACAATGGTCATGACGCCGGCGGAATTGAAAGCGATGGGCGGCCAGCAGCACCCGGTGCTCGGCAACTATGGCGTCATGTCGGCCAAGAACGGCGGCATCAACGTCATTATCACCACCACGGTGCTGAGCTTCGTCTGGTACATGCGGGGCAATAAAGTCTCCACCGTGTCCTGGTCAAAGTTCGGGAACATCTTTATGGGCGTGTTCTTCTTCTTCGCCTATGTGAACATTATCTGGCTGGCCATCTACGGCTACTACATTCCGGCCAACGTCCGAGTCGGACTGTCGGTGCCCCAGGTGGCCACGACACTGTCCTGTCTCTTCTTCATGTTCGCGCTCAATAGCGTCATGATGAAGGGTGCGAAGCAGATGGGCCCGATCGAATGGGGCAAGATTTCAGCCCGTTCCCAGTACGCTCTGATCATGTTGGCCACGGCCTTTACCTGGATGATGGGCTTGATGGGATACATCCGCTCGTCGGTCCGGTTGTTCTGGCATGTGAACGAAATCATGCGCGATAACTCGCCATGGGCCTATACGCATACAGTGGGTTTTGCGGCAAATATGATCTCGTTCAACGTGCTGTTCTTCTGGGTCAGCATCCTCTTTGTGTTCTGGCTCGGCAGCTTGGCTGCCAAGAAGGCGCCGGTCGAAGCGAAGGCGGCGGTTCCTGGCACCGCCCCGCAACCGGCGGGTAGCCACTAACCATCTCATCTATTTGAGTAATGGCTCGGTGGGGATGGCGCAAAGCGCCATCCCCGTTGTAGCCGCAGGAGGTCAAAACCGTGGGGGATTTGATTAATCAAGCGCTAGACATGGGATGGCCGGCACTTGCATTGCTGGCCGGCCTACTAATTTACTTCCAGGTTTCAATCAGTGATCCGGCAGCGAAGAAGCGGGCGACGTTCAAAACGTTCATTGGGATCATTGCCGCGTTTCTCCTGTTCATCGCAATTGCCAACTACAAGGAGAATTTCTACGGAGAGAATCGGTTGTTGCCGGTGTCGCTCGTGATGATCACGGCGACGTCGTTTATGATGGCGCTGTATTTCACCAATCTCGGTGCGCTGCTGAAAATCGGCGGATTCATGTTCTTCGTCGCCGCCTTTCTCTCAGGCTACGGAAATTGGTTGCCACAGGTCGAAGGGGGATTTCCGCCGAAGGAAGAGAAGCTCGATTTTAGTTCTATGACCTCCCAGCAATTAGCGGACGAAGGCGAAAAGATCATTTTTGGCGGCATTGGGAAGAACAAGGAGCAGGGTGCAATTGGGAAAGGCCAATGTCCCTTGTGTCATGCATTCCATCAGGGCATGCTGGGCGAGCGCGCTCCCAATCTTCTGGGTCTTCCCGAGCGAGCTGGTAAAGAACGACTCGAAGATCCAAAGTACAGTAAGGGAAAGCCTCAAGCTCGTGAATTTGCACAGAAAGAAGCGTTTCCTGGTGCAGGTACGGCCGAGAATGGCCAGGAATATATCGCTGAATCCCATGCGTGCCCAAGCTGTTATGTGGTCGCTGGGTATGGCGTGAAGGGGACCAATGATAAAGAGAGCCCGATGCCGGCCATTCACAAGCCGCCGATATCTTTGAGTCTACCGGAGCTTGCTGCCGTGGATACGTGGCTCTATGTGCGGGAAGGCCGCGAAGCACCTTCATACGAGGAAATCGTAAAGTCATACGAAAAGTTTATTCCTGAGGCAGATCGTCCCAAGCAGCAAGAGGAAAAGGCTGGGCCTCCGAGCGCGCTCTTGGCGGATGGAACTGAGCCGGTAGATCAGATTTTTGCAAAGGCCCAGTGCGTATCCTGTCACACAATACCCGGCATCCCTGGTGCCACGGGTACCATTGGTCCCAAGCTTGTCGAGGGCACCAACGCACCGAGCCGACTAAAAGATAAGGAATATAAGGGAACAGCCAAGTCGACCTCCGAGTACATCATGGAGTCGATCGTGTCTCCAAGCGCCTATGTGGTCAAGCCCTTCCCCGATAACACCATGCCGAAGGTGTTCGGCCAGAAGCTTAGCGCGGGAGCGCTGAAGAAAATCGTGGATTACCTCTCGCAGACCTATGAGGGGAAAGAGCCACCGAAAGTCTCTTAATTCAGCTATGAATCTTATTAGACCAAAGGGAGTGAACCCATGAAAGCATTGATGTCAGTGGGCGCACTGATAGGAGTAGTCGGACTACTCCTGCTGGTTGGGATGATCCTCGATGTCGTCCCTTCCAATACCGTGCGCTTAGTCGAAGGGTACATGCCGATGCAGATGATCTTTGAGCTGGCTATTTTTGTCGCCGGCTTCACCGGGTTGAGCTACCTCCTTAACTCGATGGGAATGGGAATCCCCAGGTTCTTTCAAGGGATTGCCTTCTGGGCGTTCGTCCTCTTGTATCTCAAATATAGGGTGTATCCCCCGATTCCATTCAGTGTCCGAGCCATGTATGGAACCGTCTCGCTCGTGGCGGTGTTCATGTGGGTTTCCGCCAACGAGGAAGATTGGAAGAAGTTTAAGCAGCCCATCATGAATGTGTTGGATGCCCAAAGCGGGCGAAATAAGCTGCTTCGCTATGCCTATCTCATTCTCCTTCCAATTCTAATCGGCGGTTTTTCCTTCAATGCGATGAAGCCCAAGTCGGAAGAACCGATTGAGTTGAGAACAGTGCATCCTGCTCCTCCTGCCAGCACCAAGGTGCATGGGAAGACCTATGTGCTTCAGACTTCGCAGAATCCGTATCGTGTGAACCAGGAAGGGAAATACGATCAGGAATACACCAACGCAAACATTGTGGAGCAGGGCATGGGTCGGCTGATGAAGCCCAATGCCAATCCCTGGGACCAGAACGCCCAGGGGTATCTGAAGTATGTACGGGAAGGCGGAGAGATTTTCTTCCAGAACTGTCACTTCTGCCATGGTGACAACTTGAACGGTCGTGGTCTTCACGCCTTTGCATTCAACCCCATTCCGGCCAACTTCACCGACCCGGGCACCATCGCACAGCTCCAGGAAACATTCATTTTCTGGCGCGTATCCAAGGGCGGAATCGGATTGCCGAACGAAGGGTTCCCTTGGGCATCCGTGATGCCGCCATGGGAGCAGCACTTGACTGTTGATGAAATATGGAAAGTCATTCTGTTCGAGTATTGGCATACTGGCTATTACCCCCGCACCTGGGACTAATTGTCCACTAGCCTAACGCTTAATTTGACTTACGAGATGAGGACAAACATGATGAATCATTCGATGGGTAAAAAAGCGGGGGTGCTCCTTGCTTCAGCCTTCGGAATCGTCCTGATTTCAGGAAGCGCTGGAGTGGTGGCCTTTGCTGATGAAGCGCTGCCGGAAGGGTTCAAGAAGGGAGAATTGGCTCCTGAGCCTCCCGCCGATATGATCGAGGCCGGTAAGCGGGTGTACTTTACGAAGTGTGTGTGGTGTCATGGAGTCGATGGCGCGGGCGACGGTCCCGGTGCCGACCGTCTATGGCCACGTCCCCGTAATTTTAATCAGGGCACCTTCAAGATTCGCCACACAGCCAGCGGTGAACTCCCGTTGTTCGACGCCAAGAAGCCGGTTCCTGGTCAGAACGATCTCTTTGAAACCGTGACGCATGGCTTGCCCGGTTCGGCCATGCCTTCCTGGGAAGGCATCCTGACGGAAGAACAGCGCCTGCAAGTGCTTTCATTCGTCACGACCCAGCTCGTCAAGGATCGGAAGTTCACCGACAAGCAATCAGAGACTCAGACGATTCTCCAGTTGGCTGATTTGAAACCAAAGCCGGCGACGGATGAGAGCAAGAAGAGGGGCTCAGAACTCATCGTTGAAAAGAAGTGCATTGAGTGCCATGGCATGGAAGGCCGCGGTGACGGAAATGCTTTCAACCTCAAGGACGACTGGGGTTTCTCCATTCAGCCGGCCGACTGGCATAAGTGCTGGAACTTCAGAGGCAGCCGCCAGGATCCCTACAACGTGAGGAACATCTTCCGTACGTTCTCAACCGGTGTGAACGGGACCCCAATGCCCTCGTTCGCAGACAGCACCACGGTTGACGAACGGTGGGACATCGCGAATTTTGTGAATTCCCTCTGCGAGCGCGATCAAGAGGGGAATCCGCTTCCGATCGATCCCTTGACCGATAAGCCGAAGATCAACTTCGTGGTTCCCGCCAAGGTGGTGGAAGGCGAGATCTCGAGCGATATGGAAAACGACATGTGGAAGACCACTCCTCGCCGCTATGTGGCGATGGGCGGCCAAATCACCCACAAGCCGCGCAACTTCGTCAATCGTATCGACGATATCTGGGTCAGAGCCCTTTACAACGATAAGCACGTGGTCTATCTCCTTGAGTGGGACGACCGGACGAAGAGTGTGGCGGAAGGGAAGCTTCCCTGGGCCCCAACGCAGGTCAACGTGGATGTGAAGGAACAGGATCCGAAGACCGGTGAAGAAGGGTCCATCGCAGCGAACCAGAACAAGTACGCGGTGTATAACGATGCGGTCGCGATTGAAACGCCGGTCAAGTGGAAAGAATTGCCGGCTCCGATCAAGCCGCGGTATCTGTTCGGGACCAATGAACAGTTCCCCGTCGATATTGTGAAGTGGGAAGCAGACGGATCGATCCGGGCTTTCAAGGGAACCGGATGGGACAAGGATTTTGAAGAGCGCGACACCTACGAAGAGAACCTGAAGGTGTTGAAGGCGGAGTGGAAGGATGGCCGGTGGTACGTCATGATTCAGCGTCCTCTTGGCAACAAGAAGGATCAGGATTATGACGAAGATACCTTCTTCGAAATGGGGCAATACATTCCGACCGTCTTCTTTGCTTGGGATGGACATAACGGTGATGCGGGACGAAAGATGGCGGTCTCCGCCTTCTATTACACTTTCCTGGAGCCGCCGATTCCCCGAGAAACGTATATCTATCCGTTCGTGATTGCCGGCGGAATTGTGATCCTCGAGGCGTGGGTTATGACCCGTCGCGCGAACAAGAGGAAGGGGAAGACCCTGTAAACCTTCGTTGGCGTCATTGCAACCGAAGCATGAAGGGGGTGGGGAAACCCACCCCCTTCGTGTTTCGTGATGAATGAAGCGAAACGCGGGGATGGGGACCATGATGGCGGACGTGACCGGAGTCATCCTGGCCGGTGGGAAAAGCCGCCGGATGGGGGAGGATAAACGATTCCTCACCGTCGGAGGGGCGACCTTATTGGATCGTTGCCGCTCGGTCATGATGGCACATTTTCCCGAAGTGCTCATCATCACGGCGCAGGACAGTCCGCCGTTGGAAGGTCATGGCTGTCGCGTGCATCAGGACCTGATCCCGAGTTGCGGCAGCCTCGGAGGGCTCTATACCGGTCTGAGTTATGCCGGCTCCAGCCGCATTTTTGTCGTGGCTTGTGACATGCCCTTCTTGACTCCGGGGATGATTCGCTTTTTCGTTGATCGTGATCCAGAAGCCGACATTGTGATGGGGCGGTTGCCGAGCGGCCTCCAGCCGCTGCATGCGGTGTATGGGAAGCGCGTGTTGCCCTATTTGGAACAGATGGCACGCGCTGGGCACCTGAAGATTCAGGACATCGTGTCCGAGTCCTCATTGAAGGTCACCGTGGTGGACTCGTCCGGTTGGACGAATCTCGATCCAGCCTCTCAATCCTTTCAAAATGTGAACACCCAGGCCGATCTTGAAGCCGCGCGTGCTGAGGTGTCACGACTTCCTAAGTTTCAGTGAACGCCGACCATCCCAGATCCGTGTTGATCATCCATCCTGGTGGGCTGGGTGACGTGCTGTTGTCGCTTCCGGCCATTGCATCCATACGTCGTCGTTACCGCGGGCATCACCTTGTATTGTTGGCACGATCGGATATCGGAAGCTTGTTTGACGCCTGCGGGGTGGTGGACCGAACGCTCAGCATGGAGTCGAGAGCCCTGGCTTCCCTCATGGGTGGGGCAGAACAAGCGGACCAGCCGCTTCGGCAACTCTTGAAATCATGTGAGTACGTCGTTGGATGGCTCAGGGATCCGGACAATGTGGTACAGACAACGCTACGGGAATTGGGAATCAGTCGAATCTCTCTGGGGGCGCCGACGCCTGGTAAAGGACTGCACCAAAGCCAGGGATTTTTCCAGGTCTTGGAAGAAGCTGCGTGTGGCGATGGGGGACCGTCTCAATTGGTCATTCCGGAAACAGTGCGGGAAGCAGGCCGGCGATGTCTTCGGACGCTGGGGATTCAGGAGGGTCAGCGTTATGTCGTCTGCCATCCAGGCAGCGGAAGTTTCCATAAGTGTGTGCAACCGCCGACGATGGCAGAAGTGATACGGAGTCTTCAACAGCAGCAGGCCGCGCCGGTCATCGTCGGCGGCCCGGCTGATGAGGCGGCTGTTGGACGAGTCAGGGACTGTGGGCTTCAAAACGTTCCGGTGATTCAAGGGCAGGACTTGACCACAGTGGCCGGTGTCCTTGCCGGAGCCGACCTGTTTGTGGGACACGATTCCGGCCTAACGCATCTGGCCGCCACCGCGCAGGTCCCCACGGTGACTGTCTTCGGTCCCACCGATCCAAGACGATGGGCACCCCTAGGCGCTCATGTGGCCATCGTGACGGGAGCATCTTGTTCCTGTTCCACTTGGGACCAGGTTCGGGCATGTGATGATAAGCCTTGCCTCTCTATGCCATCGGAGGCCATTACAGCCGGCTGTTCGTCCATGCTGAGTCGCTACCGCCCGGTAACAAAATCCTAGCTGCTCACCTTGTTACTCATCAGGCTCTATGTTACAGTGCCGAGTTGCTTTTCCCCAGTTTCTCTGAGGACTTAGGTGATCTTGGTGGCACAAGGAGTCGTACAGGAGAAAGTGACCAGTGCCCTTAAGGGCGCGCTTTCCGGCGCGAAGGAAAAAGGCCAATTGCGCATGGAATCCTGGCCGACCGTGACCCTGGATGCACCCAAGCGCCCCGAATGGGGAGATCTTGCCACAACTGTTGCGATGGCGCTGGCGGCGTCCGAGCAGCGCGCGCCCTACGACATTGCCCAAATCATCGTCGATAACCTGCCTGCCCGTGAGCAACTCTTCGAGCGAGTTGAGATCGTGCGGCCTGGTTTTCTCAATATGACCGTCAAACCGTCGGTATGGCTGGAAGTCCTGCGCGACATCGAACGGCAGGGATCGGCGTACGGTCACGCGGACATCGGCGCGGGAAAACGGGTGTTGGTGGAATATGTCAGCGCCAATCCTACCGGGCCGCTTCATGTCGGACATGGGCGTGGGGCCGCCGTCGGCCAAGCCTTGTCCAAGATGCTGAAGGCGGTGGGGTACGACGTCGTGAGCGAGTACTACATCAATGATGCCGGGAGGCAGATGAAATTGCTCGGAACCTCCGTCTATGCCCGGTATCGAGAACTCATCGGCCAACCCATGTCGTTTCCGGAAGACGGCTATCATGGCGGCTATATTCGCCAGGTGGCGGAACGGATTCATGCGGCGGAAGGAGACCGTCTGGCTGCGCTTCCGCCGGACCAGGCGGAGGCGCGCTGCCGCGAGTTGGCCTATCGGGAATTGTTGGGCTTGATTCGCAGCGATCTCCATTCGTTCGGGATGGAGTTTGATTCCTGGTCCAGTGAAGCCGCGTTGATTGCATCGGGCGCCATCGAGCAAGCCTTCGCCGATCTCAAGCAGCGCGACCTTCTCTTCGAAGAGGACGGCGCATGGTGGTTCAGGTCCTCCAGGTTCGGCGACGAAAAAGATCGGGTCGTCCGCAAGCAAGACGGCGAATGCACCTATCTTGCGTCGGATATTGCCTACCATCGCGACAAGCTCCGGCGCGGATACGATCTGCTGATCGACGTGTGGGGCGCCGATCATCATGGCTACATTCCCCGGATGCAGGCGGTGATGCAGGCCTATGGGCACCCGAAAGAACGGCTCCAAGTGGTGTTGGTGCAGCTGGTCAAACTGTTGCGCGGCGGCGTCGAAGTCAAAATGTCCAAGCGCACGGGGGAATTCATCACCATGCGGGAGGTCATTGATGAAGTCGGGGCGGATGCCGCCAAGTTCTATTTCCTCATGCGGGATTCTAAGACTCCTCTGGAATTTGATCTCGAACTGGCCAAACAACAGTCCTCCGACAATCCCGTCTACTATGTGCAGTATGCCCATGCCAGAATTTCCAGCCTCTGGCGCGTGGCCGCCGCCCGAGGAATCGCCTGCCCGCCGGCATTGGACACCGACCTCACGGTATTGACGGATCCGGACGAACTCGGATTGATCCGGAAATTATCCGCGTATCCGGACGTGCTGCAGGCGAGTGCGCAGGTATTCGAGCCTCATCGCGTGACCTACTAC
>CAYNLM010000149.1:0-8530 GCA_964398045.1 uncultured Nitrospira sp. | reverse complement strand
CCGCTAGAATCCGTTCCGCGGTTGGTCGCAGGGCTATTCGCCGGCATGACGTTCGGGGATCCCACGGAGCTGGACAGGCTGGCTAAGGCGGTCTTGGCAAACTTGCACGATGCGGGAAGATTGTCCGACAGTCAGTACGCAATTTGGAATACCGCCAGACTTCCGCTCGCCGTGGTATCCAAACCCTTTACCTTGGCGATCACGCCCGTGAGTCTGCTGGCAGCAGGGCTCCTCGATGCATTAGATGCGGGACTCGATGCCGTGCAATCGGCCTTTACCGCGGTCAAACAGTACTTCAATTTGACAGATGGCCCAGCGGCTCCTGTGAATGTGTCCCAACACGAATTGGAGATGAAAGCGAGAGTCTTTCTTGCGTCGGTACCGGGAGCGCTATCCGCATCCGATCCGTTGACGCAAGAATTGGCTGCGCTACAACTTAATCCTGACGAGTTTGCCCAACGACTGCTGAATACCAACGGCAGCACATGGCGAACTGAAACATTGGCCTATCTACGCGATCAGTTGCCGAATCCAGCCGACAAGGTACAGGTCAACGGTCTGACGGCGGCCTTCTATGACACGCTGAGCGCCACGCCAGAACTTGACCCAGCCGATTTGACCTTATTTGCTCAAGAGCGAGACACATTTATTACAGATACCGCCTCTGGTCTGGCAAATGCGTTCGCTGACTTCACCCAGAAGATCACCAACGTCGCCTTCAATCTGGGCCAAACGATCAGCAGCTTTGCCGACATCAATCTCATCGATCAAGCGTACGCCGCCGAACTGAGCGACCCACGGTTATCCTCCTCAGTCAAGACAGTCATCGAAGACGCGCGTGCGATCATTCAGCAGGCGGGCCAGACGGTGGTGATTCAGAAGGGGGTGGGACCCAATCCATTTGATACCCCGGGCTTCGTGCCCGGCGGGGCGTCGAGTGCCACGGTGGAGGAAAAGCTGGGACAAGAGTTCCGGCTCTCGCTCCCATTTGCGGCGGGAACGGGCGGGCAACGTGTCTCGCTCCAACTGCAAGGACCGCAGGCCAACCAATTGAGCGTCTCGACGAGTAACGGCGTGCAGGCCATTGGCGCGAACGGCGTCTTTGCGTTGACCGTGCCCGAAGGAGAGGACCAGTTGTATTTTTCGCTGCTGGCAAATGACAGCGTCTCCGCAGACGCCACCGTGACCTTGTCGGCCACATTGGTGGATGCGACCGACCAACCCACCCATACCACCCAGGTGGAAAGCGTCGTCAGCGTGAAGGCGTTCGTTGGCACGACCGATTCGCGGTATGGGACCTATGCAGAAGATTGGTCGTCGATCACCGATCCGACGGTGGGCGTGGCGCTGGGGATCACAGGGTTTTACCATCAAACGAATATAGGAGGAGCAGGCCCTGATGTCGCGATCACCGCGTATGGCGACGACAAGATCTATGGCAATGGAGGAAATGATTCCCTCGCTGGCGGACGGGGCCATGATGCACTGTATGGAGGAACGGGGAATGACACGTTAATTGGCGATCGTCTTGATGACCAGATAGATGAGCCGTGGGAGGGGTTTTTCCCCGGGGACACAGGTCCTGACCCTCGGAGCACCCAGGATGGGAAGGATTATCTGGATGGTGGTGAGGGGAATGATCTGCTTGGCGGAGGCGGGGGCGACGATCGCCTGATCGGAGCGTCGGGTGACGATGTGCTCTGGGGCGATGTTTACACGGCGGGCCGAGTGATCCAGTCGAATCCTGACGGGAGCGTGGTCATTCAATACACCACGGGCGTGCTGCACCCTGGCAACGATGTGCTGGAGGGAGGTGAGGGGAACGATCTGCTGAGCGGTGATGGGGGAGACGATACGCTCGATGGCGGGACCGGTGACGACATCCTCATCGGCGACACGGAACTGGGCATCACTCTCATGTATCCCACGCCGCCGGGAGACGATTTTCTCACCGGTGGGGCGGGCAATGACCAGCTGTTTGGCAATGCGGGAGACGACGTCCTGCTGGGCGGGGATGGGAACGACATCTTGGCCGGTGACGATGACGGCGTACCGCTGGCCCAGCAAGGCGATGACTGGCTGGAAGGGGGAGCCGGCGTCGATGTGCTGCTGGGGCGTGGCGGCAACGACACCTTGATCGGCGATGCAGGCGCGGATGTGTTCTACGGCGGGGAGGGTGACGACAGTCTAGTGGGCGGGGAGGGTGACGACGCGGGTTTTGGCGGAGCGGGCGATGACGAGATTGTCGCAGGATCTGGGGCCGATCAGTTGGATGGAGAAGCCGGTAACGACGCCATGTTTGGCGATGATGGGAACGATCTCCTGATCGGCGGCGATGGATTGGATGAGCTTGACGGCGGCGCTGGCGACGATCTTCTCGGCGGCGGAGCCGATGCGGATACGCTGTTTGGCGGAGAAGGAGCCGATGAGCTTCAGGGCGGTTTAGGCAATGATTTCCTCGCCGGCGATGCCGGCGGCGATCGAATCTTTGGACAGGAAGGCAACGATCAACTCTTCGGTGGCGACGGAGTCGATGTCTTGGTCGGTGGGGCACTGTCGGTTGCCTGACGGCAAGTAGCGTCGTGAATTTAGCCTTGACACTCTAGGGGATATCCCAGTATTGTCCGCCCAACCTATACGATTCGCATACCACACAGATTGTGTTCCAAATGGAGTGACCATGAAAAGGAATTGGTTCTGGCTCCTACTCCTCTGCGTTCTTGTTTTTCTGGGACACATCAGCATCGCGAGCGCCGAGACGGTGGCAGAGCGATTCGAGAAGGCGATGAAGAAGAAGGCCGAGTATTGTCGAACGCACAAAATTGATCCGGCAAATCGTCGGTGTGACATTCTCAAGCTCAAGCCCGCCGATCCAATGGCGACCGAAGAAGGCCGTTTCGCCCATTCGATCAAGATTCCCAATCCAGTGCCAGCTGATAGCGGCTACAAGCCGGGCATGACGGCCGAGCAATATTTCGACCATCTCTGCAAGACGGAAGCGGGGGAGTTCATCTTCAAGACGGTGGAGAATGTGGAAGGGATTTACATGATGCGTCCGCGGAAAGAAGCGGCGGATGATGAACTCAGTCATCTGTACGCACTGGAGGATCCGTATGGTCATACGAATGGAGAGGCCACGATGGGCGAGTATGATTTTGTGTCACCGAATCGGTATGGCTATCTTGAACGACCAGCCCAACCTCCCCGATCAATCCAATCTTCCAAGCAATCTGGCAGTGGTGGTAGTGCGGGCGGGCGGCAGCTTACAGGCTACGAGCGCTTCAGCGGATATGATGCACGGCATCTTGAGTCAATGCATAAGAATATTGTTGAAAACCTCAAGAGTCGTTATGGATTCACGTGGCGGGGCATATCACGCCCCCATGACCGCGAGCTTGGGATCGCTGGAGGCGAGCTCATCGTACTGAATCTTGAAACGAATGAAGTGTTAGGCGTCCGGCGGGGCTACATCCGCAGCGGGATGATTCGCAACAATCTCACAGGCATCTGGTGGCTAACCGGACAAGCGTGCCCCACGTATGGCTATCGAAATGGACGCAACAAGGATTTCGACTTTTCCTATTGGTTTATCGGCAAGGTTCTTAAATCTAAGAACTATGAACAAAGCTTCAAGGAGCTGACCAATGGCAAATGACGTTACAACCTGGTTGAAGTTTGCACTCCAGCAGATGGCTGCGGAGAGCTATCTGGATGGTATTAATCTTCAGGATCCAGCTGCAGTAATCAGGCGACTTGTTGATGGGAACAACAATGGCCAGGTAATCCCAGTAGACCAGTTTACTGGCAAGACCCGTTTTGTGGATCTCACGGGTGTGCCTAACGCCACTCAAATTATGGGCAGTGCCCAGGCTTTTGCTGCCCGTTATCAAATCATCGACCACCACGCCAATGATGCGACAGGGTTCTCGGCCACCTTGATGCGCGACACGACCAACGGGCAGTACACACTTTCCTTCCGCAGCTTGGAATACCAGAATCGAGCTCAGGGTGGCGATTGGGAGCGTGATGGACAAGGCGGGGCGGTTGGCGAAATCGCGGGATCCGGATTTGCGTTAGGGCAGTTGGTCAGCATGGAGCGCTATTTTGCTGAGCTGGAGCAAGGCCGGCTTACCAATGGCACCATTGATCCAGCCCTTCAGGCGTTCTTCGCTAATTCAGCGAATACAATTAACGTCAGTGGTTACTCACTCGGTGGACACCTCGCGACGGTGTTTACCCTTCTGCATTCAAACAGAGTGAACCACACGTACATCTTCAATGGCGCCGGGATCGGACAGGTCGGCGGCGTCACACCAGTGCTCACGGAGGATATCCGTATCAAACAACTCATTGACGCCATGGACGCGAAGTTTGTCGAATTCGATCTGACCGGGGCGCTTACGCGTGGTGGGTCAACTGTCAATGTGCAGCTGTTGTCCTGGTATCAATCAGCCGTCACCCAGGTGGCCGGCCAGTTTCAGACGACGGGGACGGCGAGCATGCCAAGGGGTGGTTTGAACGGTGGGGTGACACGTACCGACGGGGCGTTCGGCAAAATTACCCAGCTATTTGGGTCCAGTGCTACCGGTGGTGACGTGCAGTTCGTTGCTAATTCCGGCATTCACGGGCCGGTCCAATCCGTCTTGATTGAAGGGCAGCCGTTGCTCGAAAGCCTGCCGTCGCTTCGCGACTACGGCAATGCGCACAGCATCACCTTGATCGTGGATTCGTTAGCCTTGCAAGCCCTGTTCGAGTCTATGGACCCTGATCTCACGCAGACGGATATCGAAAACATCCTGAAGGCCGCTTCCCCGGCACGGGCCGATGTGACGGCGTTAGCCGTTGAAGAGCATACGGCTGAAGGCGATACCTTGGAGCGGGCGTTGGATGCGCTGCGGACGCTCTTTGTGCCGAATGCGTCCGACCAGAAGACGGATTTTAACGACGATACCGGTGGATTTGGCGATCTGGGCACCCGCACCGAATACTATGCGCATCTGGCGGACGTGCAGGCGGCTGTGGCCAACCAAACGTTTTCGATTGAACCGCTTGTCCAGATTGATGGTCAGGGGCAGCTTGTCCCACGGCTCACAGCGAGCGAGCTGATTGCTGCCGCACAAGACCCGGGAGACAGCGGCCTGGCCTACCGCTATGCCCTGCGGGCGCTCAATCCGTTTGCCGTGGTCGGAGCCGATTACGTCGGCCTTGGTCATGCCACAGACGGGCAACTGGCTCTGTACGATCCGGGGACGGGCTTGGGCGAGATGACGGACCGCTATCTGGCCGATCGCGCCGATTTCCTGCTGGCGCAGATCGATCTGGCCCTGGCCAACGTCCCCGCTCCGCTGATCCCTTCCCTCACCCATTATTATGATGTGGCCACGGACAGCGATGTCCCCTCGACCTCGCCACCGCTCCAGCGGGAATATCTGTTCGGTGGGTCAGTGCCGGATACGCTAGAAGGGTCGCTTTTGTTACCGACCGACGATCATCTCTATGGCAGCGGGAGTAACGATCTTCTCATCGGGCATGGCGGGAACGACTATCTGCAAGGCGACAGCGGTGACGATCGGCTCGATGGCGGCAGCGGGAGCGATACGCTGAACGGGGGGCTGGGGCAGGACATCTATGTGCTCAATCCGGATGGAGTCGACACGATCGACGACGGCGACCGGCGCGGCGCGTTGTACGTGAACGAGCAAGTCCTGGTGGGCGGGCTGCACCGACCGGGAGACGCGCCCGACGCACCGAATACGAGCCTCGACGGCCAGTGGTCCTTCGTGGAGACCGGCGGGAATCTTGTCATCAACGACCACATCACCATCCAGAACTGGCAGCCGGGCGATCTCGGCATCCGGCTGCGCGATCTCTCCAGCTTGCCCGACGGCACCCCGCCTGTCATCAATTATGCCAATGGCCAACCGACGATCACCTACGACGGCGATGCGACGGATAACCAGCCCATCTTCACCGCGGCGGCCAACCACATCGCGCGGGATTTGGCGGGAACGATGTCTTGGATTTCTCCTCCGGGAGCGCCCTGTATAACCATCAGATTTTCGGCGGCGATGATATTGTGCTCAATAGAATGCCCCCTGTAGTGGTTGACTAGGGTCTTGACAGTACATGGATCACAGGTCTACAGTGCGCGCCTTCTGTTGTATGGATAACGAATAAATGGAAGTATTTCAGGGATGAGTTGCCGTTCACAGCTGTGACAAGGAGCTGGCATGACCAAATCTAAAGTCGTCATGGGGCTAGTGATCAGTCTGATGCTTGTCGGAGCAACGGGCTGTGTCTCGTTCGCCGAGACACCGGGGGAACGGTTTCGGAAGGCGATCAAAGAGATTGAAGCCGCCTGTGCCAAACGGAAGCTGGACCCGAACGAAGTCTGCGGCGGCGTCGCGAAACTGAAGCCAGCTGACCCACTAGCAACCGAAGAGGGCCGGTTTGCCCACTCGATCAAGATTCCGAATCCGGTGCCTGAAGACAGCGGCTACAAGCCGGGGATGACGCCGGAACAATATTTCGACCATCTCTGCAAGACGGAAGCGGGGGAGTTCATCTTCAAGACGGTGGAGAATGTGGAAGGGCTGTACATGATGCGGCCTAAGAAAGAAGCAACAGATTATGAGCTTGAGCACCTCCATGCGTTAGAAGACCCTTATGATGCTACCGATGATTCTCATCCAGAAGATTATCTCGTACAGCCACCGTTTGGTCCCTACAAGTTTATGGAGTCTCTGCGCACCAAAGATGAAACAGACACGTCACAGCCGTATCTGTTGTTTTCCAGGAGTTCTGAGAAGGAAAGCAAGAAAGACTATGTGTATATGGATGGAACCAGAAGTCATCGCGTCCCGTACATTGTGAAGAAAGAGGGGGTGGCCTCGGTGAAAAGCCGGTACGGCTACATCTGGAGAGGAATTCAACGGCCTGCTGACCGAGAGTTTGGAATCGCGGGAGGAGAGTTAATAGTGATGGATCTGCAAACTAATGAAGTCCTAGGCGTGCGTCGTGGATTCATCCGCAGCGGTAACGTAAAAAATCTCACAGGTACTTGGTGGCTGGGAGGGCAAGTGTGTCCGCCGAAGAAAGCACTGAGTTCAACACAGTTTATTCAAAAGGTACTAAAGCCGAGTTCTGAATAAGAGTAGGAGGTCTCACCATGCCACAGTCCCAGATTTCCACTTGGCTGGATTTCGCACTTCAGCAGATGGCTGCCGAGAGTTACTTAGACGACCCCGGCGGCCTTTTATCACAACTAACTCGAGGGAATAACAGGTTTGGTTTTGATCCGCCAACTGGACCGCTACTTGGTGCAACTCGATTCACCAACATTCTTGCCGACCGGTTTATTGCGAAATACGACGTCGTGAGTCACCACGCTAACGATGCGACTGGCTTCTCGGCCACATTGATGCGGGAAGTCGGCACCAACAACTTTACCCTCTCGTTCCGAAGTACAGAGTTTCGAAACCAAGGGCAAGGTGGCGACTGGGAACGCGATGGGCAAGGTGGTGCGGCTGGTGAGATTGCTGGAGCGGGGTTCGCGTTCGGACAGTTGGTCAGCATGGAGCGGTACTATCGTGAGCTCAAAGCGTCAGGGGCGTTATCTCAAAATGCCGTGTTGAATGTAACCGGGTACTCTCTTGGCGGCCATCTCGCGACGGCATTCATCTCAAGGTATGAGATGAAGGAGGCTGCATAACATGAACCGGATAAGGTGGAAACAGTGGCTGGGCGTGTGTGGTCTAATCGCGCTGCTGATTGTCTGCACAGGAGCGTCGGTCTTTTCGAAAGAGGAAACGGTCGCAGAGCGGTTCGACAAGGCGATGAAGAAGAAAGCCGAATACTGCAAGACTCACAAAATCGATCCAGCGAACCGACGCTGCGACATTTTGGACCTCAAACATGCCGATCCGCTGGCGACCGAAGAAGGTCGCTTCGCGCATTCGATCAAAATTCCGAATCCGGTACCAGAGGATAGCGGCTATAAGCCGGGCATGACACCAGAACAGTACTTCGATCATCTCTGCAAGACCGAGGCAGGCGAGTTCATTTTCAAGACGGTGGAGAATGTGGAGGGTATCTTTCAGATGCGACCGCGGGAAGAAGCCACTGATGACATGCTCAGGCATCTGTATGCCCTAGAAGACTTGTATGGTTATAACCGCACTGAATCCTCAGAGCCAGAAAACCTGTATGTTGGGAAGGGCCGATTTAATTATTTTGAAACACCGCAAATAGATCGTCACCAGCCTGATTGGAAGAAACAATATAAGCACCCTTCTTATTTCTTAAGCCCCGACTCAACTGCCAAATACGCTAGGTACTACGGTTACGACAGCCGTGAGGCAAACACCATGAAAAAGGAGTATGCGGCAGCACGAAAAAGCCGTTATGGATTTACATGGAGAGGAATCGAACGGCCCAAAGCTCGTGAGCTCGGTATTGTTGGTGGAGAACTCATTGTGATTGATCTCTTGTCGAACGATGTATTGGCTGTGCGTCGGGGGTACATAAGGGG
>CAYNLM010000148.1:0-8730 GCA_964398045.1 uncultured Nitrospira sp. | reverse complement strand
GCTTCCATTTTTTCATGATAGAGCCGGAGTCCGGAGGCAGCGTCGCACTCGGGGAATGACGACGCGCCCGAACCGGACAAATGCAGATGTTCCGGTTCGATCGTATTGCCGGATGAAAGGATCACCGCGCGGGTTAAGACATTTTCCAGTTCGCGGATGTTGCCGGGCCAGTGGTAGCGCGTGAGGACCGCCAACGCGGCATCGCTGAGCGACGGAGTCTTTGGAAAGCCGAGCTTGGCGGATTGAGCGAGAAAGTGCCGGGCGAGGGCCGGCACATCGTCCATCCGTTCGCGGAGCGGCGGCAGGGTGAGCGAAATGACCTCCAGCCGATAGTACAAATCCTCCCGAAACTGGCCGTGGCGAATTGCCTGTTTCAAATCTTTGTTGGTGGCCGCGAGAAAGCGCACATCGGTGTGAACCGACTGCGTCCCTCCGACCCGATAGAAGGTTTGATCTTGAAGCAGGCGCAGCAGATGACTCTGCAATGACAGGGACGTGTCGCCGATTTCATCGAGAAAGACCGTACCTCCTTCGGCGATTTCAATCTTGCCGGCCTCGCGCTTGACGGCGCCGGTGAAGGCTCCCTTCTCGTGGCCGAATAATTCATTCTCAAGCAGGTCCTTGGGAATCGCGGCGCAGTTGACGGCGACGAAGGGCTTCGACTTCCTGGGACTCCACCCATGAATGGCCCGAGCCACCACTTCCTTCCCCGTTCCGGTTTCGCCCATGATTAAAACGGTCACGGTGGAGGCGGCCGCCTGTCTCGCCAGACTCAGTTGCGCCGCCAGTTTGGTGTTCTCGCCGACGATGGGTCCGTATCGCTCGTCCACTTCTTTTTGGAGCACGTCCACTTGGCGGCGAAGCGCCAAGGCGTCCAACGCCTTGTTGACCACAACGGTAATGTGATCGCCGGTAAACGGCTTGGTGACGAAATCGGCGGCGCCCAGTTGCATGGCCTTTACCGCCTGCTCGATCGTGCCGAAGGCCGTGAGCATGATGACGGGAGGCATGAGAGAACCGGTCAACCAGCGTGATGGGCTTTCGTCTTTGCGGGCGAGGGCGTGCATGTGTTGCAACACCTCCAAGCCGCTGAAGGCGGGCAGTTGGATATCTAAAAGCACCACATCGGGCTGCTCCTGCTGGATGAGGCGCAGTCCGTCTTTTCCGTTGTCGGCGGTGAGCGGTTCATGGCCCATCCAGGTCACGCGGTTCTCGAGCGCCAGTACGATATCCGGATCATCATCGACAATCAGAATTCTTGCTCGCATGGACCTGCTGCTTTCAGGGACCGTCCCATGAAATGGATGCGCTACTATACGCTTTCTCCGCGAGTCTTGGAATCATGCGCCGTCGGATGCTCCCTCCTGCGTCGGTTCGCCGGCCGACACCAATGGAAGGGTGAACCAGACTTGCGTGCCGACTCCCTGCGTGCTCTCGATCCAAATGTGTCCGTCGTGCATCGACACGAGGCTCTTCGTGATGAACAGGCCGAGCTGCGCGCCTTGAGACGTCGGCATCGGCGAGGGGACTTTGGAGAATTCATTGAAGATGCGCGGAAGATGCTCGGGGGCAATGCCGCACCCCGTATCGGCGACGCATACCTTCAGCCGCCCCTCGGGAGCTGCCTCGATCGTCACGGTCACCGTGCCCTGCGGCGGGGTAAATTTGACCGCGTTGCCGATGAGATTCCATAGGACCTGTTCCAGCTTGTCCCGGTCTCCATAGATCGCCGGAAGGTCATCCGGTGTACGCAGCTCGATGGCAATTTTCTTTTCATCCGTCACGGTCCGCAAGCTGTCCACAACGAGGGTGGCTATCTGTTTGAAGCAGACCTGCTCAAATTTCAGTACCTCCTTGTGGAGATCCAGGCGGGACCAATCCAGCAATTGATTGATGATCCTCGTGAGGCGATTCAAATTGTGGCCGATGCGGGTCAGATACGCGGTTTGACGCTCGGTAAGGGGGCCGGCCACGCCGTCCAGCATGTTGTCCGTAAAGCTCCGGATCGCGGTCATAGGGGTCCGCAGTTCATGCGAGGCCACCGAGAGGAACATGGACCGTCGCCGGTCATGGTCTTGCAGGCGTTCATTGGCGATGGAGAGCTCGCGAGTCCGTTCCTCGATCCGCTGCTCCAGATGTTGCGTCAGTTCCGTCAAATCGGCGTAGGCCCGGGCATTGTCGATGGCGGAGGCGACATGGCTCGCGATGGTGGATAGGATGGACAGATCTTCGCTCGTGCAGGGCGAGGAGGCGCGATCACCGGCCAGGAAGCCCAGCGCCCGGCTATGACTTTGGAGCGGAACGGCGACGAACGACGTGACCCCGCTATGGCGCGCGAGTTCGAGCATGCGAGAATGCATGCGATGGGCCACCGTGTCGAGGTTCTGCACATGGACCGGCTTCGCATGAAGCATGAGGTCTGCGATCAGCAGGTCTCCTTCTTGGATGGGAACCTCCAGTTCGCGAGCCGCCGAGGCGATCTCCGGCGGGACGCCGGCGACCTGGGCCACATACGCCGTATTCCCGTCGTCACGCCGCAACATCAACAGCATGCGTGAAAATCCCAGGTTCTTCATCAAGAGCTGCAGGACCGTGTCCAGCAGTTGGTGCAGGTCCAGTGTGCTGGTGATGGCGGCGCTGGTCTGATGCACCGCGGACAGTTGGCCGATCTGCCGTTGAATGACGTTCAGATTCGTGTGAATCGCCACATTCCGCTCATGGAGCGAACGCGTCATCATGTTGAACAAAGCGGTCAGTTGCCCGACTTCGTCGTTCGTCGAGGGCGTCAGGGGCGCGGGGATATCGCCCTCGGCCAATTGCCGGGCCACGCCCGCCAGGCTTCGCAGGGGGGTGGTGATCCGCAGGGTGAGGATTTGCGCGCCGAGAATACCCACGCCGATGATCAAGGCGGTGAGCATCAGCGCATTGCGGATCATCACGAGAAGTTCTTCGTTGGCATGAGCATCGCTCATGCCGATCTGCAGGACCCCTTGCACCACGGTGCGTTCCCTGTGTCCGCCCGACTGCGCGCCCTCTTCCAGTTCAAGCGAGAGGGCCGACAGCGACGGGTCGCTCGCCGGTCTGCGCAATACCGGCATCGCGATGTCGTAGAGGCGTTCGGTCAGCGGAGAGAACGTCCAGAACCTTTCCGAGGACGCGGGGCGCGGCACGAGGATCTTGTCGTTCGACAAGACGACGGGGGTGACGTGCGGAGTGGTGACCGGCGCCGTATACAAGTCCTGCGTGATCTGTTCATCCGGATAATACCGCCGTTCCTGCGTGAAGGTGAGACTCCCGGAGGACTCGCGTACGAGTTTGTTCTGCTGTGCCAGGATCATGCCGTCGGCGCCGCGGATGACGACATACACCACATCCTCGATCGCCATCAGGCTTTCGACGAAATGTTGCAGCGTCGCGCGATCCTCGGCAATGAGCGCGCCGTAGCGGAATTGGCCGTTGTTCACGACGCTCGTGAGCAGAATCGTTCCCAATCGGTGCAGGTTGGCGGTCAGCAACGCGCGGCGGCCCTCGACGAAGTACCAGCTCAACGTGGAGCAGCTCAGGATGAGAATGAGACCGAAAAACACGATGAACTTCGTGCGGAGACTGACGAAACGCATGGTCCTGCCGGGAATGGCCGTGGCCGGATGAGACGTCGGGCGCTGGTCGGTCATCGCGCGTTCCGCATCAATAGGTTTCATCGATGAGCTCGTGTAATTCCTTCGGTAGCGACAGCCCCAGGAATCTGGCTGTCTTTAAGTTCACGCTGATCTTGAGCCGCTCAATCGGCACCGGCTTCAGTGGATTCACGCGGTCTCCGTTCAACAGACGCCTCGCCAACTCACCTGTTTCCCGTCCCACTTCCCCATAGCTGACCGAGATGCCGACCAATGCGCCCAGCCGCGTAAACTCCGGTGAAAATCCGATGACGGGCACATGCTGGGCGAGCGCAGATTGTAGAAGGAAGTTGACTGATTCGTTGTTCAGGACCGTTGAATCCGGAAGCAGCCACAGCGCATCGGCAGCCCCCAGCAGCGCACGTAATTGCGAGGGCACATCGCGGTCGTTGTCGACCGTGAATGCCTTGAGGGTGAGGCCGAGGGCGGCCGCCTGTTGCTCGGCCTCCCTGATTTTGGCGGCGCTCTTCTTGGGATCGTACAGCGTCCCCAGGCGCCGTACCGCGGGAAGGAATGTCCGGATCAGTTTGAGCTGGCGATCCATCGGAACTTCCAGCATCGTGCCCGCCATATTGGGCGCCGTGAGCTGATGTTTCAAAGGGTCGAGGATCATCATGTAGACGATGGGGGTATCCACAATCTCCAGTTTGGCCGCCAGCGCCGCTTTCAGCCCGACGGCGAGCACGAGTGACGCCTCCGACGCGCGGATCTTGCGCGCGAGTTTCTTTCCCAGTTCCAGGTCACCTTGGAGATCGTATTGCGTGTAGATCGCGCCGCCGGGGCCGGTGGCTTTGAAGCCGGCGATGGCTTCCTGATAGGCGGCGTTCTCCGAAGAATTGAGGATGGCGACTTCCAGGTTCGGGGCGGCATGAAGCAGCGGCGGGCAGAGAGCGATCAAGACGGCAAGACTCATCCACCCCAAGACGAACCGGGTCGTCTTCAGGCGTGGCCCCCATCCGATGTCGGTCACCTGATTCATACGATCGAGGTCGCCCAAGGCCTCTTCGGAGCTTCAACGCATATCAAGGACCTGCGAAAACCCGACTCATACGAGATTGTATGTGCCACAAGACAGCAAGTGCCATAGGACAGATTCACCATGCCTGCCTAAAACCGAACGGTCAGCCAGCCCATCACGCGGCTGCCTCTGCGTCTAGTGTGTCTCTGTATGGGTGCAATGCCGCGCGAATTGACCCTATCATACAAATTCATGTACTCTGTCATACAAGAGGTGCACCATGGCTCTTGTCCAAGTCTCCGCCCGGTTGAACTCAGACAAGTTGAAGCGAGCGAAGAAGGCGCTCGGCGCGAAAACCACCAGCGAAACGCTTCAGAAGGCGTTGGATCTAGTGACTGAGAAGGCCGCTTATGATGCGGTAATTCAGCGGTACAGCGGAGTTGGGAAGCCTGATGCCTTTGACGACAACTAAGCTGGCCGTTGTGGATACCTCCGTCTACATTGAGAATTTCCGGACCGGCCGCTTCACCTTTCGCCTTCTCCAATCTTCCTTCATCACCCGTTGTTCTTCGGTCGTGCTCCACGAACTTCTGCGTGGCGCGAAATCCAGAGTCGAGCATCGATTTGTCGCGGATCTGTCTCGGCATTGCCGAGTTCTCACGCCGACGGAGGCGCACTGGATGCAGTCGGCCGATATCCTCAACATCCTGAGGAAGCGCCGGCACTATGACGCCGCCAAGATCGGAGAGTTGGCATTTGATGTCTTGATCGCACTCGCAGCCCGCAGTATCGGCGCGACGCTGATTACCTGTAACGAGACTGACTTTCAAGCTATCCGCCGCCATCTCTCGTTTAACCTCCTGTGCTGGAAGTAAGCTCCACGTCGGTGTTCACGCTTCACTCGCGTAGCCCCTCAGAACCGAACCGTCAGCCAGCCTATGACCCGGCTGCCGATCGTGTCCCCCAACGGATGTTCCTTATGTTTGTCGTTGAGGGCGTTGAACGCGGAGACCGCCACTTCTGCCTCCCGGAGATAGCCGGCCGAAGCTTTCTGTTTCCAGAATTTGTAACCGCCCCGCAGATTCACCAAGGTATAGCTGTCGAGATGCGAGTTGGGCACCGTCGCCCCGAACGGCGACAAGGTTTGATAGGTTTCGATGACGGGATACGTCGCATCGGACACGTAATGCACGGCCGCTTCGCCGTTCAATCCGTTTTCCCAATCTCCTCGGAGTCCGGCGTTCACTTTCCAATTCGGAGCACCTCGGCGCACCGCTCCCGAGAACGTTTGACCGATACGTTGGTAGGAGGCATTGGCAAATCCGCTCAGCCACTGGGCAGCCAGGAATTCGATGCCGGCTTCGCCGCCGTAAATGTCCGCTTCGCCTCCATTCGCGAACGTACGCGTGGTCCCAACGGTGGTGAAACCGATCAATTCCGAGAGGTGATTGAAAAAGAGATCGGCACGCACGCGAAGGCGATGTTTCAACCACCAGCCTTGATAGCCCACATCGTAGGACACGATTTGTTCCGGCTTCAGGGACGTCGACCCGATGAGCGGGAATGGGGGAGGTGACGGAAAAGGCTGAGGCAGCGTGGTCACAAACGTGGCGACGCTCCGGCGCTCGAACAACGTCGGCGGGCGGTAAGCGACGGAAACTGTGGCTCGGAACGTATGTTCAGGGACCGGCGTATACATGAGCGTGAAGCGCGGACTGACCGTGGGATTGATGAAGGTGTCGATATCATAGCGCACGCCGGCTGTGACGTTCAGCTGCTCAGCGGCTTTCCAATCGCGTTGCACGTACAGGCCGAGCCGGTTTTCCTGGTCGGCGGTCGCCACGCCGTCGCCGGACACGGTGTTGAGTCGGTAGTTCGCGCCGTACGTCGTGTGATGGTGCGGCGAGAGTTCCAGCGAGTGCTGCGCCTCGGCGTTGTACGTGTCGGTGAGGAACGAGAGGTTGCGCCCGCCGAATTGGTTGACTTCCTGGAGCCGGCCGGCCAGAAAGCGATGCATGATCAGGTCGGCGGTGAGATCGTTGCGCGTCCACCAGCCGTGGACAAAAAAGTTGGGGCGTTCATAGGCGACATCCGCAAAGCCTTGCGCCACAGGCGTCATGGGCGATTCGAGGATGCACACCGGCCCATCGACACGACCGGCATCTGCTAATCCCCCAGCGACTCGCATCTTGGAGTACTCGGCACCCGCGTAACGGGTCTGCACGCGCACCCCGTGGGTCGGGAATGCCAGCGTATCCCGATTGCGCCATTGCCGGTTTTCATCGTGGCCGAACGACAGTCGATATCCCAGCTTGCCGCGGACACTTGCATGAACAGCAGAACTGGCCATCGTCCCGAGTTCACCGCCGCCGAACTGCAGGGTCGTGCCCTTCATCTCCTCCGGCGATTTCGTGATGATGTTGATGACGCCGTCGAAGGCGTTGAAGCCGTAGACGACGGAGGCCGGCCCTTTGAGGACCTCGATGCGCTTAATCTCCGGCAGTGTCACAGGAAGGTTCTTCCAGAAGAGGCCGCCCTGCATGTCGACATAGATGGATCGGCCATCGACCATGACGAGCAGCTTATTGGCGTTCAACTGATTGTCGCCACGGATGCTGACATTGAAATCCGCGCCCGTGGTCTGCATGACTTCTAGTCCTGGGACTCGACGAAGGACCGTTGGGATATCCGTGGCGCCTGATTGCCTAATGTCCTCATCCGTAACCACATACACATTGGACGGCGCCTGCGAGATCGGCTGTTCATAACGCGACGCGATGCTCACGCTTTCTTCTTCCTTGATCAGGTCCAGTTCTTGACTGAGGCCGATATCGATCGGCGGTCCGCCGGTGTCCGTCGGCGGCACTTCGGCGTGGCCGAGCGATGTCACGCTGGCTGTCAGCAACGTCGCCAGCATCGGATGGCCGAGTTTCGTCAATTCAGCGCTCATGGTCGCTCGTCAGGCTTGATGCGAGACGGCAAGCCATCAACGATCAACGCGTAGCCCATCCACGGCAGCCCGCTGAGCCGGCCCGCCCCCACGATTCCTCGTCGAGGCAGCGTCCGTAGGAATAAGGAAAGCAAAACATATACTCGGCTCCGGCGACATGCTGTTGGCACAAGACGAATGAACGCGCCTGTACCCGAAGGGACACGAGCAGGCGAGGTGCAGGAGTAAAAGTTCCTAGGTGCCGTTTGTGGTAAGAAGCTTGGGCGGGCGGCGCGCCGGAGTACGGTTACGCCGCGGCCGCCCTGGTTTGAGGGGGGCCAGGCGTGTCGGAAACGCGCCGCCGTTCGCGTGCTCCAGCTCCGTCACCGCATCCTCGACCGCGTCCGCGATGATTTGCGCCAGCGGGCGCCGCTCGGTCCAGTACACGGCGTTCCGCAGACGCTCCAGCAACGGGGCGGGCAGAAAAACCGTGACGCGTTGCCGGCGGCGTGACGCAGCCGATACGGGGGTGGCGGCGCCGTTTCGGGAGGGAGGCGGCGCCGTCGATCGAAGGTCGCGCGGAGGCATGTCCGCGTGCTGGTGAACGAACCCATGCTCCGTCACGCCGCGACCCTCCTTTGCGGGGCGCTCGGCGATTCCGTTTGATCGGTATCCGTGTGTTCACCCGCGTCGCGTGGGGAATCTTCTGCGGGTCGGTCCTGGGTGAGAATTGCGCAGGTCAACACCCACACCAGTCCACTCAATCCGGCTATCAAGGCCCAGACCACCAGTTCCTGTGTCATGTGATGTCCCCCCTCTTGCGGACGCCTCGAGTTATGTCGGCTCTCAATGGGCGGTACCCCTGATGTTCAGCAAGGCTTGTGCCATTGAAGGATGCGTGCCTGGATTGCTCGCCATCGAGGCCGGACAAGCGAAATGTTCAGGCGTTGAGGAGGGGGGCGACATCGCGTGGCAACGAGCCGAGGCTCATTTCCTGAATCGAAATAGATTCGCTACTGAATCAGATTGGATAGGAGTAAGCGGATGTCTATCGGGTGCAGTATGGGATGGACGAGACAGACCGAATAGACCAGACAGACCAGCCTCTACTTGGCGGCCGCCTCGATGGAACGCAGATCCCACTCGGCCACGCCGTGCAGGCCGAC
>CAYNLM010000147.1:0-9140 GCA_964398045.1 uncultured Nitrospira sp. | reverse complement strand
AGGATAAGGCGCTCAACGAGCGCATGTACGGCGAACTGCAGGGACTCAATAAAGCCGAGACGGCCAAGAAGTACGGGGACGAACAAGTGAAGATCTGGCGGCGCAGCTTCGATGTCCGGCCCCCCGGCGGCGAGAGCTTAAAAGACACGGCAGATCGTGTCCTGCCCTATTACGAAAACAAGATTAAACCCTCCCTGCTCAAGGGGGAGACAATTCTGATTGCGGCGCACGGAAACAGCCTCCGCGCGCTGGTCATGCAATTGGAACAATTATCGAGGGAGCAGGTTCTGGAGTTAAATATTCCGACCGGGGCGCCGCTCCTCTATGAGTTTGACAACCACGGGAAGGTACTGTCACACCGGTATCTCTAAGGGTCTGTGTCGATCAGATCTCCAGAAACGCTTCCGAAGAGTCATCTTTTGCGAACGACGATCGACGCTTCACGAGAGACGATCTCTTACCCAACTTCGTCGAGCAGCTTGCCATACTGCGCGGCCGGCGCATAATCGATCAACAGCACCAGCAGTTTCTGCCGATCCTCTGAGGCCACAATCCCTTGATCCTCAATCAGGGATGCTGCCTCGGCGCTGACCGCCATGTGACTCATACCTTCCTGGTCCACGAGGCGTCCATACTCGGCACGGCGCTGATCCAATTCCTTGCGGTACTCTTCCCAGGCACCGCTCCCCAGTTGTCCGCTTTCCCACCAGCGCGTTTTGATCGACTCGAACAATGTGTCAATGATGGCGGCGCGGTACTTCTGCGGGATGTGCGCATCGATGGCGGCCAGTATCCAATAGAGGTTCAGAGACAGGATTTCACGGGCGACCTGCTGAGCGTTGATCTCTGATGCATCGATCCCATATTCTTCAAGCTGCGCGACGGACACCGGCTGTGGCATCGTCTCAAAGAGAGCCGCGGCGGCTTGTACTGGAGTCATGGCGAAGTCTGTCTTTCTGCGTTCGTCCCCCGGGCAGAATACTGCACCGGCCGTGTGCGCTCAAGCGGCTTGTCGGCTCTTCCACGCTGTGCTAGAGTCCGCTCGTTTTCAGAAAGGACGTTGCATGACCACCTTACCCGTTCGGCCGGTCCTGGGATTTCTGTGTGCCGCATTTTTGTGGATGTGTGTGGAGGTGACTCCCGTTCACGCGGAAGGCCACTGGGGATTCGGCTCCGATCTTGGGTTGACCACGGGAACGGTCAATAACACCGTCTTCACGCTTGGATTCAACTTGGATTACTACGTCGATCGAAACTTTTCGTTCGGCCCGATGATGCTGCTCACGCCGACCGGTGACCTCTTCCAGATTGCCATGGCAGGAGTCGGAAAATACCATGTGCGGTTCAACAACGGCATCAACCTGGTTCCCTTTACCGGCATCGGCCTCATTCACGCCAGTCTTGATCGCGGCACCGGCCCGGCGCGCATCGATCGCAACGATACCAGTTGGTATATCCCGATCGGCCTCTCGCTGGAATATCAAGTCCTGCACAACATCGCTCTCTCATCGACTCTCCTTGTGAATCTCCACGACATTAACCTTTCCCCATCCCTCCCCGAAAAAGACCATAATAGCATCAGCCTGCTCTTCGGCATCCGCTGGGGTCCCTAGTCGTCTCAAAAATGACACGGCGGGAGAACCTTCCAATCCTCCCGCCGTTGCTCTCTCCGGCCATCGTCTTGGAAAATCACGCTGCCTTGGCCGGCCTCCATCGCAAACCGACGTTCAGCAATTCCTGCAACAGATCTTTGTAGTGGTAACTGGCCTTTTCAGCCGAATCGGCAAAGTCTTCATCCTGCGCAATCTGCGGATTCGGATTCGCCTCCAACACATAGAGCCGACCTTGTTCGTCCATGCGCAGATCGATTCTGGCATAGCCGCTGAGCCCGAGCGCGCGGTAGACACGCTTCGCCAGATGCTGCATCTCTTCCGCCTTTCCTTCGGGAAGGTTTTTGGCCTCCCGCGACGTGATGCCGTACTTGTCCTGATACTTTCGGCTCCACTTCACACGCTCGGTCGCAATCCGCTTGGCGTCCTCCGGGAGTTTGTCCATGATGAGTTCCCACACGGGCAGCACCTGGAGCTGCCCGTTCCCGATCACGCCCACATAAAACTCGCGCCCCTCGATGTATCGTTCAATCAAGGCTCCGGTTCCGACGCTGTTATGGATGAATGCGACCCGCTCCTTGAGCTTGTCATCGTCTTCCACGATGGACGCCTGCGAGATGCCGAGCGACGCCTCTTCGCTGACCGACTTCACGATCAACGGGAAGGTGAGCCATTTCGGCCGTTTCACCGTCCGCCCTTGCGGCACCACGATGAACTCGGGATACGGAATGCGGTGGAACGAGAGCAGCTTCTTTGTGAGGGCCTTGTCACGAGCCAGCATCAGTCCGCGAGGGTTGCAACCGGTGTAGGGCATGTGCAGCAATTCGAGGTATGAGACGACATGCTGATCATACAGAGCCACGCCGTCGAACTCTTCGAGCAAGTTGAACGCAATGTGCGGTTTCCAGCTTTCAATCGCCGACCGGATCACGCCTAAATCGCTCTTCACCCCGATCGGCTGCACCTCGTGGCCCAGCTTCCTGAGTGTCGACACGACGTCATATTCCGTCCGCCACTCCACCGTCTTCAGATCGTGACCGTTGACGTGGTCCGGGGGAACGAGGTCTTCGTGCATCAGGACCAGCACGCGCAGCCTTTTCATAAGGCCACCCGGTGCCGGCCGCTTCTCAAGAAATTCATGGTGTGGACGGTCAGCAGAATCGTGAAGTCCAGCTTGGCCTGCTCTTCCGGAATCGGCACCCGTAAGTTGAGTTCACGGGCCCGCCTGATCATGTCTTCCAAGACCTGATCGATGGTGTACTGATATTCGCCCGTCCAACTGGCGACCTTTCGCCGCACTTCCCGTCGAAAGCGATTGAGAAATGTCGCCGCGCTGGGTTTGTTGGCATGGCCGTGTGCATTGGAGAACAGCCGCTTGAGATCGGGGTCATAGAGCGACTGCCGTTCCACGCCATAATGACTGCGCTTGTGTTCGTAATGTTCGCGGAGCGTCTTCTTCAAACTGGACAGGGGATCGACTTCTTCATGGGTCGTCACGGAGGGTGTGGCCCCCGCCAGTTCTTTCATGAGCCCATCGACATATTTCAGCTTCTTGAGAACGGGCCACCCTCGATAGCGTTCTTCCCACAGCGAGTCCGGCGTAAGCCAGACGGCGAAGGTTTCCGCAAAATCCTCATCGGGATGGCTCTGGGCGTACCAGAGATCCAAATGCCGCACGAAACTCCGGCTGTAGGGCCGCGGCGTGTAATACCTCGGATACCGTTGGGACGATCGGCCGAACATCTGCTGCCGGGTTTTGCGCCGTCGGATCTTGTAGGCATTCTCGATGGCATGCCCGGCTTCGTGGCGAAGAATGCGCAGACACCATTCCGGTGTGCCGCCTTCGACTTCCAACATTTGCGCCAGCTCGAGTTTCGCGAGGCGGGGATGCGCGAGATAGAAGGGAACGGCGATCCCGGGAACTCCGTCGGGAGTAAACCACTCGTTGGAGAGCCAGAAGTGCGGGCGGAACAAGAGGCGTCGTGCTTCCAATTCTCTGGTCAGTTCCGCAATCGGCTCCGCGAGAAACCCGCCTTTGATTTCCAAGTGCAGATCGCACATGGGAAGCTCCAAGAGCGCATCATCCGGCCACGACGCCCATTTCGGTTCGCCTTGTCCGATGACCGGCGTCTTAAGCACGTCCAATCCAGTGCGTTGCATAGAAGGTCTCGAATGGCTGTTTCTTTATCGGTCGTTAAAAAAAATATAGCAGGCAGCTTACAAATCGCCTGGCTGTGGCTGGCATAGAAAGAGATGAAGACGAGAAAGAGGAAAAATTTGTCCCGAAAAGTACAAGAATGGACCGTGGGAGGCGTTAAACAGGGCTCTCCATCATAGAAAATGTGGCAATCGTGCTATTAGCTCTACTCGCTCGATGCCATCCCTCCGTCGACAGCACGGCGCGCGACCAGGTACAATCCCGCCCATGCAACTGCCGACGAATCAGGTGATTCTTCCTGTCAAACTCGACGAAGAAACCGAACGACTCCAGACGCGCCTCTGCCGCCTGGTCGGGCAGGCGATTGCCGACTACCGGCTCATCGAAGACGGCGACAAGGTCATGGTTTGCCTGTCCGGCGGGAAGGATAGTTACGGCCTCCTGGACGTCCTGCTCGTGTTGCAACGCCGGGCGCCGGTTCGATTCGAGATCGTTGCCGTAAATCTCGACCAAAAACAGCCGGGATTCCCTGACCATGTCCTGCCCGAGTATCTCGCGGGCCGAGGGATCCCGTTTCATATTGAGGCGCGCGACACGTACTCGATCGTGAAACGGCTGATTCCTGAGGGAGAGACGACCTGCTCGCTCTGTTCCCGATTGCGGCGCGGGCACCTGTACCGCATTGCCGGTGAATTAGGCGCAACGAAGATCGCGCTCGGGCATCACCGCGACGATATTGTTGAAACATTGTTTTTGAATCTGTTGTACACCGGCAAGCTCAAAGCTATGCCGCCCAAGCTCCGTTCGAAGGACGGGCGGCACCTCGTTATCCGCCCCTTGGCATTCGTGAAAGAATCGGATTTGGCGCGCTATGCGGAACTGCGCGCGTTCCCGATCATTCCCTGTGATCTCTGTGGATCGCAGGAAGATTTGAAACGAAAAAAAGTGAAGGCCTTTCTCCGTGAGTGGGAGGAAGGATCGCCGGGCTGTTCGGACAGTATCGCCGCCGCCTTGGCCAACGTGGCGCCGTCGCTTTTAATGGATCCCCGACTGTTTGACTTCAGTTCCCTCGGAGCAACAGGAGACATCCCCTCGGAGGGAGACATGTGGCTCGATGAAGAGCCCGCGAGCGCGCACTGATCGATGAGCCGACTTGGCGGATGTTTTCGCCTGGCGCTGTTCTTCTCACGGCACCTCAGGAGAGCGAGATGAGCGCAGCCTCGACGTCGGATGACAGCCCATCGGCAGAGCCGCCCTTGTGGTCGATCGGTCTCGTCGTTGTGATCCTGCTGGTTGCGCCGGTCGTGTTGTATTCTCTCGCCCCGCCCGGCCCTCTTCGAGAAGGCGACACGATATTTTCAGAGGGCCAACAGCGTGTCTTGCTTTCGAAATCCGCCGGCGGATCTTCGCTTCAGCAAGACGACATCTGTTTGCTCGACCCCGGCAATCCGTTGATCATCATCCAGCGACCGATCGATCGATCAGATGGGAATATTCTCGCTCAGGTGCAAGGCAACCCAGCCATCGAATGGCCCTTTTGTCCTCTTCATGCCGAAGTGCTCCTCAAAGGACATCAGATGTATCAAAAGCCTGATGTCCTCACGGGAGTGAAGGAGGCACTCGGCGGCTTGTTCAGTCGATAAAGGTGCGAAGTTAGGCTAAGCCTTGAGGCGTGCCGCAAACTGTTTTCGAAACTTTGCGACTTTGGGGCCGATGACAAACTGACAGTATCCCTGGAGCGGGTTCCGCACGAAATACTCCTGATGGTAGGCTTCCGCTTCGTACCACTCAGCAGCCGGGATGACCTGAGTCACGATCGGAGCGGGATAGAGCTTCTCCTGATTGAATGCGGCGATCAACGATTCTGCCGTCTGCTTTTGCTGCGGCGAATGGTAAAAGATCGCCGATCGATACTGCGTGCCCACATCGTTGCCCTGGCGATTGAGGGTCGTGGGATCATGGATCACGAAAAAGATTTCGAGTAACTCCTGATAGGAAATGGCCTGCGTATCAAAGGTGATGCGAACGGCTTCGGCATGTCCCGTGCCTCCGCCACAGACCGCCTCATACGTCGGATTGGGAACGTCGCCGCCGATGTAGCCTGACTCAACCGTTTCGACGCCTTTGATTTGATCATAGACCGCCTCAAGGCACCAGAAGCAGCCACCTGTCAGCGTGGCCACTTCCCTTCCCGATTGGGTTGATCGTGATTCAGTTCCCATCATGCGTCAATCGTCATTCCCGCTGCCGTCTTCTTCCCTGTAACCAACGCAGCGAACTTATTCCTCTTCTTCTTCCTCAATATCTTCAATGCCCTCATAGCTCAGGTCGGGAAATGCCACCGTCGCTTTCTCGCACGCGGTTTCGACCATCTCTTCGGCATCCTCGGCCGAATCGGCGTTCACCAGAAATTTCACCGTGATCGCATACCGTTGTTCCACTCTCCGCTCCTTTCACTGTTGCAGGGGTTGTGTGTTTGCACCGACTTCGTCGGCCTTTGTTCTTGTTGTCGTCCACCGGCTAGGCTCCGGGCGAGCGATCCCGTACTTTCTGATAGTGGCGGTCGCGGTGTCAACCGTGTGTCAAACAGATGGGAGGCGTGAGTGACGGTCAGTGGGGCCGATCCGACAATCCAGGAGTGGTGAAGCGGTGTTACCCTTCATGTTCAAGATGTGCGATCACTGCTTTGAGCTTGTTTCGTTCTTCAGAGCTGATGCGGGTGAAGGCAATTCCAAACGTCTTTCTGTCCACCCATCGGACGGTGACCTCATCGATCCGAAGGGGCCAATCAAGTCCCGGCACATGGAGCCGGCACTCAAAGGTGCTTCCCGCCACCATGAGCATGTCACTTTCGATCTTGCACCCCCCGATCGAAATGTCGAGCGTCCGGCCTTGGCCTTCTTCGTGTGTGCCGGAAAATGTACTGCGCAATTGTGTTGTAAAGCGCGGTTGGATGCGCCGTTCCCGGGATGGTTGTTTGCCGGACATCCGTTGAACGGCCTCTGGCTTGAATAGGGAGGTGAGTTTTGGCGACATCTCTCTCCAACCGTATCGAGTGATCCGCTCAAGCGACAGGCTCCCCACGGCTGGATGTCCGCGGGGAGCCCGTCATGGATCGTGTGTTGGCCTACCCTTATTTTTTGGTGCTCAGCAGCATGTGTCCCCGGCGGTTCTGTTGATAGCATGACTCGTCATGGTCGAAACAGAAGGGCCGCTCTTTGCCGAATGAGACAATGGCGACCTGCTTAGGACTCACGCCGGCTTCAATCAGATATGCACGAGCCGCCTTCGCCCGTTTGTCGCCTAACACCATGTTGTAGTCCGTGGTGCCACGTTCATCGCAATGTCCTTCGATTTTGAGAATCGCGCCGGGATGCTCCTTCAAATAGCTGGCGTCATGGTTCAACGCTTCCATCCCGGCATTGGACATGGTCCATTGATCGTATCCGAAGAAGACGTCCTGAAGACCCGCCTCAAGAGCGGCCTTTTCTTCCTTCGTTAATTCTGCCCTTCGGCGGACACCGACGTCAGAAGGCGAAAGGGACGTTGCGAAGCCCCCTTGGGCTTGCGCAAGCCGCTCTTCCGAAGGGTTGTGGGAGAAACCGCTCAACTCACCACTCGATCCCTCCCGTGAAAAGCCCGGGTAGTTCGAGCTTCCTCCTGTAGAGCCAGGATCCGTTGCTGAAGCACCAGACTGATTGTCTCCGTCGGACTGGAGCCATTTCATGCTGCAACCTTGACTCACTAACAGCAGCATGCCCATTGCTGTCACTGCTACTGACTTTGCAACTATTCTCTTCATGACCCCCTCTTCTCTAAAATTATTATGCTTCGACGCCTTACAAGTTCGGCTGCTTTCTACGAGCCCCGCGCTCTCAAGAGCGCTACTCCCTTGACTCTTCAGAACAAATATAGCACCGGCTCTGAAAATGGCCGGTCTCAAGAATGCTTCCCAGCTGGAGAGCAAGTCGGCCATGCTAAATCAAGGGGTTAGATGCTGCGGATGTAGGAGAGATTCAGCGAAATAACATGTTGCGAGGCGGATAATGTAAAAGGGAATGGCAAATGGTAGAGGACGATGAGGGGATAAGGAGCGTCGCTCATTGAGCGATGCTATAAAAGTAGCGAATGATTATCGAGCCGCTTTCCGATCAGACCACCGGACCGGTCGGAGCACAGCACCTAGGCCGGCAACCGCGCAAATAAACACCAACATGGCAAGGGCGATCACAAGAATGAAACCCGCTTTCACATCGTGCAGTACAGGGATCATATTTTCTTCCCCTCCTCTTGCTTAGGTTACCCGCTCTGCCATCCACACTCACAAATCCAGGGATTCATCGGGTCTGCCTTCTGCAGAACTCTTCCACAGCATGGACACTGGCGAGTCCAAACCTGTCGTTGCTCAGCCCAACAAGGATTCCCTCCGTCCTGTCTCCCTTGTCGGCTCGAATCCTTCACAAGATGACCCCGCTATTGTCGCTTCAATTGGAAGTGTAGATCAAGGTGTGATGGACTGCTATGCCGCTTAGGAGGGGGGCGAAAAAGCCTACCGTCATTCAACCCATTGATTGACATTGATGTATCTTGGAATGGTGCGTCCGGTAGGAAATGAACCTGCGCCCTGCAGGACTCCAGCTACTCTTCCTTAAATTGGCGATCCCGAAAGGCAGCCAAGGCGGGAGATAACCGAGCTTTCAACTCCAGGCGTTTAGGCTTCCCTGTCGAGGTGTAAGGAACTTCTTCCCCAAAGAGAATGACCTTGGGACATTTAGAGAACGGAAGGAGTCGGCGGCAGTGCTCCAGCAGGTCTGCCTCCGTAGCTGAAGAGGGACTGCCTCGAAGAACGACGTAGGCGGCGATCTCTTCACCGTAATAGCGGTTTTCAAAGGGCACCGCCATCGCGAATTGGACGACCGGATGTCGCTTCAACACATCGTCGATCTCCAGCGGAGAGATATTGACCCCACCTCGAATGATCAGTTCTTTCAGGCGCCCTGAAATGAAAAAAAACGGTCGCCCCTTGTGGTCTCGCACGTAAAACCCCTCGTCCCCCGACCGAAACCAACCCCATTTGAACCCTGCCTCATTGGCGTCGTCCCGCTTGAAGTACCCGGCGCACACGGTTCCGCCACGGATGCAAATCTCTCCGCGCGTCTTTTCCGGCAACTGCTTTCCGTTATCGTCCAAGATGGCCATCACGTTGTGCCGCAACGGCACACCGATGGAAGGGAACTCGTGACGGCTGAGCCAGTGACGGTGTTCTTCGCGCGACAGATCGTTCGGCAGGAAGCAAGAATAGCAAGTCGTTTCAGACAAGCCGTAGCCATGACGGATCGGAACATGAAACCGATCTTCGAAACGCAGGGCTG
>CAYNLM010000146.1:0-9158 GCA_964398045.1 uncultured Nitrospira sp. | reverse complement strand
GCTCTCGAGTCCGGCGATCCAGCCTTTCCCCTCTCTGCCGGCCTTGCGCAGTTCATCGACCCTCGCATCGTAGCCTTCGCGGATGATATTTCCATCGCGAACGGAGAGCGGTGCGTCAGGCTGGATGGCTTGTTCAATCAGATCGTAGAGGTCCCGCCCGTCGTCCCACACTGTCCTCGCCTCCACGAACAAGGGGCTCTGCAGGGAAGTGAGCTGGCTGAAAATCTCAGGCAGAGCGGAGAGGGACTGTTTCAATGCGAGCAATTCGCGGGGCCCTGCCAGACCCAGCACGATGCGACTGCTCAGGCGAGCAATATCCTGCACTCCGCGCAAGGCCGTACGCAGCGCCACACGTTGTTGCATCAGATCCTTCAACTCCCCGACCGCGTCCAACCGGGCCTGGATACGGCTGCACTGAATGAGTGGTCTGACCAACCATTGTCGCAATAGCCGGCTTCCCATAGCCGTGACGGTGCGATCAAGTACGGACAAGAGCGTCGTGGGTCGTGAATCCTGAGCGGTCTCGACGGAAGCCATCGGCTTCAGGAGTTCCAAGTTCCGGATGGTCACGCTGTCCACGTGCATCGTTTCATTGTCCCAACGAACGGCCAGGCGGCGGATGTGGTCGAGGGGAGCGGTTGGCTGCGTTTCTCGAAAATAGTGCAGGACCGCACCGGCTGCTCCGAGCGCAAGGCTGAGTCCCTGACAACCGAAGGCATCAAGCGTATGGATGCGAAATTGGTCTTGAAGCAACCGAGTGGCCTGCTGTTGGTCAAATGAGCCGGCCGGGCGCTCACAGAGTCGGGTACCCTTGATTTGGTCAAGCCAGACGATTCGGTCGGTTCCCTGGGGGAACAACACTTCTCGCGGCTCCAACCGGGTCAGCTCATCCAACATGTACGCCACCGCCTGCGGGCCTTGAAACTCCGTAATCCAGAACTCGCCGGTGGACACTTCGAGCGCCGCCAGCCCAATCAACAGGGACTGCGCGGACGTTGATCGGATGGAAAGAGCGGCCAGATAATTTGATTCAACCGGGGAGAGAAATTCCGTGTCGACGAGCGTGCCGGGAGTATAGAGGCGAACGACTTCACGCCGAACGAGGCCTTTCGCAAGTTTGGGATCTTCGACTTGCTCGCAGAGGGCCACCGTGCGCCCAGCCTTCAGCAGCTTTGCGATGTAGCCCGTCGCGGCATGGTAGGGTACGCCGCAGAGGGGGACCGGATGGGGGCTGTGTTTGTCGCGGGACGTGAGGGCGATCGACAGGAGCTGCGAGGCTTCGTGCGCGTCCTCGTAAAACATTTCATAAAAATCGCCAACCCGAAAAAACAAAATGGCCTGCGGATAACCCCGCTTGATCTCCCGGTATTGCCGCATGAGGGGACTGCCATCGGCGTCACTCATCGCCAAGATCCTGTGAGGGCTCCAATGGTGTCTGAGTGGAGGTTCGGCCCGCGAGCTTCTCGAGCGATTGTCGCAGGCGCTCCAAGTCCACTTCTGCTTCCTGAAGCGTTTTGGTTTTCCGGCGCAACTCAATGCGGCTCCGCACCCATGGCGGGAAGAGTAAGATGCCGGCAACCAGAAGTCCCACGGCGAAGGCCGTCAGGATGGGTTTATAGATCGGCGTCGAAGCTTCCAGCAATCCGAAGAAATAGCGGAGCGTGACTTGCTGTTCTTGGTTTTGGAGAAAAAAGGCCAACGAAAGTAGTAGGAGCAGGCCGACGAGAATCAGCCGAATCATCGTGTCACTGCCTTTCGTCCGCGTGATTGTCGGGAGGCAACCGACTGCCGAACCAGCGGCCGGGCCTGCGCAATTCGTTGGAGCAGCGACAGAGATTGCACCCCATGAGCCGAGAGCTGTACGGTCCGGATAGTCGGGCTTTTGTGCATCAAGCGCACTTCCAGACGGTCCGCCGGCAGCAGAGCAGGAAAGCGATCAGCCCACTCAATTGCGATAACAGCTTGGCCGTTGAAATAGTCCTCTAGGCCGATGGCCTCGGCTTCCGCGTCGGTTCGAAGCCGATAGAGATCCACGTGAATCAGAGGAAGGCGGCCACGATATTCATGGATCAACACAAAGGTGGGGCTGCTGACAGAGGCCGGTGCCTTAAGCCCTGCCGCAATGCCTCGGACCAATGCGGTCTTCCCCACTCCAAGTTCTCCGATCAAGGCGAGCACTTCCCCGCCTTCCAGGGCGCGTCCAATGGAACGTCCGAGAGATTCGGTGTCAGACCGTGAAAACAGGGTCACACGTAACGAACCGCTCGATAAGACGCCACGTCGTTTAGGCTTGCGATTGCCCTGGACCTCTTTGGGCTTGAGCCGGCTAGGCTTCATGGAATGCCTTGAGCGCATGAGGGATCTGTTCGATGACATCTCCGGCGATCATTCCCGCTTGCCCGGTCGTTGCTGCGGCCAGGTCGCCGGCGTAACCATGCAGATAAGTGGCGACGCAGGCCGCTTCCCATGGCGGCAGCCCTTGCGCCAAAAGTCCCACCGTCATGCCGGTCAAGACATCGCCGGTTCCAGCCGTGGCCATTCCAGGATTGCCGGTCGGGCAGATGGCGACCGCGCCGTCCGGACGGGCGATCACCGTCCGTGCACCCTTGAGGACCACGAACACCCCGCGTTCCCGCGCGAACCTGGTGGCGGTGCCGATACGATCGGCGTTGACGGACTGAGGGGTGGCGTCTGTTTCCAAGCGGGCCATTTCGCCCGGATGAGGCGTGAGGATCGGCGGCGTTTTGCACTCGGTCAACAGCGAGGCGCGTCCCGCCAGCGCATTGAGTGCGTCCGCATCGAGAACCGCGGGCCGATCCAGCTGCTTGACGAGGGTCTGGACGAGTTCGACCGTTTCTGGATGCGTGGACAATCCTGGGCCGATCGCAATCGATGTTCTGGCAGCGATAAAAGCCGAGAGCCGATCAAAGGCGGTTCTCGAAAATGTGCGGGCTTTCGTCTCGGGCATGGGGACGGTCATCGCTTCCAAGAGTTTCGCTTCCAAGACATCGTTCACACTGGACGGAATGGCAACCGTGACTAAGCCGGTGCCGACTCGCAGGGCTGCTTTCGCAGCCATCGCCGCTGCTCCCGTCTTGCCGACGGATCCTGCAATGATGCCGGCGTGGCCATAGGTCCCTTTATGACTCGATGGCTTCCGCACGGGCAATGACGCCCGTACAAATGAGCCGGTAATCAAGGTGGTACGACTTTCCACGGCATCGATGAAGGCTTGGGGAATGCCGATGTCGACGATGGCCACGCGGCCGGCGTGATCGATGCCATGATTCACGTAGAGCCCCAGCTTAGGAAGGCCAAATGTGACGGTGAGCGCGGCGCGGACGGCGCGGCCAAGCGCGATGCCGGTATCGGCATGAAGGCCTGACGGAAGATCGATGGACACCACCGGCTTGCCGGCTTCGTTGATGCTGTCGATGGCATCGGCGTACCGTCCCGATACTTCGGCGGAAAGGCCCGTTCCGAACAATGCATCGACCACAATGTTGCTCTCTCGCAAGAGCGGTTGAGCTTGGGCGTTTGAGGAATATGGACGGATTCTCGATTGTCCTGCGACACGAATGAATTGCCTGTACATGACCGCAGCATCGCGGCTCAATTCGGACACGGGCGTCATGGTGAGCACCCGGACCTTTGCCTGACGGCGATGGAGCAGGCGAGCCACGACAAAACCGTCGCCGCCATTATTGCCCTTGCCACAGAGGACCGTGACGCGCTTTCCTCGGGGAGATCCAAAAGTCTGTTCGAGGCAGTCCGCCACACCGCAGCCGGCCCGTTCCATCAGCGTCCTCCCGGGAACGCCGGCTTCGGTGATGGTCCGGCGATCGAGTGCCTGCATCTGGGCGCTGGTGATGATCTTGGTCATGGCAGTTCACGTTCGAGTCGGGGATGACGATGGTGGAGAAGCGATGGCGTCATGGCAAGCTCGCCGCATGCATGCTGATCAAGCCGACGCCGGCTGGCCGTAGGCGTCGACGCTAACTGAGCAAGGCTTTCATGTCTTTGACCGCTTGTTCAAGGCCGACGAGAACGGCCCGCGCGATGATGCTGTGCCCGATGTTGTATTCGACGATTTCTGGAATATGGGTCAGACGCTTGACGTTCCGATAATTTAATCCATGCCCGGCGTTCACCCCGATGCCCAGCTTATAGGCCAGCCTGGCGGCCTGCGTGATGGCTTCAAATTCCGCGTCGGCTTCTTTCGAGCGAGTTGCATTGGCGTAGCGTCCGGTATGGAGCTCGATGAAATCCGCAGATATTTTGTGGGCCGCCTTGACTTGATTCAAATCTGGTTCAATGAACACACTGACGGGAATGCCGCCATCGTGCAGCAGGGTAATGATGGCGTTGATCCGTTCCCGTTGTCCCGCGACGTCCAGTCCGCCTTCCGTCGTCAGCTCCTGACGTTTTTCCGGGACCAAGGTCACGAGGTCGGGCTTCACGTTGAGGGCGATCTTCGCCATCGCCTCGTCTGCCGCCATTTCGAGATCGAGCTTGGTGCGGACGATTTCGCGCAAAAGCTGCAGATCCTTGTCTTGGATATGCCGTCGATCTTCCCGCAAGTGGACGACGAGGCCGTCGGCTCCAGCCAGTTCGACCAATACTGCGGCAGCCAGCGGATCGGGATCTGTGCCTCCGCGGGCTTGCCTCAACGTGGCGACGTGGTCGATATTGACGCCCAGCCGGGCCATTGTCCTCCATTCGGCCTGTCGGGTACCAAAGAAGAGTCGAACAGACGATCAGGGTGGTGGAACGGGGTATTAGTAGCAGAAAGGCCCGACGAGGGGCAAGGACAGAGTCGGCCCCGGATCGAGCTGCAGGCACCTCGTAACCTATCCATGGCAATAATCCGAACCCCACAGAATCATGTGTAAATTGACTCGAATGGAAGTGCTCCATTAGAATAAGCGCTTCTCATGCTGCCTGACTCTTAAGTGAGAGCGGGGAGCCTATATATCACCAGGATCTCCAAAGGATATTCATGGGGTTGGGCGACGGCTTTTATCGAATCAAGCGACTGCCTCCGTACGTGTTCGCGCAGGTGCAATCCCTCAAGCTCGAGGCGAGGCAACGCGGCGAAGACATCATCGATTTCGGCATGGGCAATCCGGATCAACCCACGCCGCCCCACATTGTGGAAAAGATGATCGAGGCAGCCCGCAAAGGGAAAAATCATCGGTATTCGGCATCGCGCGGGATCACCAAATTACGGCATGCGATCTGCGGATGGTACAAGCGCAACTACGATGTGAATTTAGATCCAGAAACCGAGGCGATCGTCACCATCGGATCCAAAGAGGGGCTTGCCCATCTCGCCCTGGCGATGATCGGTCCCGGCGATGTGGTGCTGACCCCGACGCCGACCTATCCGATTCATATGTACAGTTTCATCATCGCCGGGGGCGAAGTCCGGGGGATCGAACTGCGTCAGGATAGCGATTTTTTTGAAGATCTGACGCGCGTCTATCGCCAGACGTTCCCACGGCCGAAAATTCTGGTCATCAATTTTCCGCATAACCCGACGACGGCGGTGGTCAACCTCGAGTTCTTCAAAAAGATCGTGGCCTTCGCCAAAGAGCACAACGTCATCGTCATTCATGATCTGGCCTATGCCGACCTGGTATTCGACGGCTATAAGGCGCCGAGCTTTTTGCAGGTGGACGGAGCCAAGGATATCGGCGTGGAGTTCTACACCCTCTCGAAGGCCTACAACATGCCGGGATGGCGCGTGGGATTCTGCGTGGGGAATCGGGAGGTAGTGGGGGCTCTGGCCAAAATCAAAAGTTATCTCGACTACGGCATCTTCCAGCCGATTCAGATCGCAAGTGTCATTGCGTTGAACGGACCACAAGACTGTGTCAAGGAAACCGTCCTGCGTTATCAGAAGCGGCGGGATGTGTTGGTCGGTGGCTTGAATCGAATCGGCTGGCAGGTGACGAAGCCGCTCGCGACGATGTTCGTCTGGGCGCGCATCCCGCTCCCCTATCGCCATATGGGCTCGTTGGAGTTTTCGAAGCTGTTGCTGAAGGACGCCAAGGTGGCGGTTTCTCCGGGGATCGGATTCGGCGAAGGCGGCGATGAATATGTGCGCTTCGGTCTGGTGGAAAATGAGCATCGGACGCGCCAGGCCGTCAGAGGCATTCGCAAAGCGCTCAAGCTCGATGGAGCCGAGGAATGAAGTCTCGTGTCGGAGTCGGGATCATCGGATTCGGCACGGTGGGGACCGGCGTCGCAAAGGTGCTGCTCGAGAACGCGGCGCTCATTCGGCGGCGTGTGGGTGTTCCGGTCGAGCTGCTCCGCATCGCGGACCTTGACATCACCCGAGATCGCGGCATCGCTCTGCCTCCCGGGCTCTTGACCACCGACGTCAAGCAAGTCATTCACGATCCTGCCATCGATGTGGTGATTGAATTGATCGGCGGCTATGATACCGCCAAGCGGGTCATCTTAGACGCGATGGCCGTCGGCAAGCATGTGGTCACGGCCAACAAGGCTCTGCTCGCTCTGCACGGCGAAGAACTATTCGAGGCGGCGGCTCGCAGAGGGGTTGAGTTGGGGTTCGAAGCCAGTGTCGGCGGCGGCATCCCGGTCATCCGTGCGCTGACCGAGGGGCTGGCGGGTAATACCATTGAATCCATCTACGGCATCATCAACGGAACCTCGAACTATATTCTGTCGCGGATGACCCGTGAAGGCCACAGCTTTGAGGCCGTGCTCAAGGATGCGCAACAAGCCGGTTATGCCGAGGCGGATCCGACCTTCGATGTGGCCGGGATCGACTCGGCGCATAAGCTCGCCATCCTCGTCAGTCTCGCGTATGGGACCCCGGTCAATTTCAAAGACATTTATACGGAAGGCATTACACACATCACGGCCACCGATATCGCCTACGCGAAGGAGTTCGGCTTCACCATCAAGCTGCTCGGCATCGCGAAGCTTGCGGATGGTGAAGTTGAAGCGCGCGTGCATCCCACGATGCTGCCGTCGAGTTCTCCGATTGCACGGGTGGAAGGCGTCTACAACGCGATCCAATTGGTCGGCGACGCGGTCGGCGATGTGGTGTTGTACGGCCGAGGGGCCGGATCGATGCCGACCGGGAGCGCGGTGGTGAGCGACGTGATTGCGATCGGACGGAACGTCCTCAAAGGCGCGGTGGGACGGGTGCCGGCCGCGTCGTTTCAGCAAGATCAACGGCGCCCGTTGCGCATGAAGCCGATGGAAGAAATCAGCTCGCTTTACTATCTGCGGTTCATGGTGGTGGATCGACCCGGTGTGTTGGCGCAGATTGCCGGTGAGCTGGGTCGCTGCGGAATCAGCATTTCATCGATGTTGCAGCAGGGGCGGCGGGAAGGGCAGACGGTGCCGGTGGTCATCAAGACCCACATGGCAAAGGAGCGCGATGTGCAGACCGCGCTTCGAGAAATCAACCGGAAAGCATTTGTCTCCGAGCCCTCCACACTCATTCGGGTCGAAGGCAAGGACGAGTAATCGCATGAAGCGTTGGCGCGGCATCATCGAGGAATACCGCAAGTTTCTCCCGGTCACGGAGAACACTCCGGTCATCAGCCTCGAAGAGGGCAATACCCCGCTCATTCGTGCGGCGCGGCTGGCCAAAACGATTGCGCCGGGCGTCGATCTCTATTTGAAGTTCGAAGGCGTGAATCCCACCGGATCGTTCAAGGATCGCGGAATGACGATGGCGATTTCCAAGGCGGTCGAAAACGGCGCGCGCGCCGTGATCTGCGCATCGACCGGCAACACTTCCGCCTCTGCGGCCGCCTATGGGGCCCGTGCGGGTCTTTCGGTCTATGTGCTCATTCCGGCCGGCAAGATCGCCATGGGCAAGCTCTCTCAAGCGATGATGCACCGGGCGACGGTCATCCAGATCGAAGGGAATTTCGACCAAGCGCTTACCATTGTCAAGGATCTCTCGGCGTCTCACCGGATCGAGCTCGTGAATTCGCTCAACCCCTTTCGAATCGAAGGCCAGAAGACGGCGGCTTTTGAAGTGTGCGACCAATTAGGAGATGCGCCGAATCTCCACGTGCTTCCAGTCGGCAACGCGGGTAATATCACGGCGTATTGGAAGGGCTATCAAGAATATCGCACGGCGAATCAGACGACGAAGCTGCCTCGCATGATGGGATTCCAGGCGGCCGGAGCGGCCCCGATTGTCCTCGGCCGGATCGTGGAAGAGCCGCAAACCGTGGCCACGGCGATCCGCATCGGCAATCCGGCCAGTTGGTCGTCGGCGTTGAAAGCCGTCGAGGAATCTGCGGGGGCCATCGATATGGTAACCGACGAAGAAATCCTCCAAGCCTATACGACTGTGGCGGCGACCGAAGGCGTCTTTTGCGAACCGGCTTCAGCCGCCTCCGTGGCGGGGGTGGCGAAATTGCGGCGAGCCGGCGTCTTGCGGGAAGGGACGACCGTGGTCTGCACGTTGACCGGACACGGCTTGAAGGATGCCGATACGGCGATCAGCGTGTCCACGAAACCGCTGACCGTGAAGGCAACGCGCGAGGACGTTGCCCGTCTGTTGAAGGTGTGAGAGGCGTGTGGGCCCGATGAAATATGTGATCTTGCATGCTGGGGGGATGGCCGATCACCCTCAGCAGGAACTGGGTGGCCGCACGCCGTTACAAGCTTCCGCAACGCCCCACCTGGATCGTCTCGCACAGAGCGGAGAACTCGGTCTGCTCGTGTTCCCGACCGACGGCACACGCCACGGCAGCGGCCTGAGCGCCACGGCCATTCTCGGCTACGAGCCCAAGAAATTTTATCAAGGCCCCGGACCGCTTGAAGCGGCCAGCTTGGGTGTCTCCGTGACGGAGCACGATGTCGTCTATCGCTGCACGATGGTGACGTTGAAAGCCGAAGGCGGCAAAGGTGGGGGGGACATCAAGAAGCTGGGTCCGAATGTGCTGATGGATGACGCTACCGCCGGCTTGATCGAAACGGAAGAGGCCCGCGAACTGATCGATGCGATCAACGAGCAACTGGGTTCTGAAACCATTCAGTTCTACCCGGGAGCGGGCCATCGGCACCTCATGGTCTGGGTGAATGGAAAACCGCGGGCGATCTGTGTGGACCCACAGCCGGTGGGCGGCCGATCCATCGCCACAGCCCTGCCACAGGGC
>CAYNLM010000145.1:0-9237 GCA_964398045.1 uncultured Nitrospira sp. | reverse complement strand
TCCCTCGACCTGTACGCCGCAGGCCACCGTCCAGGCCGCCGCGCTCATCATGTCCGAAGAGGACGTGGGCATCGTGCCGGTCGTCGATCCTGAGACGAATCGCTTGCTGGGAGTCGTGACCGACCGCGACCTCTGTCTGGATGTCGTCGCCGCCGGCAAACACCCGGAAGTCGTGCGGCTGCGTGAAATTTCAAAGCCGACGGGCAGGCCGGCGCAAACCTGCGACTGACCCGGCCCGTAGGGAGGTGAAGCATGTTGGTCGATGTGACGGTCATTTCATGTCGTGACCTTGATCAAAATCGAAGAAGAGTACGGCAAGGAGAACAAACTGACGACCAATATTTCGTCGATCGAGCAGCGCATCGGCCGGGCTGTAAAGAGGCGTGCCAAGCGATCCGGTACCGCACGTCATTGGTCTGCGTCGGTGATGGAGCACAGCGATGCGCTGGATCTCGATCGGGGTGTGTTCACACTGAGGAGTCCGCAGAAGATCGCGGCGTCCTTAAAACGATCCGCCGAGAAAAGCCGGCGCCGGAAGGGCACTCCCTATCAATCGGCGATGGCGATGCTGAATTTCTACATCAATCGGGCGGGTAAAAGCTTGAGCGCCGGACGGAAACGTCTGCTCGAACGGGCGAAACCGGAATTGCGCAAGGCCTTCGGCCGGGCGGAGTCCTAATTCGGCTCATGCCTGTCGTTCGTCGAGCGTCGCAGCCAATGCGTCGAGCATGGCGGTCCAGCCGGCTTCCATCCGAGCGGCATAGTCCGCCCACTGCGGCTGTAGTTCGTGTTGCAAGGTGAGTTCGCATCCCGTCCCAGCGGGCAGCACGTCGACGATCACGCGCGATTGATCTTCGGAAACCCCCGCGATTCCCCACGTGAAGACCAGACGGCGCGGCCGGTTCATGTGGAGGTATCTGCCGACATGATTGATCTCTTCACCCTGGCGGCGGACCACGAACGAGAATGAGCCCCCCACCCGTGCATCGACCGTCAGCCGACTGATCTCTTCGTCACGAACCGCCGGCCCGAACATCCACCGGCCGATGAGGGCGGGATCCAGCCATGCGTCGAACACTCGCTCCGGGGAGGCGTTGAATCGGCGCTCCACCAATACATTAAGCTTATTCTTCGTGTCCATTGTGCCTGTTGCCTTGACCCTACATACCGCTCCTTTGGTTCGTCAAGAATAGGCCGCTCCTTCGTGAGAGCGGCAGATGCCCCCCGGTGGCATTTCACGCACCTCGGGTCGCCACTGCAGAACCTTCCCGGAAGGTCGGCGCGTTTCGTTTCCTGGTGAATCGCGGAAGAATCTAACGGGAGGCGACTGTTCGCAGATCCTTGGCGCGGAGGGGCCTCGCTTGAATTTGGCGGACCGCGTCGGACAAGGCACGATTCAGCCGGGCGCCCGGGGGAACTTCGACCGGATAGGCAAGACGGGCCCAATAAACCAGAGAGACGAGAGTTACCGCCTGCCGGCGAGGTTGATCCATTTATAAGTACGGCGGGCGCGTTTGCGGAGGACGGCTAGGAGGACGGTGGACCAGATGGCGGTGATGATGACAACGCGGTCACCGATGGAGATGGGAGCCACGCTTCCGACGGACACAAACCCGCGGAGCATGGAGAGCAGACTGACGATGACGGCCAGCGCGGTGACCGGAAACACGTCATCTTCCGCCGACCAGAGCGCGATCCAGACGACCGGGACGACATAGAGTCCGTACCAGGGCAGTCCCCGAAACCAAGGCAGAAAATCCAGCACCGTGACGCCGAGCGCGCAGGCGAATGTCACGATCCCGATCCACACGCTGGTTTTTGGCTCTTTCATGTCCTGCTTCCTCGTGATTAACTGAACACAGGCCATTCTCAGCTTATCTATCCAGAGCGGTGAGTACAACCGTTCGCGAGATGTGCTGTGAGACCGGATGCTATGGTCAAGCGATAGGGGGGCGAGACCGATAGAGGAGGAACCGACGTTGTGGACCATCTCGAGAGAACCGAAGACGGCGGAGAACGACTGAAGGAGAGGCACCATGCCGGACTCGATGACGCATGAGGCAGTGCAGGCGGCGTGGGAGGCGCTGGTTCGAGACATTCGCGCGGGCGTGTTGTTGACGCTGCGCCGTGGCCGGCCTTTTGGATCGCATGTGCCGTTCGTCTTCGGCGACGACTGGACGCGTGTGTATGTGCACCTGAGCCGGCTGGCCCTGCATACTCAGCACCTGCTGGCCGATCCGCGCCTCTCACTGTTCCTTTCCGAGGCCGACAGTCCGGAGAAGAATCCTCTGGGATTGAAGCGGATGAATCTTCAGGGTCTGGGGGTTATTCTGGCACCCGAGGCGCCACACTATGGTCAGGTCCGGGAACGGTATCTGGCGCGGTTCCCCACATCGTCCACGATGTTCGCATTCGCGGATTTCAATCTGTGGGAGCTGCGGATGGAGGAGGCTCACTTGGTGCTGGGCTTCGGCCAGGCCTATCTCTCCACCGCGGCGCAGCCGCGCGAATGGACGCATCAAAGGCCGGAACAGACGAGGCCATGAACGGGGGGCGCGAGTCTTGGCTCTTGTGGTTATGCTGCTAAGGAGGAGGCGTCCGAGCGGAGGAATCAGGCGTCGCAGAAAAGCACTGGATGGGAAGAAGGTTCAGTTGTGCGGGTTAGTCGCCTCGCCTGATCAACCTGCAGATGGCGCCGGCAAGGGTAAAGCCGCCGACAAAGGCGAGCCCCAAGATGGTTGCGGCCAGGCCGCGGATATTCTTTTCCTGTGAACGGACATGTCGTTCCGCCTGCGCACCGACGGCCGCTTCACCGCCGATCCATGAGTGGGGGTCTTCCTGGGTTGGCACCTGTGAAGTGGTGCTGATTGTCATGGTTCACCGCCTTCGTCCAGCGCGATACATTCGTCGATGAGTTGCTCCAATTCGTCCAATTGCCGCTGCCGGATTTCGAGGAACCGGACGCCGAACGTCTGATCGTGAATCCACTGGACCTGCGCCTGTTCGATGAAAATGGGCTCCTCCAGGCCGGGCACGATCAGTTTCACCACGATCTGCTTGCCGGGATGCACGACAAGGTCGCTCTCCATTCTCGCCCCGCCCAGAGACAGATCGACCGTCTCCCCTTCCACTTCGTGCGAGTTGGCCCGCAATAAACTTTTCACTTGCGCCGGAACCCGCCGATGTTGACGCCGCTCCATCGAGATTCAGGATACCTGCTTTGCAATGAAAAAGCACCCCCAAGCCCATGATTCTTCGACTGTTCCCTTGCAAGTCAAGCGGGCTTTTCGTTATGGTTACCCCCCAATGGACCGAGCTCGTGCGCGCCAGATACTTCTTGCCTGCGCGAGCGGGCTGCTGTTGCCTCTCTGCTTTCCCAAGTTTGACCTCGGGTACCTCGCCTGGGTCGCCCTGATTCCCCTCCACTTGGCCTTGGATCACATTCCGAAGCGGCGCGCGTTTTGGCTCGGATGGCTGACCGGCTCCCTCGGCTTCACCGGCATCATGGCCTGGGTCGTGACGGCTATGACGACGTATGGAAAGGTGCCGCTGCCGATCAGTTATGCCATTCTCTTACTCCTCACCGCTTATTTAGGCGTCTATATCGGTCTCTACAGTGTGAGCGTCGTCTGGCTGCGGGAATTGATCCCCCGGTACGGCATCTTCCTGGCGCCGTGTTTTTGGGTGAGCCTCGAGCTGCTGCGGACGTATTTCCTGTCGGGCCTGCCCTGGTGCCTACTCGGCTATTCGCAATATCGGCAGATCGAGTTGATTCAGATTGCGGACCATTTCGGCGTCTACGGCGTGTCGTTCTTGATCATCCTCGTCAACCTGGCGCTGGCCGAATTCTCTTCATGGCTCATGCCATTTTTCCGCGGCTTTCGCCCGGCCAAGCTGCCCTGGGAATTGGTGACGATGACGGCGCTCCTGATGGCGCTCTCCTGGGAGTATGGGGCGTGGATTTCTTCCGAAGCGCCGTTCTCCAACATTCCGCGGGCGACCCTCAGCGTCGGCGTGGTGCAGCCGAACATCGATCAGGCGGTCAAGTGGGATCTGGCCTTTCGCGACGAGACGATGGAGCGATTCAATCGGCTGACCGGACGGCTCGGCACCGGCATGGACCTCGTCGTCTGGCCGGAGGCGGCCACACCCTTTATTCTGGAACGGGAAAAGGACTATCAGCTGGAACTGATCGCCTGGGCCGAACGCGCCAAGGCACCCATTTTATTGGGCAGCCCCGCGCTGCGATTTTATCCGGATCGGCGGCCCTATCTTCTCAACAGCGCGTACCTCCTGAATCCGGACGGGCATCTGCTCGGCCGCTACGACAAGCATCATTTGGTGCCGTTCGGTGAATACATTCCGCTTAAATCATCGGTCCTCTTTTTTCTGGACAAGCTGGTGGAAGGCATCGGTGATTTCGAGGCCGGCCCCGGCTCGACGGTGCTGACGTTCACGCCGAAGACTATCTCGAGCGGTATGGCTCCCCGCCCCGTCAAGTTCGGCGTGGCGATTTGCTATGAAGTGATCTTTCCCGATCTCGTCCGGCGGTTTGCCGCGAACGGCGCTGAATTTCTGGTGACCATTACGAACGACGGCTGGTTCGGGCCGTCGTCCGCGCCGGCGCAACATTTTGCGATGGTGGTCTTCCGTTCGGTCGAGAACCATCTGGCTTTCGCGCGATCGGCGAATACGGGAATCTCGGGCTTCATCGATCCCTTCGGGCGCATCCTCCAGGCCTCGCCGCTCTTCACCGAGGAAGCGATGCAGGCTACGATCACGGCCTGGCAGCCCCATACCTTCTATACCCAGCATGGGGATGTGTTTGCCTACGGCTGTGTGATAATCTGCGCGCTGTTGTGCCTGTTCGGATTGTTTCGCACCAAGGAACCAGCCCACGGCACAACCGCCATCACACCCGCGTAACAGGAAGGACAGGAAGGGGGTTGAATCATGCTGGATGAAGTCCAAGCTCGTGTGCGGACCGTCGGAGAACAAGTCGCCGAGTTACGGGGGCATCTTTGACTTCGCCCGCATGACGTCCGACCTGCAGGAACTCGAAGCCCAAATGGGGCAGCCCAATTTTTGGACCGACGCGCGCGCCGCGGCCGGCATCAGCCGCAGAAAAGCGACGCTGGAACGGGAGCTGCAGCAGTGGCGCGAAATCGAAGCGAAGGTCAATGACCTGGGCGCGCTCCTTGAACTGGCGCACGAAAGCGGCGATGCCGCGCTGGAACAGGAACTGACGACGGAACTGAATCAGTTTGAGCCCCGCTTGGCGACGCTGCGCCTCGAGCTCCTGCTCTCGGGTGAGTTGGACCCGAACAACGCCATCATGGCGATTCACCCCGGCGCCGGCGGCACGGAATCACAAGACTGGGCGCAGATGCTCCTGCGCATGTATGTGCGGTGGGCGGAGAGCAAGAAGTTTAAGGTGGAGACATTGGACTTGCTCGCGGGCGATGAAGCCGGCATCAAGAGCGTCACGCTGTCGATTACCGGTCCCTATGCCTACGGCTACTTGAAGGCCGAAGCGGGAGTTCATCGATTGGTGCGCATCTCCCCGTTCGACTCGAACAAGCGGCGGCACACGTCCTTCGCCTCGGTCTTCGTGTATCCGGAACTCAGCGAGGACATCGACGTCGCCATCGAGGACAAAGATCTGAGAATCGATACGTTTCGTGCCGGCGGCGCCGGCGGCCAGAACGTGAACAAGGTGGAAACCGCCATCCGCATCACACACCTGCCGAGCGGCATCGTCGTGCAATGCCAGAACGAGCGATCGCAACTGCAGAACCGCAACGGCGCGATGAAGATTTTGAAGGCGCGCCTGTTTGAATTGGAACAAAAAAAGAAAGAGGCGGAGTTCAACGCAATCGTCGGCGAAAAAAAAGACATCGCCTGGGGCAGCCAGATCCGCTCATACGTCTTCCAGCCGTATCAGATGGTGAAGGACCATCGCACCGGCCATGAGACCAGCCAGGTGTCGTCCGTCATGGACGGCGACATCGACGGGTTCATCGAAGCGTATTTAAAGAAGAAAATGACGAAAGGAAGCGAGCCGCTCACGGCAGTCAGTGATACGGACGAAGACTTGTAAGGATCGTCTATCTGGTTGGTTTGGTCTGTCTTGTCTCTCTGGCAGGGACCAGACCGGGCAGACCAGGACGACGAGACAGACCAGAAAGATCAAACAGACCGGATAGACCACTATGGATGAACTGAACGAACAGCGACAGCAACGGATCAAGAAACTCCATCAACTGCGCGACGCCGGCGTGGCGCCCTACGGCACCCGCTTCGAGGTCAAGGACCGGGCCGGCCAACTGATCAAACTGCACGGCGAGAAGACGAAGGAGGTCTTGGAACAAGAAAAAATCCCCTGCACCCTCGCCGGGCGCGTGGTGGCGCTTCGCCGGTTCGGCAAGGCGGCGTTCGCCGTCCTGCAAGACGGGTCCGATCGCCTGCAGGTGTATCTCAAGAAAGACCTGCTCTCCGAACAGGCCTACACTGTGTGCGAGCAGCTCGATCTGGGCGATTGGATCGGCGTGACCGGTGTCTTATTCCGCACGAAGACAAATGAATTCACGGTCGAGGTGCATCAACTCACCTTCTTGAGCAAGGCGCTCCGGCCGCTGCCTGAGAAATGGCATGGATTGACCGATGTCGAAACGCGCTATCGCCAGCGCTACGTGGATCTGATTGCGAACCCGGAGGTCCATCAGATCTTCTCGACGCGCAGCCGGATCATTGCCGGCATTCGCGCCTTTCTGATCGAACGGGGCTTTCTTGAAGTCGAAACGCCGATGATGCATCCCATCCCCGGCGGAGCGACGGCGAAGCCCTTCGTCACGCACCATAATGCGCTCGGCGTCGATCTCTATTTACGCATTGCGCCCGAGCTGTATTTGAAGCGGCTGATCGTCGGCGGATTTCCCCGCGTATTTGAAATCAATCGGAATTTCAGGAATGAAGGGATCTCGACGATCCACAATCCCGAATTCACGATGCTGGAGTTCTACGTCTCCTATGCCGATTATCATGATCTGATCATGTTGACCGAAGAGATGATTTCGACTCTCGCGCAACAGATCCTCGGCAAGACCGTCATCGACTATCAGGGCAAGGAGATCACCCTGGCGCCGCCCTGGCGGCGCTGGTCCTATCATCAATCGATCCTGGAGGTGAATAACCTCGACGCGTCCGTGCTGCACGATCGGGACAAGGCGCTCGCAGCGGCCAAGCAGTTGAACATACCGGTGGATCCGAAGGCCTCGCTGTTCACGATCGTCAACGAAATTTTCGAGGAAACGGTCGAGCCGAATCTCCAACAGCCGACGTTCATCACCGACTATCCGATCGAGATTTCTCCGCTGGCCAGGCGGAAAGATTCCGATCCCACCCTCACCGATCGGTTCGAGCTGTACATTGCGGGCCGTGAAATCGCCAACGCCTTTTCCGAGTTGAACGACCCGCTCGATCAACGGGAACGGTTCGAAGGCCAGGCGGCGCAGCGTGAAGCGGGCGATGAGGAAGCGCACTTGGTCGATGAGGATTTTCTCCGCGCGCTCGAATTCGGCATGCCGCCGACGGCCGGCGAAGGCATCGGCATCGACCGGCTGATCATGCTGTTCACCAACCAGGCCTCCATCCGCGACGTGGTCCTCTTTCCTCAATTGAGGCCGGAGAAATAGCTTGGCCCTTCCCTATGAAATTTTCGTCGGGCTCCGCTACCTGCGCGCCAAGCGACGCAACCGAACCATTTCACTCAACACCTTCGTCTCGATCGCCGGCATCACGCTCGGCGTGGCCGCGCTGATCGGCACCGTCGGGATCATGACCGGATTCAAGGAAGACATTCAGGGCAAGATCCTGGGCACGACGGCCCACATCATCGTGCAGGAGCGGATGAAAGAAAACATGACGGACTACGATCCGGTCATCGAAAAGATCAAGACCGTGTCCAACGTGGTTGCCGCGACCCCCTTCGTCCTGCGCCAGGTGCTGCTCACGACCCAGTCCGGCGTGCAAGGCATCGTCCTGCGCGGCATCGACCCGCAGCGCGAGGCGCAGGTGACCGAACTGGCCAAGAATATTTCCACCGGTCAACTGACCGATCTCCTCGTGCCCATGAAAGTCAAGCAGGCGCCGGTCGATGATCCGCAGGGCGAACCTCAGTTAGTGGAGAAACCCGGAATCATTTTAGGAAAGGAACTCGCGTTGCGGCTCGGTGTGTACGTGGGAGACACGGTCAACGTGGTGTCTCCGGTCGGACCGATCAGCGCCATGGGCATGGTGCCGAAGATTCGAACCTTTGCCATCGTGGCTCTGTTCCATTCCGGGATGTACGAATACGATTCCTCGCTGGCCTATATCGACTTGGCAGAGGCCCAGAAGTTTTTCAACATGGGACAGAGCGTCACAGGGATTGAGGTCAAGGTCACGGACGTGTTCAGCGCGGGAGAGATCGCCCGCGACATCGAGCATGAGTTGGGCTTCAGCCATGGAGCCCGGGACTGGATGCAGATGAACCGCAATCTGTTTTCGGCGCTCAAGCTCGAAAAGACCATGATGTTTCTGCTGCTGGTGCTCATTACCATCGTGGCGTCCTTCAACATTGTGAGCACGCTCACGATGATTGTGACGGAGAAGCAAAAGGAAATTGCCATTCTCAAAGCGATGGGCGCCACCAAGCGCAGCATTCGCAGGATTTTTATGTTGAACGGATTGATCATCGGCTTCAGCGGGACCGCCATCGGTATTCCGTTGGGCTATGCCTTCCTCTGGCTGATTCAGACATTCTGGACCTTCGATCCGACGGTCTATTACATTTCCAAGATCCCGGTCCATGTGTTGGCCGAAGACGTGTTGCTGGTCGCCGGGTCGGCCATTCTCATCAGCTTCGCCGCGACCGTCTACCCGGCCAGCCAGGCGGCCAAGCTCGAACCGGTCGCGGCGTTGCGGTATGAATGAACGTGAAGAAAGTAGGATCTGGTGATCTGGTGAAGTGCGAAGTGAGGTCGGTCTGGCTGAAAGCCACCTTTTTCCGTTCTTTACTTCACACAATCACCAAATCACCAGATCGCCAAATCCATCCATGATCAAAGTCACCGATCTCCATAAATCCTTCTCCATGGGTTCGTACGAGCTGCCGGTCCTCAAGGGGATCAATCTCGAGATTCAGCGCGGCGAGTTGATTGCCATTGTCGGCGCCTCCGGCGCCGGGAAGAGCACGCT
>CAYNLM010000144.1:0-9348 GCA_964398045.1 uncultured Nitrospira sp. | reverse complement strand
CGGCCATGTTCGCCGTTGTAGGCTGGCTGGATTTCAACATGCCGCTCGTGCTGGTGCTGTGTTTGCTGTATCTGGCGCCGATCTGGCTGTTGTCGCGCATGGTGCCGTTCGATCATCGGCTCGTGATCGCCGGGGCGGTCACTACGATGGGGTTGGTGACCACGTCGTTTTTCTTCACGCCGGGGGGAGCGCTCACCTGGATGTCGGCCGTCAATCGTGGGATCGGCATCCTCCTGGTCTGGATCGTGTCTCTGCTGTTGATTCGCGCGCGGCGGCAAGAGGGAGATCTGCGGTTGAACCAGGCGCGGGCCGGCGCCTTGGTGCAGGCGTCCGCGCAGGTGCTCTGGATCGCCGAGCCGGATGGGACTGTGGTGAAGGATTCGCCGAGCTGGCAGGCATTCACCGGGCAAACTGTGGACGCCCGCAAAGGTTGGGGATGGCTCAACGCCGTCCATCCGGATGACCGCGGGCGCGTGGAACAGGAGTGGCGCACCGCGATCTCGACTCAGTCGCCGCTGGAGACGGACTACCGCTTATGGCATCGGGACGGCGACTATCGATGGACGGAGGTGCGGGCCGTGCCGGTATGGAATGACGAGGGGACGATCGCCGAATGGGTCGGTAGGCATACCGACATCAGCGAGCGCAAACAGGCGGAGGAAGCGCTGCGGCAGAGTGAAGAACAGTTCCGGGTCAATTTTGAGCTGGCGGCAGTGGGCCAGGCGCAGTTGAACGCGGAAACGGGCTGCTTTCTCCGAGTGAACGACCGCTTTTGCGCGATCACCGGGTACAGCCGGGACGAATTGCTCGGCATGACCCCGCACGATCTGACTCATCCGGACGATCGTCCGACGGACGATCCGGAGATCGGCCGTCTGTTGCGCGGGGAGACGGAGGAATATCACAGCGAAAAGCGGTATCTCAGGAAGCAGGGGACTATCCGGTGGGTGCGCGTCTCGGCGCGGCTTATCCGTGACGCGGCACGCCGTCCCCTTCGCACCATTTCCGTGGTCGAGGACATCACTGAGCGCAAAGAAGCGGAGGCCGCGTTGCTGAACCTCACGATGGAGCTGGAGCGGCGTGTCGCCGAACGGACGAGCGAATTAACCGATTCGCAGCAGCGCTTACGGGCGTTGACCACGGAATTGAATCTCGCAGAGCAACGTGAACGGCGGAGGATCGCCGCCGAGTTGCACGACTATCTCGCTCAATTACTGGTGGTCGGCCGCATCAAGCTCAGCCAGGCGCTGCAAAAGCTGGGCAATGCTCCGCCGCGCGAACAAATTCAGGAAGCCGACGAGATCTTTGACCGGTCGTTGACGTATACACGGTCGTTGGTCGCGCAGCTGGTGCCGCCGGTGCTTGAGCAATTCGGCTTATCGGCCGCGCTGCTGTGGCTGGGGGATGAAATGCGGCGGCGCGGCTTGACCGTGAATGTGAATGTGCCGCGTGACGCGCCGCCCTTGTCGATCGATCAGGCGTCGCTCCTGTATCAATCGACGCGGGAACTCTTGATGAACGTGCTCAAGCATTCGCAGACGATGGATGCCGAAGTCGTGCTCGACTACGGCGAGGACCGACCGCTTACGCTCCTGGTTCGTGATCAGGGGATCGGGTTTGACCCGTCCGTCGCGCAAATCGCGCGCGACAAATTCGGCTTGTTCAGCATCCGGGAGCGCATGCAGGCGCTCGGCGGTGCTTTTGCCGTTGAATCGTTGCGCGGCCAAGGCGCCGTCGCGACGCTGACGCTGCCGCTCGGCGGCGGAGCCGCCGAGCCGTTAAGCGTGAAGCGTGAAGCGCTACGCGTAGAAGAGCCGAACGGTGTTTCCGCAAGCGCATCACGCATCACGGATTACGCATCACGGTCTTCGATTCGCGTGCTTCTTGTGGATGATCACGCCATGGTACGGGAAGGGTTGAAAAGCGTGTTGTCGGGCTACTCCGACATCGAGGTCATCGGCGAGGCGGGAAACGGCGAAGAGGCGATCGTGCTGGCCCGGGACCTCTCGCCGAACATCATCGTGATGGACGTCAACATGCCCGAAGTGGACGGCATCGAGGCGACCCGCCGCATCAGACAGGATCGCCCGGAGATCGTCGTGATCGGACTGTCGGTGAACGCCTCCGGCCAGGTCTCCGAGGCCATGAGAGCCGCCGGCGCGGCGGCACTGCTCACGAAAGAGTCGGCCGCGGAATTGTTGTATCAAACAATCGCACGCGCCGCATCCAAAGCCGATCTGCCCCCAGCGCCCACGCAAGAACCTCTGCCGTTCGGGGGATAGGTGGTATTAGCGTATCTCGTCGTTCGTATCTCGTATCTCGCAAGCGAACGACGCTTCACGAGGTGCGTTTCACGCCGCTTACGGGATCAGCGCTGTGTTGGCCTTCAATTGGACGGAGGTGACTCCGTAGGGGGTGATGTAGGCCACCACCTTGTCGCCTGGTTTGAATTGTCCCCCCAGCTGAGTTCTCGACGTGAGCTGCAAAATCGTCGCGTGGCCCTGCTCGTTTTTGATGACGATCATCGTGGAGAAGACTTGCACGACTTCGCCTTCCACCTGACCTTGCGGTGGAACCGCGGCCCAGCTCACGGCGACCGACAGGATGCCGGCCATGGTTACGGTCAGGGCTAGGTTTCGTGCAATACCGCTTCTCATCATGGCCTCTTCCGCCGTGGTTCGAAGTTCGAGGTTCGACGTTCCCCCTCCCGTCGCCCCTCACCCTTCCCTCTCCCCGGCGGGGAGTGGGTCAGGGAGAGGGCTTATGTGACCGGCGGACGACGCCCCATGATAAAACTCACAGCGGCGAAAATGAGAAACACGATGAACAGGACATAGGCGATTTGTGTCGCCGTCCCGGCTACTCCGGTGAGGCCGAGCAAACCGGCGATTATGGCGACGATGAGAAAAGTCACGGCCCAGCTCAGCATAGTGGCTCCTTTCGGTGGGGAGCGTTAATGGAACATGGTCTCTTCCTGACCCGCCTGCAGGCGCCGCTCGATCTCTTGCGCCTCACGATCACGATTGGTGTTGCGGAGAATTGCCGCAAAGACTTCCAGGGTGGACGTCATCTGCGGATCGCTGTTGCCGACCCGGCTGGCTTCCAGAATCGCCAGTGATTTCTGAATGAATTTCTCGGCCTCGGTCAGCTGCCCTTGAATGGCGTAAAAGCTGGACAGGGTTTTCAAGGTGAGGGCCGTGCGCGTGTGATTGACGCCGTAGCGTTTGAGATTGATCTCGAGCGCCCGTTTCAACAATGGCTCCGCCTCACGATATTTCTGCTGGGTGGCATAGAGAATGCCGAGATTCTGGACGGTAGCGCCGACGCCGGGGTGATCCCTTCCCAGACCCTTTTCGCCGATCATCAATGCCCGATTGAAAAGGAGTTCGGCTTCCGTGGTTCGGCCGGCGGTGGCATAAACGACGGCCAGGTCGTTGGCCGCATCGGCTACCCGCAGATCCTCAGTCCCGTACTTTTCCGCCTGTTCGAGCGCCGCGATCAGCAGCCGCTCGGCGTCCGCCAACCGGCCTTCCTGCAGCGCCTGGAGTCCGCCGTTGCGCCATGTATTCCATAACGTTTCTTGAGCGTACACCGGAGGCACGCCGCCGTACGGAAGCATCCCCGTGATGAGCAGCACCAGACCGGCGATGAGGGGGTTTCTCATGATGCGCCTCTTACGCGTTGAGACGTTCCACGCTCTGCCGCTGGTACGACACCTCGGACTGTCGCGCCATGTCGGAGAGGCAACGTTCGCAAAATCCGTCCACGAGCAGATAGTCATTGGTGCCGCCGTCGGACCAGGACATGAACGTGGTGGGATCCACCCACTGATCGAACTCAAACATCAGATGGTCCGGCGGCGGCTGAATCATCCAGCAGCAGGCGCACATGAGTACCGGCTGCCGGCTGTCTTGATCGTCCCTCTGTGCCATACAGCCACTCTACTGCCCGAACCGGAGACGGTCTAACTAGGACGAGTCCGAGATTTGCCTGCATGGGGCCCTAGGCTCCTCTCATAAGTCCCGCCGGTCGTGCGTCAAAAATACAGGTGCACGCCGATGCCGTACCAACTGACTCGTTGCGTGTAAAACTGTCCATCCGGGGAAGGGCCGGCATAATATTCCGCCAGCAGCTGGATTTGCCTGTCCCCGATGCGCGCGTTTTCAAATTGCACGCCCGCTACAATCGACCGATTGATGTCCCAGTTCGTTCGTTGCATTGCTCGATGCTGGCTGATCAGAAATGGAAATTCAGGCCGATGGTCACCATGTGGCCGTTATCGTCGAACTTCTTGTCGACGATGTTTTGATCGCGGGATTGCACCTTTTCCAGCCAGATGTACCGGTAGGTGCCGTCGATCGACCAGTGCCGATTGAGAAAGAACTGCAGACCGCCGCCGGCATGGAGTCCGAACCGGTTCTGGGTATCGTCGAATCCGCCTGGTCCTTTCACCGTGGTATAGTACCATCCCCCGCCGCCGAGAATGAACGGCGCGAGCCGAGTCGTGCCGAGGGGATAGATTAAGGCCGAGACTTGCACCGGATAGGTGTGCGTGCGGGTCTGGCCGAAATCGTTCCGCCGATAATCCGCCGATCCTTCGATGGCGAAGTAATGGGAGGGGTAGAAGCGCAATTGCGCGCCGCCGTACCATTCTCCGCTGCCTTCCTTCGGGTCGAAATAGGTGGCCCGACCTCCCAGCATGACAGGACCGATCTCGACTTGGTTGAACAGGTCGTCACCGTGGTCGCCGCGATGCTCAGCCGGTGCGGGGCTTGGCAGCAGGCCGGCCATCGCCGCAATCGCCCCGACGATCAACGCGCGCCGCAGTCTCTGTGGATGTGACATTGTTCCTCCTTTTGCCGTTCCCCCCACCTTCGCCTCTCCCCCGAGTCGGGGGAGAGGGTTGGGGAGAGGGGCTACTTCTCCAGCTTCGCCATGCCGGTTTGGGCGTCGACGTAGACCGTTTGGCTCTTGTTGTTCTTGTCGATCACTTCGATTTTCCAGACGGTCTTGCCTTCGTTCTTCCCCAGATCGGCTTCAGCGGCTCGTCCCGGGACCTCCTTGATCGCGCTGCGGATCGCGTCCTCCAAGTTGATCTTCGCGCTGGAGATGAGTTCCTTGTTGGTTTCAAACAATGCCCAAGCCGGGCCGGCGGCCGCTATCGCCATCATCATGCTGGCAAGGATCATCTTCTTCATATCAACCTCCTTGGATTGGGTTAAGAAACACGAGGGAGTGATCAACGTTGTCCGTGCCCGACCGGTTCCTGTTTCCTGTTTTGATGCCAGGTGTCGGCCCAGCCGACGATCTCGTCCTTTTTGTCGCCGTACCGTTCCTGCACTTTGCCGATGAACTTGTCGTAATTCCCTTCGATCTGCAGCAGATCGTCGTCGGTAAATTTGCCCCATTGGCGTTTCAGTTCACCCTTGAACTGATTCCATTGGCCTTTAAACGTGTCGCTATTCATAGGTCCTCCTTTATTGGCCGTAATGTTTCCTTCTACGTTGTATCGTGCCTGCGCTGTCGGGAACGACTGGCGGAGTCCCTAGAGAACCGCGGATCGTGCCCCCAATGGAAATGCGTCTAGACAGAGCCTAGTGGAAAGGGGAGCTGGAGCGGGACGTACGTCGTGAATTGAAATTGTCTGCGAGATACGAGCGACGAATGACGAGACACGACACTAGTAGCCGGATGAGGCGCCCGCGGTTTGCGCGTTGGTGACGGACAAGCGGTTGCGGATGCCGTGCACGCCGAGAACGGTCTGGGCGAGCCGGGTCGCTTCACGGCGGGCCGATTCGCTCGGCACCACGCCTTCCAGCGTGACTTCTCCCTTGGCCGCGTGGACCACGATCGTACTGCCGGCCGTCAGGGCGCTTCGGTTCATGACATCCATGACGGAGGCCTCCAACTGCACGTCGCTCGGCGCTTCGCCCGCCACCGCCAGATGATTGTCGATCGAGCGCACGCCCACGACGGACATGGCGGCTCCGGTTGCCGCCTGCTTCATGTAGGCCGTATCGACCGTGCCGGACAGCACCACATGACCGTCGTCCGCCTGGACCAAAATACGGTCGCTCTTGAGTTGGCTGTCGGACCTCAGCCGCTGCTGAACGTGGTCGGCGAGTTGGATGTCTTGTGGTGTCGCGCCCAGCCCTATCCCGGCCGTTCCAATGATCCAGGCCAGCCCACACAGGGTAACCTGTACGTTAGTCATGACCGCCTCCTTCTTACCCTTACCGGTTGGCGAGAAGGCTGGCGAGATCCTCGGCATGCTCTTCTTCTTTGGCGGTCACCTCTTCCAGCAGACGGCGGGTGGTGGGATCGTCGCCGCCGATGTAGTCGATCATCTGCCGATAGCTGTCGATGGCGATCCGTTCGGCGACCAAGTCCTCCTTAATCATGTCTTCCAGCGACGTCCCCTCGGCGTATTCGGAGTGGCTGCGGTCCAGAATGCCGGCCGGGGAGAAATTCGGCTCGCCGCCCAACTGCACGATGCGCTCGGCGATCGCGTCGGCATGGGCTTGTTCTTCCTGGGCATGTTCCAAGAACTCGCTCTTCACGCTGTCGGAGTGAATGCCCTTGGCCATGAAGTAATGGCGCTTGTAGCGCATGGTGCAGACCAGTTCGGTCGCCAAGGCTTCGTTCAAGAGGCGCAGCACGGTCTCCGGCTCGGCCTTATAGCCGGCCGTCACGGCTCCGTCTGTAATCTGTTTCCGCGCGCGATCACGGATGGTTTGGATGTCCATGGTGAACGACCCGTCTTTCATGGATTCGACCTCCTTTACTTCTACTTCATCGTTGAATCCGTTCAGTCGGAGAGCATTGAGCTGACGACCGAAACCTCAAGGCTTTCCCACTCAACGCTCTCCAGCTGTTCCACTCGATCGTATCCGGGAGAGCCAGGCTCTCGCGACGCCGGGCATGACCGTGCCGGCCACATCGAGCAGAGATAAGATTCCCACCACGGAGCCGTCCCGGCTCATCACCGGCAGGGATTGCAGCCGGCGTTCCGCCATCAGGCGGGCGACATCGGCGAGAATGGCGTCGTCTCGGCATACGGCCGGTTCACCGGGGGGCAGTATCTTTTCCACGGGAATGGAATCGGGATGCTCGGCCCGGGTGGTTCCGTTCACCACGACGTCATGCTCGGTGACCATGCCCATCAGCCGGTTCTCATGGGACACGACCAGCGCCTGTGCCTGACGGTCCCGCATGGTCTTCGCGGCTTCCTGCACCGACGCCGAAGGGTGGATCGTCACCACCTGCCTCGTCATGACGACCCCGACAAGGCGATCTTCTCCAGGCAGCACCCCGTACCGTTCATCCCGGGTCGACTCCAGGTACAACCTGGAGGGTCGGCGTCGTGCTCCCGCTGTGTGCATGACCACAGCATACGTGGCGGCTGAGCCCGCTCATACTCGGAAGACCCCCAGCGAATCCGGTCCTATGATCAAGGGGGTCGCCCAGTTCTTCGGACGCCGGCTATCTTGATACGCTTCGTATCGGGGCTGTTAAATCCGGTTGAATTCGGAAACTCAGATGTATGATGATGAGGTCGAGCGCCTCCCAACAGTAGGGGCTCGCAATGAGCCAGGAACCGAGACGACCATGCCTCGAGCCAAAGTGCTTCTTGTTGACGATCATCCCCTCGTATTGGACAGTCTTCGCCAGTTGATCGAGCCGCATTGCACGATCGTCGGTTCCGCTCATGACGCCCAGGAACTTCTCAGCCTGGCCAAGGAGCTGCATCCGGATGTCGTGCTGCTCGATGCCATGCTGCCCGGCATGAGCGGTTTCGAAGCGGCGCGGCAGCTGAAGATGCTGCTGCCATCCGTCAAGATCATCCTGGTGACGATGTTGACCGAAGCCATCTCGGTGAGCGAAGCCTTTCGGGCCGGGGCCACCGGCTATGTGCTGAAGCAGTCCGCCTCGGACGAGCTGCTGGCGGCGATCGAGAGCGTGATGATGAACAAGCGCTTTGTGTCGAGGAAGATCGACGCCGACGTGCGGGAAGCCGTCGAGCATGAATGGTTCAGACCGGAAGGTTATTCAAGCGATCTGACGGGGCGTCAGCGGGAGATCCTGGTGTTGTTGGCGGACGGACGGTCTACGAAAGACATCGCGCAGCGATTGAACATCTCCATGAAGACGGTGGAATTCCACAAGGCGAACATCACGCGCAAGCTCGGCGTTCACACCACCTCCGATCTCATCAAGTTTGCCCTCGCGCAGGGCATTACCTCCCTCTAAGACAAGAGCACATAGCATATGGCTGATGGCAGCTCTTCGGCTCCGCTCCTGATCTCAGTGGATCGAGGTGAGTCCGGCGGAGATGGCGTATTTGGTCAGCTCAGCCGCGGTGCGCAGCCGGAGTTCTTTCATGATGCGCGTCTTGTGGAACTCCACGGTCTTGATGGAGACGTTCAGAATCGACGCGATTTCCTTCGTCGCCTTGCCTTCCGCCACCAGTTGCAACACCTCGCGTTGACGAGAGCTGAGCGTTTGAGCGAATCGGTTCGCGTCCCCCGCGGTCGAAGCGTTCGACGGATTGACGGCCTGGTCCACGAGGCTCTGCGTGACCATCGGCGAGACAAACGTGCGTCCCTTCATGACTTCACGGATCGCCTGCACCAATTCCGATCCGACCGATTGCTTCAGGACATAGCCGGAGACGCCGACGCGAAAGGCTTGCGTGACGAAGTTCGGTTCCGAGTGCATCGTCAAGATGATGATCTTGATGTTGGGATTGGTCTTCTTGACGTGCTGGGACGCGTCGAGGCCGTTCAAGAGCGGCAGTGAGATGTCCACCACGGCGATGTCGGGCTGCAGTTTCGCGGCGGCCGCCACCAGCGAGCGGCCGTCCGCGACGATCCCCACCAGCTCAAATTCCGGCTCCAACAGTTTCTGAATTCCTTCGGCGACCAGCACGTGATCATCGGCCAACAAGACGCGGCATGTATCAGACATGGGAGGTTCCTATTTCTACGGTGGTTATCGGTGTCGGGAGAGAAAAGAACACTTCTTCATTGAAGTCTACTGAGTTCTTGGAGCAGACTCAAGACGGCAAATAACGAATTCAAATATTTTTTTGGCGCTAGGGGTTGCCCTAGTTGAAAGAAGATTACGCTGCTCCATGCTGAGGTTGACACTGTGATGCGCGTCCTCGCGTTGAACTGCGGCAGCTCCTCATTGAAATTTTCCTATGCCGAGCTGGCCGCTTCCGTGGTCGGACCGCCCACCATCCGCATCGCGCAGGCGGGGAAGATCGAGGGCATTGGTGGAACGGCGCGCTGGACGGCGCGCTCACCTTCCGCGCCTCCGCGGGGGGCCGTGCGCGCCGTTAAGGAC
>CAYNLM010000143.1:0-9642 GCA_964398045.1 uncultured Nitrospira sp. | reverse complement strand
AGCTGACCCTCATTGAGCAGTTGCGCGACGTCATTACGGAACATATCGCAAATGAAGAGCGGGTCTGGCTCGATCCGCTCAAACATTCCTATACCGACCTGCTCGAGGTGACGGCTGTGCCGTCGTCCGGTGACGCGCTCACGCTGCGGTCAATCGGCGACGGAACGACGTTCGTGCTGCCCGGCGGTGAATTCGCCAAGGATGTGACGGCAGGGCAGGTGTTGCTCACCCGGGTCATTCGCGATCCGGCCGCCTACGAATCGGGCAAGGCCGTGTGGGCTGGATGTGGGATGGTCCTGTCGCCGGCCGATGCTAAGGCGCTTCTCGACATGACTGCGGAATGGCGCCGAGAGATGGAGGTGAGTTCCGGGTCCTTCGTGCTGGGGGAGTGGCAGGAATTTGCCAAGCGCTTCGGGCATATGATCCTGTGGGCGTTCGCGCAACTGCGCATGGCCGCCCTTGTGGATGCCGTGATTCACATACACTATCAAACCGTGGAGGGGCAGCCCTATCTCTATGCCATCGCGCTGTATGACCATCATGAGTACCGATTCCTCGCCGACGGTCTCTCGGAAATGAAGGAGTTCGCGCCGGATCCGGCCGCGCAGGTGACGCCGATCACAGCAAAGCCCGTGCGCAGGTGGATTCAGCAAGAGGCGAGGGGAACCGCCATGCTGACGGTGGCGCGAATCACGCTCACCTCCGCACAGCTCACGGTGGAATGTGATCAGCCGGAGCGGCTCGACACGATCAAGCACCGCCTGGCGGCGGTCTTTGGATTTTCGCTGCATTTCCGCGGAGAGACGCTGACTCCGCCGGCTCGCCGCGTGTCGCTGGAACAACTGGCCTCCGATCAACCGTTCACGGTCGTCGTGACGCCGGAAGAAGATCGGGCGCTGCTGAAGGCGTTTCTCGAGAAGGCGTATCTGGAATGGTCCGATCAGGCGCATCATGCCCTCGGAGGCAAGACCCCGCGCCATGCGGCGGCGTCCGCGGAAACCCGCAGCACGGTTGCCTGGTTGATCGATGAGATGGAAGCGAACGACCCTGGATTGCGGCGGGATGGCCAGCGAGCGTTTGACTACAACGTGCTGCGCGGGCATGTCGGGCTGGAGGAGAAGGTGGTCTAGTGGAGTCCTCACTCTCGATCAGATTGGAGCAGGTGCTGGAGCGGGCCCATGCGCAGAGGGGGAGGCACCTCAGCATTCTTGAGGCGCTCCAGCAGGTGGAGGCGGCTATCGGGTACGTGCCGCCGGAGAGTATTTCCCGTGTTGCCGAGTCGCTTGGCGTGACGGATGCCCAGGTCGCCGGGGTGCTGTCGGACTATCCGGATCTGCACTCGGCACCGAGAGGGCGTCACGTCATTCGGCTCTGTCAGGGCGAAGCCTGTCTTGCCAATCATGGCAGCCGGGTGTGGAGCCGGGTGTGTGGACAATTGCGCGCCACGGTGGGGACGACGACGCCGGACGGACGGTACACCATCGAGAAAGTCTATTGCGTCGGCAATTGCGCGGTGTCGCCCACGGTGATGGTCGATGAGGATCTGTACGGCCGCGTGACACCCGATCAGATTCCCGCCTTGTTGGAGCGGTATAAATAAGAAAGAAGCTGACAGGTGCAAAGCGACAGGCTGACAGGTGACGGAATGATTCGTCGGCGTTTTGTATGACGCGCTTGTATCTTTCGAACGATACGTCCTCTCGCGCAGCCGGCACCCGCCGGCTGGAGGACCGGTGGGCGGTGCGATCAGATGTGCAGTTGGTCCGGACATCGGCGCGCGGGGCCTTCTTTCTCGAACCGATCGTCGAACGAGATGCTCCTCAAGGGCGCGTCGCCTGGTGCAATGTCACGCCGGATGGGTTGCCCGCCGTTGTCGCAGGAGAAGGCGGGACGCCGGTTCGGGAGATTCCCTTTCTGGCGCAGCAAACGAGGTACACGTTCGCCAACTTTGGAATCACGGAGCCGCTGGCGCTCGATGAATACCAGTCGCGCGGCGGGTTCGCCGGTTTGCAAGCCGCCGTTGGGATGACACCCGAGGCCATCATCCATGAATTAAAAGTATCGCGATTGCGCGGTCGAGGCGGGGCCGCGTTTCCCGTCTGGAATAAGTGGGAGATCGCGCGGCAGACGGAGTCGGCCGAGAAGTTCGTCGTGGCCAACGCCGATGAAGGCGATGCGGGGACCTATTGTGATCGTATGCTCATGGAAGGGGATCCCTTCCGTGTGATCGAAGGGATGTTGATTTGCGCCCGCGCGATCGGGGCGAGCAGGGGATATATCTACTGCCGGCACGAGTATCCGGCTGCGGCTCGGACGTTGGAGTATGCCATTCAGAAGGCCCAGGAAGCGGAGCTGCTCGAAGTCGACGGAGAAGATTTCGACCTCACCGTCGTGCGCGGCGCCGGCTCGTACGTCTGCGGAGAAGAAACGGCGCTGCTGGAATCCATCGAGGGCCGCCGCGGAGTCGTGCGGGCCAAGCCGCCCTATCCGGCCGTCGCCGGTCTCTATGGCAAGCCGACGGTCGTCAGTAATGTGCTGACCTTTGCGATCGTGCCGACTGTCCTGGCGCGCGGCGGAGCCTGGCATGCATCCCTCGGGACGGAAGCCTCACGGGGCACAGCCGTGCTGCAAATCGGCGGCCGCGTGAAGCAGCCGGGCTTGGTTGAAGTGCCGTTCGGGATCACCTTGCGGCAGGTACTGGAACAATTCGGCGGCGGTATGGCGCCCGGCGCGCGTTTCAAGGCCGTGCAAGTCGGCGGTCCGCTCGGAAGCCTCTTTCCGGAGTCCAAGCTCGACATCCCCATTTGTTACGACGCGTTTGCCCAGGCGGGGGCCATCTTGGGGCATGGCGGCATCGTCGTCTACGATCACGAGATGGACATGGTGGAATTGGCTCGCCGCTTCATGGCTTTCACGGCCGACGAATCCTGCGGCAAGTGCACGCCCTGTCGCATCGGTTCCGTGCGCGGGCGCGAAATTCTTGAGCTGGTCCAAGCGGGAAAGGGTACGGCTGAATCATTGGATCTCTTGAAGGATCTTGGAGAGACGATGAAGGCGACCAGTCTCTGCGCGTTGGGCGGGCGCGCGCCCTATCCGGTCTTGACGGCGATCGAGCACTTTCCTCATGAATTCAAGAGAAGATTGAGTCATTGACGATTGATGGGAATTTTCGACCGAACCATGATCCAGTGAAACTGTGAAGCGATGGCTCAACTCATAAACCTCACCATCAACGGTCGTCCGGTCACGGCCGAAGCGGGCGAGACTCTGTATGTGGCGGCGCGCAAAGCCGGGATTCCCATTCCGAGTTTGTGCGCGTCCGATCACCTCGCCCCGTTCGGTTCTTGTCGCCTCTGCATCTGTGAAATCGACGGGCAGTCCGGCACACCGGCTTCTTGCACGACGCCGGTCCGGCCGGGAATGGTCGTCCATACCGAGAGGGAACGAATCACGCGCCACCGGCGCAATTTGGTTGAGTTGTATATATCCGAACAGCCGGACGGCCATGCGTCGGGGGATCTGCGCGAACTGGCGGCTGCCTTGGGAGTGGAACGGGTTCGCTATTCCGACGGCGGGCATCAGACTCGAGCAGCGGTGGTGGACGACTCCAATCCCTTCTTTACGTTCGACAATGCGCAGTGCGTCTCCTGTGCGCGCTGCGTCCGGGCTTGCGACGAGATTCAGGGCACGTATGCCTTGTCTATGATAGGCCGAGGTTTCTCGGCGCGGCCGCTCGCAGGAGCCGGGGGCTATGCCACGTCGAACTGCGTGTCCTGCGGCGCCTGCGTGAAGGAGTGCCCGACCGGCGCGTTGACGGAGAAGAGCGTGCTTGAACAGGGGAAGCCCACCCGGTTTGTGCGCACGACCTGCGCCTATTGCGGTGTGGGCTGTGCGTTCGATGCGGGGCTGCGCGATGGGCAGGTGGTCCAGATGGTTCCGGCCGACGATGGCCCGTCCAATCTTGGTCATGCCTGCCTGAAGGGCCGGTTCGGCTGGACCTATATCACCGCGCCGAATCGCCTCCGCACTCCGTTGCTGCGTGAAGGAAACGCCTGGAAGGAGATCTCCTGGGATGCGGCATTGGATCGCATCGCGCAGGAATTTTCCCGCATCAAAACGGCGCACGGGCCCGATGCTCTGGCGACCATTTCATCCAGTCGGGGCACCAACGAAGAGAATTATCTCTTCGGCAAGTTCATGCGCTGCGCCATCGGCACCAACCACATCGACAACTGTGCCCGGGTCTGCCACAGCGCGACCGTGACCGGCATGATGGAAACGTTGGGGGCGTCTGCTGCGACGAACTCGATCGAGGATATAGACCTCGCGAAGCTCATCATGGTGGTCGGAGCGAATCCCACGGAATCCCATCCCGTCGTCGGCGCGCGCATCAAGCAGGCGCATCGACGCGGCGTCCCGCTGATCGTGATCGATCCGCGCAGGACGGAGCTGGCGCATCTGGCCGATCTGCATCTGCAACTCGAGCCAGGGACGAACGTCGCGCTGCTGAACGGGCTGGGTCATGTCATCGCCAAAGAGGGACTGGTCAATCACACGTTTACCGGCACGAGAACCGAAGGGCTCGACGAATGGATGAAGACGGTCGCGGACCGCACCCCGGAAAAGACGGAGCGGATCACCGGCGTGCCGGCCCGTCTCATTCGTGAGGCGGCGCACCGCTATGCCTCAAGCGGCGCGTCGCTCTGCGTGCATGGGCTCGGCGTGACGGAACATCGCTGGGGGAGCCATGGAGTCATCGCGCTCGTGAACCTGGCTCTGGCCACCGGCCATATCGGCAGGCCGGGGACCGGCGTCAATCCGTTACGCGGCCAGAACAATGTGCAGGGGGCATCGGACGTCGGCTGCCTGCCGACCTATTTTTCCGGCTATCAGTCGTTGGACGATCCCACCCTCGCGGCGCTGCACCGGCAGATCACCGGCCGTCCGTTGCCGACGAAGCGCGGCATGAAGACGCCGGATATGTGGGATGCCGCGCTCGATGGCCGTCTCAAAGGACTGTGGATCATCGGTTACGACGTCGCGCAGACCGATCCGAATCTCAAGAAAGTGCATGCGGCGCTCCGGCAGGTGGAGTTTCTCGTGGTGCAGGATCTCTTCATGAGCGAGACCGCAAAATTCGCCCATCTCGTGCTGCCTGGCGCGTCCTTTCTGGAGAAAGACGGCACGTTCACGAATCTGGAGCGCCGTATCCAGCGGATTCGCAAGGCCGTTGATCCGCCGAATGGCATCCTGCCTGATTGGCGGGTGGTCTGCGAGGTGTCCACGCGGATGGGCTATCCCATGGCGTATGAGCATCCATCAGAAATCATGGACGAGATCGCGCGGCTCACGCCGATGTTCGCAGGAGTATCGTACGATCGGTTGGATGGTCATGCCGGTTTGCAGTGGCCGGTTCTCTCCTCGACGCATCCGGGAACGGCGTTGATGCACCAGGAGACCTTTCCCAAGGGCAAGGCGCATTTTGTGGCGGTGGACTACCTGCCGCCCGGTGAGACGGCGAGTAAGGACTATCCCTTCGTGCTGACGACCGGCCGCATTCTCCAACATTACAATTGCGGCGCCCAAACGCGCCGGACCGACATTCTGGACGTCGTCGATACCGACGTGCTGGAAATGCATCCCACCGACGCAGAACGACTGCATCTGGAGGATGGCGCGATTGTCCGACTGGTCAGTGCGCGCGGCGAAGCGATCCTTCCCGTCGTCAAGAGCGAACGGGTGCTGCCCGGGCATCTCTTCACCAGTTTTCATTTCCCGGCCTCCACCGTCAATGCATTGCTGTCCTCGAGTGCGGACGAAAGCTCCAAGTGTCCCGAGTACAAGGTGTCTGCCGTGCGCGTGGAAGTGATGGAACGGGACGAACTCGATGCAGAGGACGAGGCGGAACTGCGGCAGATGCGACGCCAATTGATCCTGTAACTGGCAGATGGAACAGCCGAACCCCACCTCCACGCTGACGACCGATGCGTATGCGCCCGCCCAGATCGCCGAGCGTGTCTGCAAAATCGGCTTGGCCAAAGTCACCACGCCCGTGTGGACCATGCTCGCGCTGGCCGTGTTGGCGGGAGCGTTCATCTCGTTGGGGGCGCTGTTCTACACGGTCACCGTGACGACCGGGAACAATGCGCCTGTGGTTCCCTTCGGGCTCCTCCGTCTGGCCGGAGGTATGACGTTTAGTCTGGGCCTTGTCCTCGTCGTGGTGGGCGGAGCGGAGCTGTTCACCGGCAACAATCTCATCGCCATGGCCTGGGCCGTCGGCTGCGTTCAGACGAACCAGGTTGTCAGGAATTGGGTGTGGGTGTATCTCGGCAACTTGCTCGGTGCAGCAGGGACCACCGCGCTTGTGTTGCTCGCGGGCGTGCCGACGCTGGGAGACGGAGCAGTCGGCGAGACGATGGTGCAGATCGCCCGCAGCAAGATCGCTCTGGATCCGGTTTCAGCGGTGGCCCGCGGTATTTTGTGCAACGTGCTGGTGTGTCTGGCCGTGTGGTTGTGCATGGGGGCGCGGAGCGTCGCGGACAAGATCCTCGCCATTCTGTTCCCGATCAGCGCCTTCGTGGCCTGCGGATTGGAGCACTCCGTCGCCAATATGTTCTTTCTTCCGGTCGGCATCGTGCTCGCTGCGGGGAGCGCGATCCCGCTCTCAGTGTCAGGCGCGTTCAGCAATCTTGTTCTGGTCACGATCGGCAACATGCTCGGCGGGACGGTTCTGGTGGCGTTGGTCTATTGGTTTATCTATCTTCGCGGGGAAGGCGGGCGACAGCCGGCAGGTGTTCGGTAAGGGGGCTCTCCAACACGAGGTGCAACATGGCGACGGAAACGAATAAGCAACAGTCGAAAAAGATCACATTGAGCGTCATCAAGGCGGACATCGGCGGGTGGGTGGGTCACTCGGCCATCCATCCGGCCTTGATCGAGAGCGCGAAGGAGCAACTCGCGACGGCCAAGACAAGCGGGCTGCTCGTGGACTATCACGTCTCCGCCTGCGGGGACGACTTGCAACTCATCATGACGCACCGGCATGGCGTCGATCACGAACAGATCCATCGTCTCGCCTGGGAGACCTTCGAAGTCGGGACGCTGGTGGCCAAGGAGCTTCATCTCTATGGAGCGGGGCAGGACCTCTTGTCCGATGCCTTCAGTGGAAATGTCAGGGGCCAAGGGCCCGGCGTGGCCGAAATGGAATTCGTCGAACGGAAATCCGAGCCGGTTCTGATCTTCATGGCGGACAAGACTTCGGCCGGTGCGTGGAATCTTCCGTTGTATAAAATGTTCGCCGATCCCTTCACGACGGCCGGCCTCGTCATCGCCCCGACCATGCATCAGGGGTTTCGATTCGAGGTCCACGATATCCATGAGCATAAGAAGATTGCATTTGATTGTCCGGAGGAACTGTATGACATGCTCATGTTTATCGGCTCCCCGGGCAAGTACACGATCAAATATGTGTTCTCTCGCTCCGATGGAACGATTGCCGCCTCGTCGTCAACCGAGCGGCTCTCGCTCATCGCGGGAAAGTATGTCGGCAAGGACGATCCCGTGATGATCGTCAGAGCACAGCAGAACTTTCCCGCCGTCGGCGAAGTGCTGGAACCGTTTCGGTATCCATGGATCATCGAGGGCTGGATGCGGGGCTCCCACTACGGGCCGCTGATGCCGGTGTCGGTGAAGCAAGCCACGCCGACCCGCTTTGATGGTCCTCCGCGCGTGGCCTGTCTAGGCTTCCAGTTGGCCGACGGCCAATTGATCGGGCCTCGGGATATGTTCGACGATCCGTCCTACGACGAGGCTCGGCGGGATGCGAATCGCATTGCCGATGTCCTCCGTCTGCATGGTCCCTTCGAGCCGCACCGGTTGCCTCTCGACGAGATGGAGTATACAACCATGCCGCAGATCATGAAGAAACTGGAAGGCCGCTGGGCAAAGGTTTAAAGGAAACGGATGACGTCGCAGCGAACGACCGTCGGCATCTTGGTGGGCGGTGGGCCGGCTCCCGGCATCAACAGCGTGATCAGCGCAGTGACCATCCGCAGCCTCCTCGGCGACTGCGATGTCGTCGGCATCATCGACGGCTTCAAGTGGCTGATGGAAGGCAGCACCAGCCAGGCACGACCGCTCTCGGTCGAGGAAGTCAGCCGCCTTCACTTTCGCGGCGGGTCGTATCTGGGCACCTCCCGGGCGAATCCCACCAAGAAGGCGGAGCACCTCGATAATGTGCTGTCGGCCTTGTCGAGGCTCGGCATCACGCGGTTGGTCACGATCGGCGGGGACGACACGGCCTTCTCGGCGCTCAAGCTGGACGAGCGGTCGGCCGGCCGCCTGCAGATCGTGCATGTGCCCAAGACCATCGATAACGATCTCGATCTGCCCTACGGCATCCCGACATTCGGCTTTCAAACCGCGCGCCACGTCGGCGTCGAGCTGGTGAAGAATTTGATGGTGGATGCGCACACGACGTCACGCTGGTACTTCGTCGTCACGATGGGGCGCAAGGCCGGTCATTTGGCCTTGGGAATCGGCAAGGCCGTCGGCGCGACGTTGACGGTGATTCCGGAGGAATTCCGGGAGCGCCCGGTGAAACTGCAGCGTCTGATCGATGTCTTGATCGGAAGCATCATCAAGCGTCTGAGCAGCGGGCGGGTGGATGGCGTGGCCGTGCTGGCCGAGGGATTGGTCGAGATGCTCGATCCCCGGGATCTCGGTGGGTTAGAGCACGTCGAGCGGGATGAGCATGGGCATCTCCGCTTGGCGGACGTCGATATCGGCGACGTGTTGCGGCGGGAAGTGATGAAGGGGTTGACCGCCATGGGGCTCTCGATCACCATCGTCGCCAAGAACATCGGCTATGAGCTGCGCTGCGCCGACCCGATTCCCTACGATATCGAGTACACGCGGGATCTCGGCTATTGTGCGGCTCAATTTCTGCTCGACGGCGGGACGGCGGCGATGGTCTCGATCCAACACGGACGGTTCACGCCGATTCCGTTCACTCAGATGGTGGATCCGGCCAGCGGGCGGGCGAAGGTCCGCATGGTGGACATCACTTCGCAGTCGTATCAGATCGCCCGCCAATATATGATTCGACTCTCCGGCCGTGACTTCAAGAACTCCGTCGCGCTGGAGCGCTGCGCCGCGCTGGCGGGGATGTCACCCGATCAATTCCGGAGGCGATTTGAGGAAGCCGGACAGTAGCCTGTGAATCTCCTGACGAAAGGATGCGAGGCATGAAAGTCTTGGTGGCAACGGATGGCTCGAAATATGGCCGGTGGGCGATCGAATGGATGGGGCAGATGCCGTTCGTTACCCGGCCGGTGGTACGGGTACTGCACGTGGTCGATGTCGCCGCCTTGCGGGCGCCGTTCATGATCCAGCCGGTCATCGTGGGGACGGAGCGGTACCTGCAAGCGGAAGTGAAGCGGATGGAGACGGCGGCCAAGGCGACGAAGCAGCAAGCGGCGGCCTTGCTGGCTTCGTCTGGCTTGAGCGGGACGGTGACGGTGGCGCACGGAGGTTTGATGTCGACGCTCCTCAAAAATTCGGAGCGAGGGGTCGGGCTTCCCGCAATCCGCACTCGGGGGCCACAAGCGGTTGGACGCGTCAAGTCAGGACGTACACGCCAGA
>CAYNLM010000142.1:0-9873 GCA_964398045.1 uncultured Nitrospira sp. | reverse complement strand
CCTGCGTGTCGTCCTTGTTGTGGATCCCCTGTTGGCGAAACTCGAACACCTGGAACGGCATGCCGTGCGAAAGCAGAAAGGTATTCGGGAAATGGCGCTGCTGAGCCAGGAGTATGCGGCCAAGCAGGCGCCCCTCGCCTTTGCCGGGAGCCGCATGCCCCCGGCCGACAGCCAGTTTTCCCTCCTGACGTTTATGGAAGAGGCCGCCGAGAACGCGCACGTGCGTGACCGCATCGCCGGCATGCAGCCGCAAGTCCAGTCCCTGACGCAGGGCTATCAGGAAACGGCGGTTGATCTTCGCCTGGAAGGCGTGCAACTACCCGATTTGCTCGCGTTGCTCGTCGCCATCGATCAGGCGCCGTACGACTTACATGTCCGCCATCTGCAAATCCGTCCGAAATTCGACAACCCCGTCAATTTGGATGCCACCGTCCGAATCTTGAGTTATGCGAAAAGATGATGAACGGGGCGTCGCGTTGCTCTTGGCACTCCTGGTTCTGGCGCTCCTCGTCGCCCTCATTCTTGAATTCGATGCGGAAGCCCGTCGCGAGTACCGCGAGGCGGCGGCGTTCCGCGACAATTTCAAGGCCCGCATGCTGACCCGCGCGGCCGTGCAGGCGGCGCGCGCGGTGTTACAACAGGATTTTCTTCGCGACCGTCAAACCGGCGTCTTCTTCGACGGGCCCACTGATATCTGGGCGTTGCCCATCAAGAATTATGCGATCGGCGACGGCCTGTTGAGCGCCCAAATCGAAGACGAGCGAGGGAAACTGAACCTCAACGATCTGGCCGTCAATCCCGGCGACGAACTGCAGCGGAAGACCAAAATCCTACGGTTCAGGCGGCTGTTTGAATTCCTTCAAGTGAGCCCCGATCTCGTCGATGCCCTGATCGACTGGGTGGATCAGGACGAGAATCCCGAGCCCGCCGGCGCCGAGAGCTTATATTATCAGTCGCAAAAACCGCCCTACCGGGCAGCCAACGTGCCGCTCGAGTCACTGGGCGATCTCCGCCTCGTCAAAGGCTTCACCCCTGAAATGGTCGAGCGATTGTCGCGCTACGTAACGGTCTATCCGCTGGAAGGCGGGGCCGTCGTAAACCTCAACACGGCGGATCCGCTCGTCATCCAGGCGCTGGACCCGGCGATCACGCAGACCATGGCGATGGAAATCGTGCAAGGGCGGCCCTACAAGAATAAGGTGGAACTCGATCGGATCGGGAGTTTTCAGGAGATCGGCGCCAGGCTGCGCAGCGACTATGACGTGAAATCAGATTATTTCTCCGCCCGCTTGGCCATCACCGTCAATGAAACCACCAAGACCGCGTTCGCCGTGCTGCGCCGCGAGCCGAACCGAGGTGAGAGCAGCGTTCCCTACCTCCGCATGTTCTAAATTCCTCGTATATCTACTCCGTGTAATCCCTGCCCAATGAAGAATTAACATCCCTGTAACATTGAGGTTACCCTCCCGCAATCCTGCCTCGCTACAGTTATGGCCGATAAGAGTGGTTACCACCACATATGGAGGAGTCAAGGATGTCACCATCTTGTAGAACGTGGGTGTTGGGACTTGTCATACTCCCTGTCCTTCAGCTTCTTTACGGAGTTGAGCAATCGTCTGCCGAGGTGAGTGGCCCTGTTGCCGCCGCAACAATCGATTCGACACTGACCCGCTATACTCCCCAGGCTCAAGTGTCCGGGAGCTTCAAGATTCAAGGCTCCGAGACCATGTATCCCCTGTTGAGTCGGCTCAGCCTGGAATTCCAGCGCCGTCAGCCAAAGGTGGCAATTGATGTCAAAGGTGGAGGGTCCACAAAGGCCATCGAGGACTTTCTTCAGCCGCCGCTCAGTATGGTCGGCAAGGTGATGCTGCCGGAAGACCGGGCCGTGAGCTTTCGGCTAGTCTCCACCTCCAGAGAACTGTTTGATACGGAAATGAAAGAGTTTACGGCACAGCATGGGTATGAACCGACAGCCGTTCCCGTGGCCGTCGACGCGGTCGCGCTGTATGTGCACAAGGACAATCCCGTCAACGGTCTGACGCTCGAGCAAGTCGATGCCATCTTTTCTACCACGCGTAACCGTGGCTACAAGACGGCCATTACCCAATGGGGTCATGTGGGTTTGACTGACGGGTGGGAAAAGGCGCCGATTCAATTGTATGGCCGCGATAGAAAATCCGGGACCAGGGCTTTCTTTCAAGAGCATTGTCTGGCCGGCGGGGAATTCAAACCCGGATTGCATGAAGACCCGGGAGCCGCTTCCGTCATTCTCGATCTGAGCCGCGACCAGTTGGGCATTGGATATAGTGGACTGGGGTTGCAGGCATCAAGCGTGCGGGTGGTGCCCCTCTCTGAAGCGGCGGGCATGCCCTTTGTGACCCCTTCTTCGACGACGGTTGCGGATCAGACCTATCCCTTGCGTCGGGTGTTGTATCTCTATGTCGATAAGTCTCCCAAGACGCCGCTGCCCCCTGCGGCACAAGAATTCCTGACGTTCATCATGAGCCATGAAGGGCAGGAAGCCGTCGTGAAGGCGGGTTTCTTTCCTCTGCCTTCCGCTCAGGCCTCCAAAAGTGCCGTGGCGCTCGGCTTATCCGCAACTCCCAAGCCAACCGCAGTCCGCTAGCTAGGGCCGATCAAAACGCTCAGCGGGCGATCAGAGGAACAATAGCCAGAGGTAGAGCGAGCTCAGCAGAACGGTTCCCAGCATGACAGGAAATCCGAACCGGAAGAATTGCCGGAAGGTGATGGGATAACCAGCCTTCCTCGCCAAATCCACGATCACCACATTGGCGCTGGCGCCGATCAGCGTCCCGTTGCCTCCCAAACACGCGCCCAACGCCAAGGCCCACCACAGCGGCATGATGTCAGGCTGATGCACCAACGTAGCGTAATCGGTAATCTCCGGGTGCAGCGATCGCGCCAGATCGACGATCAAGGGATTCATGGCGGCCACATAGGGAATATTGTCCACCGCCGACGAGAGAACTGCCGAGCCCCAGAGCACTGCCATGACGGCGCCGGCCTGGTTTCCACGCGTCGCACTCACCAATTGATCCGCCACCATTCGAATGGCGCCGACTTTCACCAACCCGCCGACGAGGATGAAGAGACCAATGAAGAAGAAAATCGTTTTCCATTCCACCTCAGTCAAATACGACAATTCCTCCGCATCATGCCTGGCGCCACGGGCATGTCCCATCAGCATGAAAAGGCTGGCGCCCAACAAGGCAATCGTGGCCGGCTCCTGATGGATGACGGAATGCAGGACAAATCCGAGATTGACGAGCCCCAAAAGCCACAGGCAGCGATGCAAGAATGCTCGGTCGCGAATCGCGTCGCGCGGGTCCAAGGCCATCACGGCTTCGCGCACATGCGGCGACACCCGCACGTGGCGGCCAAAGAGAATCCACAGCATCCCCACAAACACGACCATCATGACCACCACGATCGGACCGAGCACGACCAGGAAGTCGAGGTATCCGAGTTCGGCCTTGCTGGCGATCATGATATTCGGCGGGTCACCGACCAACGTAGCCGTGCCGCCGATATTGGAGGCCACCGCCTGCACGATCAGAAAGGAGACGGGATTGAGTTCCAGCCGCTTGGTAATCGACAACGTGACCGGGGCCATGAGCAACACGGTCGTCACATTGTCCAGCATGGCCGACAGCCCGGCCGTCAACAACGCCAGCAGCACCAACAGGCGAAAGGGCTTGGCATCGGCTCTCTTCGCCGCCCAGACGGCCAAGACTTCAAAAATGCCGGTTTCGCGGATGATATTGATGATGATCATCATCCCGATAAGGAGAAAGACGACGTTGTAGTCCACGCCATATTCATGGGAATAGAACGCCTCGTCCTGCGAGACGACCCCCAGCCCGATCATCAAGGCCGCGCCGAACAAGGCTACAATGGTCTTGTGGATGCGCTCGGTCATGATCACGAGATAGAAAAGGCCGAAAATGAGCAGGGCCAGCGGGAAGGAAGACATCAGCGCGTCGGAGAGTTCGGTGACATGAAAAACATCGTGTGTGCATTATCCGGTGGCCGCCCAGGCAATGCAACGAGCAATTCATTTTTTGGCTCATGGTCAAACGGCTGCAACCGTCCAACGTGTTTTCCTCTTCCCTATCTCCGCCGCGGGCTTTAGGATAGAGACATGATGACGGACGCGGCCGTTCCAAAGGAGGATCTCGATCATCTCGTCGCGGGCACGCATTGGAATCCTCGCGCGATTCTCGGTCCGCACGCCGCTGAGATAGACGGTAAACCCTGCCTCACCATTCGCGCGTGGTTACCCTACACGAAAAAGGCGGACATTCTCTCCGGTACGTCGTACGAGCCCGTGCTGAGCATGACGCGTCTCCATGAGGCCGGCCTCTTTCAAGGTGTTGCGCCGGCCGGCACGAAGCCGCACTCGTATCGGCTGAGAGCCACTCAAGCGGACGGGACCGAAACCGAACAGCACGATCCCTATGCCTTCTTTCCCCTGCTGACGGACTTCCAGCTGCACCTGTTTGCCGAAGGGACGTTTTACAAAGCGTATGAGACCCTCGGCGCTCACATCCGCACTGTGGATCACGTCACCGGCGTGCATTTCGTCGTCTGGGCGCCGAATGCCGCGCGTGTGAGCGTGGTGGGAGACTTCAATCGCTGGGATGGGCGCTGTCATCCGATGACGAATCGCGGAGCCACCGGATTATGGGAGCTGTTCATTCCCGATCTCCCGGAGGGCACCCTCTACAAATACGAAATACGATCCAGATACCACGATGCGATCCTCGTGAAAGCCGATCCCTATGCCCGCGCGAGCGAGCTGCGGCCGCGCACCGCCTCCGTCGTTCGTGATCTGTCGGGCTATGCCTGGCATGACGGAGGCTGGATGGAATCCCGGGCCCGCTGGAATCCGCTGACGGCGCCGATCTCGATCTACGAGGTGCACCTGGGGTCCTGGATGCGGGTGCCCGAAGAGCAGAACCGCTGGCTCACCTACCGCGAGCTGGCGGACAAGTTGGTCCCCTATGCAAAGGATCTCGGCTATACCCACCTCGAACTCATGCCGGTAACCGAACATCCATTCGATGGCTCGTGGGGCTACCAAGCAACCGGTTATTTCTCGGCCACCAGCCGCTATGGTTCCCCTAAGGACTTCATGGCGTTCGTGGACGCGGCGCATCAAGCCGGGCTTGGAGTCATCATGGATTGGGCACCGGCGCATTTTCCAGACGATCCTCACGGATTAGCCACATTTGACAGCACGCACCTGTACGACCATGCGGATCCGCGCCTGGGCTACCATCCCGATTGGCACAGCCGCATCTTTAATTATGGTCGTCCGGAAGTCCGCACGTTCCTCCTGAACAGCGCCCTCTTTTGGCTGGACCAGTATCACATCGACGGGTTGCGGGTGGATGCCGTGGCCTCGATGCTCTATCTGGATTACGGCCGAAACTCAGGCGAATGGATTCCCAACGAGTTCGGCGGACGCGAAAATCTTGCCGCCGTGTCGTTCCTGAAAGAACTGAACGTGCTCGCGCACCGGGAATTCCCGGGCGCAATCACGATCGCCGAAGAATCCACAGCGTGGCCGGGCGTGTCACGGCCGACCTATACCGGCGGCCTCGGCTTCACGTTCAAGTGGAACATGGGCTGGATGCACGACATGCTCGAATACTTCGGACATGATCCGATTCATCGCCGATATCACCAGAACCAGATCACGTTCGGCTTGCTGTACGCCTTTACCGAAAACTTCGTGCTGGCGCTCTCGCATGATGAAGTCGTCCATGGCAAACGCACGTTGCTCGACAAGATGCCCGGAGACCTTTGGCAACGTTTTGCCAATTTGCGGACGCTCTACGGATATATGTACGCCCATCCCGGCAAGAAAATGCTCTTCATGGGAGGAGAATTCGGTCAGTGGCGGGAATGGAATCACGACACCAGTCTCGACTGGCATCTCTGCCAGGAAGCCCCGCACCGGGGCCTGCAGCGGCTCATCGGGGATCTCAACCGGCTCTATCGGGAGGAACCGGCGCTCCATGAGGTGGATTTCGATTGGACGGGATTTCAATGGGTCGACTTCCACGACGCCGACAATTCCGTCATTGTCTTTCTGCGGAAAGCGCAAGACCAACGGAATGCCATCGTGTGCGTGTGCAATTTCACGCCCGTTCCCCGCCTCGGCTATCGCATCGGTGTTCCGGAAGGCGGCTGGTATCGTGAAGTCTTCAACAGCGATGCAGCGGAATACGGGGGCAGCAACGTCGGCAACTTCGGCGGAGTCTCCTCCGTGGAGAACCCCTGCCACGGCTTGCCCTACTCGCTGACGCTGAGCCTCCCGCCGCTCTCCGCGCTCTTCTTCAAACGTCAGCCGTGATCTATGACGGCTTCTTGGCCGGCCGGATATCAAGCACCTTGATGTCGAAGAACAGTGTTTTCCCAGCCAAGGGATGATTGAAATCAAGGACGATGGTGTCGCTTTTCACTTCCGTCACGCGAGGAAACATCGACTCGCCGTCCGGCCCCTTGGCCTCCAGCTGAGTGCCCACCTTCCAGGCCTTTTCAGGAATCTGACTCTTCTTCACCTCTTGAAACGCTTTGGGATCCACCTCGCCGTATCCATCCGCCGGCTTCACCTCGATATGTTTCCTATCGCCCACCGCCAGTCCCTCCATGGCTTTCTCGAGACCCGGCACAATTTCATGTGCGCCTTGCGTGTAGGTCATCGGTTCTTTCCCGACGTTCGATTCCAAGACCGTCTTGTCGTCGAGCTTGAGCGTGTACTCAAGCGACACTTCCGTGCCGTTTGCGACCATTTTCTTGCTTCCGCTCTTCTGAGGTTCGGCCATCACCGAGGCTCCTTGGAGGAGGAGCCCCAGCGTCACTGCGCCGCAGATTCCTACCAGACATTGAACACGAGTCGTCATATCCACCTCCCTGTAGATCATCGTTCTTGGTCCAGAATAGTCTTAGATTGAACATCGACGCCCCGGGACTATCTTTGCGCGTCAGATCAGACTAGCACATCCACTTTGCAGACCACCACGACCGAAACGCCGAGTCGCGAACGGGAGAAGGAGGGGGACTTACCAGGTACGGAAGGGACCGGAATCCAAATGCACGAACTTCGAGCGCGGATAGTATCCGACGCCGCCATAACCGAGTGCGAGCGCAGCCTGCCGAATGGTCTTCGGATGGATACCGGGCATCTGAAGATCGACCGCCTGACCCTGCATGTGAAGGCTGTTCTTCGCGGCGCGCCGCCCGGATCGCACGAGCAGGGCATTGTACTCGGGCGAACGAAACCCGGAGATGATATGGATCTCACGGTTGCCGCCGATCTTCTTCTGAACCAGATTGATATGCTCCAGCACGCGCACGTCGATGGCGGCGACCTCGCCCGTGTAATGACAGCGCAAGATGTGATTGACCTCGTCCAACGCCTCCAGATCATACTTGCCCTGCTCGTCGCGATATCTCACATCCAACCGCTCATCCGTCCAGACATTAAAAAACGTGAGTCGCCCCTCAGGTAGCTCTTGCGCAAGACCAATCGAGGGACAAACCAACCGTCCGCCCGGCATCGCGAGGCTTGCAAGCGACGTGCGCAGAAACGTCCGCCGGGTCCAGGCCCATTTCGACTGAAGATCACCGGTCACGGAAGCATTCCTCGGAAGAATACAGTGCAGCAAGTCGGCAGATGTTTGTCTTGTATCAAAATGCCAAAACGCGGTCAACCTTTAATCTGTGGATGATCCACCCGGTGTATGCTTTTTCAAACGCGGCTGATTCGCAGCCGATGCATCGCGTATTAATTTCTTCCTAGACAGGTATGTGCAGGCCAGGTAAGATCGTAAAAGTTCGTAGAGGGTACTCATGGCGACGATCCTTGTCATCGACGACGAACAATCTATTCGCGGTCTTTTGAAGGAAGTGCTTGAAAAGGCCGGGCATCGCGTCCTCGAAGCGGGGGACGGCCGGGAAGGGCTCGCGATCTATCAACAGCAGCCGGTCGATCTGGTGATCATGGATCTCCTGATGCCGGACACCGACGGATTGGAGGCGACTCTTCAGCTCACGCGGGAGTATCTCGACGCCAAAATCATCGCCATCACGGGCGCCCAAGGCGATCGTAACTTCCTCGACGTGGCCAAGCTGTTCGGGGCTCGCCGCACCTTCGAGAAACCGTTCGACCTCAACAAGCTGCTCCAAGCCGTCAACGAAGAACTCCGCGCCTGACAGACACCCCACCCTCCGATTTCCTCGCTGATCGTCTTCAGTCTTTTCCAACTTCAGCCGACAGAGTAAAGCGGGACTTATCCCGCCCATCGCAAGATACTCTTGGTTGGAACCATTCGTTCATGGGCGACATCCGCAAACACCCTCGTTTTCCGGTCGACTTTGGCAGCACCTTTTCCGGCGAACAGTTTGCCGGTCACGGCACGATTGCCAACTTATCCGTCGGTGGATGCAGCATCGAGTCCAAGGTCACACTCACGGCGAAGAGCAGCCTCGCGCTCCATATTCAATTGCCCGACTCACGCTGGCCCCTTTATATCGAACGAGCCGTCGTGCGTTGGGCTCGAGGAAGTGCATTCGGCGTGGAGTTTGAAACGATGGCTCCTAATGAGATGGATCGACTGCGGGGGCTGATCCAGGATCTCGAACAAGGCCCTCTTGTGGTGATGCGACCAGGCGAGCATAGGCATGCTCTCCCTTGTGCGGGTTATGGACCTGATTGCCGGATTTGTGCGAACATGTAGGTATGGGATCGGGAGTTATTCGCATCCTACTTACCCCTGCCCCGCTGAAGCCGAACCCGTGGCTCCTATGGGCGTGGGTCACCCTCTTGGTCATCGCTCCAACTTTTCCATGGAGTGATTTCGTTGGGCACTCTCATTGGGATAAGGTGCAATGGGTCCCCTTCGCGGACTTTACGTTCACGCCCAAGATGTTCATCGATATAGTGGGGAACTTTGGTTGGTTTGCCGTATTCGGCTATCTGCTTCACTACCGACGAGAGGATCGGTCCGTTGCTTCATTGAAGCCGACTATCTTCGTCGCCCTCTTGCTGTCCCTCCTGCTGGAAGGATTCCAGGTATTCTGCCACAATCGCTTTCCATCCATGACCGACGTCACCTGCAATGTGCTGGGAGCGGCGTTGGGAGCGTTCATCGTGAGCACTCAACAACCTATTCCCACCCCACAGGGTCATACCCTCGTTCTCGTAGACAACGATTAACGAATTGCTTGTAGGCCTCACTTGGCGGAGACTTACGGAAGAGCCCGCGCAGGAACCCGCCGGTCGCCCCGCTCGCGGCGCCGATCATCGCTCCGCGCCCCGGATGACCGACCACAGCACCCCCGACGGCGCCGGCTGCCGACCCGATTGCGCCACCCGCCGCCGTGCCGCCGGCAACTTGCCCCGTTTTGCCGCGGCTCGGCCTCGCCCCGGCGTCCTTCGCCATCTCAGCACACTCGGCAATATCTTGTTCAGCTCCCGCTTCACCGACTTGTTGGAGATGAGCATTGGGATAGAGAATCGGCTTCGGTGCGGCACAGGCGGAGAGGAAGAGCACGGCCATCATGAAGGGTATGAGTCGTCGTCGCGCGATCATCTTGCAAGAAAAAACGCCGGCGAGAGGCTATGGTTGACCGCTTACCGCCCGCCGATCAGCTCCTTGCGGACCAGACCGCGCATCATCGCCGGATCGTTGTAGCCCACTTCGCTCAGCGCATCCATGAGATGCAGCCCCTTGGAGGCGACCAGCTCTTTCGCCTTCGTGTAGTTTTTGGCGCTGAATCGCGCCACAGCCGGTTGCCCATTCACAATTTGACAGGCCAATACGTCACCATTCACCTCCAACG
>CAYNLM010000141.1:0-9913 GCA_964398045.1 uncultured Nitrospira sp. | reverse complement strand
GTCGGTGCAAGGACGCCTTGATGGTCCCGCCTCGATTCTCTTTGGGGCGACCGTCGTCTGGGCCGTGGCGTACGACACGATCGACGCGCTTCAGGACCGGGAGGATGATCGCCGCATCGGCGTCAAATCGGCAGCCTTATTGTTCGGATCGTCCACCTGGATGGCGGTCGCGATCGCTCTCGGCGTGATGCTGGTCCTCTTAAGCGCAGCCGGTTGGATGACGGAAATAGGTTGGGCCTATTATGCCGTATTGCTGGGAGTGGCGCTCTTCTTTGCCGTCCAAATCGCACAGCTACGACGACCGGTTGATCCGCCACAGGCGTTCGCCATGTTCCGCGCGCACGTCTGGAGCGGTGCCGCTATTCTTGCTGGACTGCTGGCGGGGTTCCTTCTGTAGTTGCGGCCGGCGATGCGCTTCCGGCGAGCTGCTTTGCCACGCTCATGGACTTCAAGGCAAAACGGATACGCCCTTGAAGCAACCTTGCACGGTGCACGTCAGCTCGCGGGCTTCTCCGCCGCCACCTCTTCGGTCTTCGGCGCGCGGAGCGTGCTGAGGTACAGGGTCACGGCTTTGGCGTCGGCATCGCTGAGGCCCAGGGCCGGCATGCGGGTCTCCGGCTTCATGGCCTGTGGATTCTTAATCCAGCGGTACACCCAGGTCCCGTTCAAGCGGAATCCGGCCCGATCCAGCGCCGGACCGACTTTCCCGCCATCTTGACCGAGACTATGGCAGCCATTGCACCCATACTTGTTGACATAGAGACGCTTCCCAACTTCGGCTAGCTGAGCGGCTTGCTCAGGAGTCATGGTCAGATCCGGTCTGGCGATGCTCGTACCTTTGCCTGGGCGTGTACTGAAATTATTGAGCGCAACCTGCGTGGCATCGAATTCCTTCTTCGCAGCAACCATGGCGGCCTGCTCTTTGGCATAGACTGACTCGTCCACCTCGACACCCTTCTTGTCGGCTTCTTCACTGGCTTTCTTGTCGGCCGCTTCGTAGACCTGCGTCGCCTGGTCAAACTTGGCTTTGGCCGCCTGGAGAGCGTCCGCCAATTCTTTCTTCCGGCCCTCGACGTTAAATTCGAGCTTCATGCCGTGGAGTCCACGGACATAGGCGACTATGGCCCACACTTCTTCTTCCGACAGCGTGTATTTGAACGTGGGCATGGTCGGCACGGCGAATTCGTCATCGCCGATCTTGTCTCCGCCGGGGCTGGTATCTTTCATGTCGCGGGAGATCGTATTGAAGATGTCCTCGTCTTTGAACGTGCTCATCTCCGACTTGTTGGACAAGTCTTTGGGCTTCGGATCCGACATCGAGGACCAATTGAAGCCTTCGTTCTGCCGGCCGTTTTCGCCGTGACAGTGCATGCAGTAGTGGGCGTAGAGTTCCTGTCCCTTCTTCTGCTGTTCGCTCGCGCATCCGCCGGCCGCCATCGCCCACAGCCCGACCAGGCCGGTGATCGCTCCCCATACCTGCAGCCTTGCCGCCTTCATGCTGCCTGCCCTTTCTTTAACTTGCGGATCAACACGAATTGGAATCCGGCCGCCAAGCCGACCGCCAGGGCCGCGTAGAGATAGGCGGAATAGTCCGGCGGGGGATCCGCTCGGAAGTACCACCAGGAGGACACGGCCTTCTGAGAACCCTTTTCGCGCAGTTCGCCGCTCGCGTCTTTCTTGCCGTCCCACACGGCGAACGCAATGTTGATGAACTCCCCGGGTTTGACTTGGGCGTCCGCTTCGGGATGCTCCGTCGCGAGGGGACGGGAAAAGACGACCTTCCAGGTGCCGTTCGCATAGGTTCCTTTACCTTTCACGTCCTGATGGTCTTGGACTTTCAAGGTGCCGAATCCTTGCGCATTCATATCAACGGCCTTGTTCTCTTTGTTCTTCCAGAACCAGATGTTGACGGGGCCGCCTTCCACTTGCAGCATGGGTTGGCCGTGCGCAAAGTGGGCTTTCTTGTCGCCCACCATGAATTCCAGCGCCGCCGCGTCGTCCGGATCTTCCGTCGGGTCGGCATATTTCAAATGAATGGCGAGCTGTGTGCCGTCGTGCAGCGCGCGCACCTTGACGTCCTTCACCGTCGCTTCTTGAATCCGGTTTTGCCAATGGACTTGCGGGGAAAGCGGAAACTGCGCGGGCGGCACGCTGTTCCAGGCCGGAGCGTTCGGATCGTCGATCGGCAACGGGCCTTTGACGACCCCGGCCCGGACGGCCACGCTTTCCTGCGCTGCGCTGATCGTCGCGCCTCCGAGAAAGAGGGCCATGGCGAGCCCCGCTGATCCGCGCATTATCCACTGACTGACGTGTGTCGCCGGTTTCATACTGGCCTCGCTTCCCCTGAACAACCACTGAGCCATCAGCGCTGTTTTCATTATTCCCCGGTCCGTGGAGACTGATGGGCGCCATCGTACTCGCCCATGATGATTTTCCAAATCCATTCATCCGGCAATTCCACTTCCCATCGCGGCATGGCCGACTTCCACGGCATACCTTCGATCGGCAGGCCGACGCCGCCCTTCTTGATCCGCCAGAAGAGATAACTTTCTTGCAGCATGGCGATGGTGGTCGGGTCCGAGAAGTTCGCGGGAGGCGGATTGAATCCACGGGCGGCCGGTCCCTTGCCGTCAAAGTTCCCGCCGTGGCAAGGAGAACAGAAGGCCGCATAGAAGCCCTTCCCTTGCATGATGTTCTCCGGCGTCTTGGAAACAGGATTGGAAAGGCCTGTGTATTCACCGGGCGGCGCCGGGTGAATCGTCCGATTCTCGGCCGGCGGTTGATCGCTCGGCGCGGTGCTCCCGAACGTCTGCCAGCCGACGAGCAACGGGAAGAACAGCAGCACGGCGTAGCGGGCGGTCTTCAACGCGCCGATCCCTTCGCCGGTCAAAAATCGCTGGATCGGCCCCCAGAATGCATCCTTGGACTCTCCGCTCAACGTCGCAAAAATGACAATGCCCGTCGTCGTCAGCATGAGATAAAGGAAAATGAGGCTGGATGGCAACGGCGCGGAGCCCGGGATGCTGGGCACGACAAACTTCAGAATCACATACACGACCCCAACCAAGAGAATCGGCTTGAGCAACGGCCCACCCATACGTTCCTCCTCAGCGCGCGTGCGCGACGGCCACGGGACCGGACTCGGCGGTTTTCACCGGAGCAGCCGGCGCCTGCGACGGCATTTCCAGCTCGGAAGGATTGACTGAAATCGGCTCTCCGCTCATCTGCTGCAGGAAGGCGATCACGGACAGGATTTCGTTCTTGGAGAGGCCGATCGGATTCTTGTTGATGTAGGGCATGCGCGCCGGATATTCCTTGGGCGGCCCTTCATGCCGATAATCGAGATAGATGTACGCCTGCGGCTGCGTCAAACTTTCAAAGATGAACTCCCGCCGCAGCTTCGCCCCAATGCCCTTCAAATCGGGGCAGCGCGCCGATTCGCTCGGGCCGATGGAGTGACAGAGCGCGCATTGTCCCTTGCTGAAGAATATTTTTTGCCCGATGGCCGCCATGTCGGCCGGAGTTTTGATGCTGGCGATGTCGATGCTCTCTTCTGCCGGCGGCAGCGAGGCCATTTGCGGCACGGCCAGCGCGACGAGCGAGAACAACCCCAGCACGATCGCGACGAATCCGATCACGCGGACGAACTGCGCGCGAATGAACAAGAGAATGATGACACCGGTCCCGATGACAGAAAGACCGATCAGCTGTAATTGGACCACTTCACTCATAGGACTCCTCTACGGAAGATGAGCGCCTCAGCCCTGCTTATCCAATGCCTGTGACCCTCCGGCTATGGCCGGGATGGCGCTGTGCGCCACGTCGCCCTTTGGACTTCCGCCCTGTGCCGCCTTGGCCTTGTCACCCATGGTCGCCACCCAGAAAATGAAGGCGACCAACAGGCAGAACAGGAAGGTGTTCAACGCCATGAACGCCGCCGCGTACCCGAGCGCCGGCGAAAAGGCATACTGCGATGAGTCCCGCATGACGCCGTAGACGTGCCAATGGACGCGCGACGACGAGCGCGCGTAGCCCATCAGCGTCATAAGCAAAATCACCATCACGGAGTTCAGCACGAGCGCATAGCCGGCGCGCGGCGGCATGCGGCCCCACACCATGTCCGTCGTCGTCTTGGCGCTCTTGAGCAGCAGCGCCGTCAGCGGCGTGATCGTCAACATGACGAACAAGACGATCAGGACCTGCGAGGTGGAGAAGTAGTTGATGCGAATGATGGCCGGCACGAAATATCCCCACACCCCGAGGACGATCACCGCGATCGCCGCGAGAACGAGGACGGCGCCCATGACCGACCTGGCCACCTTGGCCCAGGTCGCCATTTCCTGCTTGCCGGCCCGCCAGTACATGATGAAACTCATGAAGGTGACGAGGATCATGAGATTGGCCACGGTCATCTTGGCGGACATGACGCCGAAGACGCCCAAAAGCGGATGGTGCGTGCCGCCCATCTTTCTCGCTTCTTCCAAACTGGCGACGAGCGAGTGAGGCGTCATCCAGACACCGAGGCACAACAACAGAATGATCAACATCGACAGGATCGGCTTCCGGTACTTCATTTCAGAGCCGGGAATGCGATAGGTAATGCCCAGCCAGAAATAATAGTTGGAGCCGAGGAAGAGGACGCCGATGAGCATGGCCTGAAGGATGAAGAGCCAGGACAGAAAACCGCCCATGAGCGTGATGCCCATCTGCTGGTTGTACTGGTAGATTTCCCGCATGAGCCAATAGCCGGCGAACGGCAGGGGCAACAGGCCGAAGACGCCGATGAAATTGCCGACGTAGCCCATCCAATCATAATGGTCGCGATCTTCCGCGGTCCGGGCCGACAGATAGCGAATCCCGGCGTAGGCGCCGCAGATATACCCGCCGAGCACGACGTTCGCGATGAGGCGGTGAATGTTCACCGGCCACCAGGTGGGATTCCAGGTGGCGGCCCAGGCGCGCGCAAAATCCGATCCTTCGGCGATCACCACGGGGCTCGCTTGGAAGGTGGCCCAGGAATTCGGCACGATCATGATGAAGAAGGCGAAGACGTTCAGCAGGAAGCCGAGGAAAATGTGGAACGTCTTCTTGCCGCCGTCCTGCATCGCATCCCAGCCGTACCAATAGAGATAAAGCGTGGCGGTCTCCACCAGGAACAGCAGGCAATACACCAGGAAGGAGGGGAAAAAGATATCCGTGAGATAGGCCATCAGCTTGGGATAGAAGCCGATCAACAAGAACAGAAGAATGCCGCCGAAGAGCGCCGTGGTCGCATAGGAAGAAGTGAGAAGCTTGGTAAACTCCTTGGCCAGTTTGTCGTAGCGTTTTTCGCCGGTCTTCCAGGCCACGACTTCGCAGAGCCAGGCGAAGATGGGCACGCCCAGCACGAATCCCGCCAGCAGCAGATGCAGCTGCGCGATGATCCACACCAGATTGCGGCTGCCGATCCCGGGGATGTCGCGATAGGCTGTCTGGGACCCGGCTCCTGAGTCGGCTGCGACGCCCAGCGCAGGGAGGCTCAGCAGCGCGGCGGCGGCCACGAGTCCGGCGACAGCGGCAGGCGATACGCCGACCTTGCGGAGAAGGCCCTGAATCATTCCACCCTGGTGCACCATGGATCTCACCTCTTGATTACCTGTCCTAGGGTTTGGCTGCAGCCGGCGCCTTTTCGGTCTCTTTGCCGACGGGCTTGGACTTTCCGGCCTTCCCCTTGTCTTTTTCCTTGGCGGCTTCTTCTTCGGCTCTCTGCTTTTCAATGGCCTCGACCTGCGCGGCCAATTGCGCGATCATCCGTTCATCTTTATTTAAGGCGTCGATCGGCTTGAAGGGCGGTTGCGCCTTGACCTCGGGCTTCTTACAGCATTCATGGGGATGGGGCGTGCTGACCGGCAACGCCACCCAGAAGAGCATTGAAAGAACGGCTCCCACACCGGCCAAGGAGGTGAGCATCAGCCCCTGGTCCGCAGGAACCCGCATGAGACCCAACGGGCGACGAGATGCTCATAGCTCCCCGACGCAGGCCGCGCTCCCTGCGCGAGGCCGCGCACCATGCGGCCGATCAGCGAGACGCCGATCAGCAACAGGGCGATCAATACCGCCGAGGCCACGCTTCCCCAGAGAGTCAGCTCAATGCTGATTTTTTCCGCGACCGGAACGCCTTTGAGCAGATCCATTTCGAACAAGGAATGAGCCAGTGAGATCGCGGTGTCCGTCACCGTGCTCACGACGAACCATAGGATCGGGAGGTAGAGAGCCCCCACGACTGCGCTCTTCCACCATAGAGTAAGCCCGATGCCGTCGGGCGGTTCGAGCTTGAGATGGTCGAGGAACAATGTTTTGGCGACGACTCCGAACGCCCAGATATCGATCGGGATGCACAATAAAAAGAGCAGGCCGAGCCCGGCGCCTTCGCCGAAATGCGTCCCGAATGCCATCATCACAATAGGCGCGGCAAAGACCGTGACCGGGCTGGCGAGAATCATCAGAAAGCCCAGGCCGATCCGGGCTTCGAAATGAATCATGCCGAACGCCAGGAACACCAGCGCAAAGGCGAGCTTGATCGGGAACCCGGTCCAAAACGTGGACCACAAGACCTTCAGGCCGAGCTTCAATGGAGAGAGCGATTGACGATCCGTCATGGTTCCACTGGTGCGGCCTCCTTGCCGGCCGTTAGTCTAAAAACTCCCGGTTGATAATGGCGGACACCGTAAAGATCAGGATGGCCGTCATCACGACGATCCACCCGATCAACGCCACGGGGCGCTTGAAGATATTGCGCTCGGGATCGCGATCGATAAACGGGAGCGCGGCAAGCAGCGCCATGAACGCCCCGGGCAGCGCGATGGCTCCCAGAAACTGGCCGAACTCGCCGGAGAAGATCTTGAGTCGCAGAAGTTGAAACAGGAACAGGAAATACCACTCCGGCTCCGGATGGTAATCACCGGGGTCCGGGGTGGCCTCTTCCAAGAGGACGACCGGCTCCCAGAAGGCCAATGCGCAAATGGCCAGAAACACCGTCGCCATGCCGACGATGTCCTTCCAGATCTGACGGGGGAAGAAATAGTCGGTCTTCGCCTTGAGTTCTTCGGGTGTCCCGCGGAACGGACCGGCCGGACCGGCCGTCCTGAACAAGAACAAATGCAAACCGGCCAAGCCCATCAACGCAGCGGGCAGAATCATCACGTGGATCACGAAGAAGCGGCTCAGCGTCATCTGGCCCGGCGTCGGACCGCCCTTGAGGAAGCGCGCCATAAAGTCGCCGAGCAGCGGCGTCTTGTCCATAATTTCGACGCCGACGGTGGTCGCCCAATAGGCTCGTTGATCCCACGGAAGGAGATAGCCGGTGAACCCGAAACCCATCACAATGCCGAAGAGGGCCAACCCCACGAGCCAGATCATTTCGCGGGGACTCTTGTAGGCCCCCCAGAGGAAGACCTGCGACATATGGGCGAAGACGCAGACCACCATCGCGGTCGAACCCCAGAAGTGATAGCTCAACAGGAACCAGCCGTAGTCGACGTCGTGGATGATGTACTGCGTGCTGGCATAGGCGTGATCGGCTGTCGGCACGTAATAGAACATCAAGAGAATGCCGGTCACCGCCTGCATGATGAAAATGAACAGAAGGACGGAGCCGAAGATGTAGGCCCAGCGGGACCCGCCCGGCACCGGCTCATTGAGCATTTTGGCTTGGAGGGTCTTGAGCCCCACACGTTCATCGACAAAGGCAATGACTTTTTCAAGGACGGTGGTGGGTTCTGAACTGGTGGAGGGAGCCTGTTGCATAATGATCAGACGATCCTCACTTGCGTTTTCGTGCCGGCCTTGAACTCCATATCGATGATCTGCACGTCGCCGCTCGCCGAAACCTTGATCGGGAGCGCATCGAGCGGACGGGGGGCTGGGCCGTCCAGGACCTTTCCGGCTGCATCATAGATGCTAAGGTGACAGGGACAGAGGAAGACTTGGCCGAGGACTTTATGCTGCCGCCACTTGTAGCCACAGCCCAGGTGCGGACACTTGCCGGAGAACGCCACGTAAGGGACATCTTTTTTGTTCGTCCAGACGGTCTTGCCGGCAGCGTCGCGGAATTCCATGTCTTTGCCCTGATAGACCTTATCAAGCACGGCGGGTGTGGCTCGAAGAATCCACACGTTCTTTTCAATCTCGGCCTCCGGCATGTAGGCCTCCTTGATCTTCTTCTTGTATTTGAACTGAACGCCGATATCCTCCTGCTTGATCTTGCCGACATTCCCGATCTTGAGCCAGTCGTTGTCGAAGGGTTGGTACATCGGCTTCATCAGGTAGCGGAGCACGGGAAAGGCGATCGGCAGACCGATCAAGAACCCGATCACGTGCGTGAGATTCATGAAGAAGGTCCGTCGCTTGACGTTCTTCTCCAGCTCAGGGAAGGGCACCAGCACTTCGCCGGGCGTCACATGAATTTTTTCTTCCAGATGGGAAATCTCGACTTCGTGGGTCGTGACATAGTCGTCCCGCTTGAACGGGGGAAGGGCCAGAAGCTCGGAAGATAACGTACGCAGCTCAACCAGACCTTCGGTAACCGCCTCCACCTGGCTCATGGCGACTTGGCGTTCGACGCTGCCGTTCATGGAGACCACAACGTGGCTGATCTCGTGCGAGAGCGGATCGACGATGACCTTTGTCACTTCGCCGATTTCGCGGTCCTTGCAACGGACTTTCGACTTAAGCTTGGGCTGCATGCTATTTCTTCTTAATCGGTTTCGGCGTGTTGACCGACGGGTTCTTAAATGTGGCCAGCCAGGAGGCGAGCGCCGCGACGTCTTTTTCCTCCATCAGATCCTTGTACTTGTCGGGCATTTTCCCTTTTTCATATTCCTTCTCGAACCCCTCGGCCATCCAACTCTTGGGATCGAGAATCTTCTGCTTGATATCGTCGACCGTGAGATAAGCGCCGATATTGTCGAGCTCCGGTCCCCGCTTCTTTCCACCTTCGCCCTTGAGCTTGTGACAGTTGTAGCACTCTTGGAGCTGCCACTGATCCTCACCCAGCTTCATGAGATCTCCACCGGCTGCGGCGGTCGTCGAAGGCGGCGCACCGGCACCGCCGGCGGCTTGCGCGGCGGGAGCCTGATCGCCACCCAAGGCCTTGATGCGTTCCGCCAACGCTTTGGTCTGTTCATCGAGGGCCTTGACACGAGCAAGGAGTTCGTCTGCCTTCCCTTGTTCCGTCGCTTTCCGCTTGGGCGCGAGAATCTTTTCAATCTTGCCTTTTTCGTCTTCCGGATCGTATTGGGGCCAGAGGGAAGCACCGGCGATGTACACGGTGCAGAGCACCACGTAGAAGACGACAAGCGCGCCGAGCGCTTTTCCACCGTTCATCGGCTTCATGCTGGGAGCATCGAGAATGAGGAAGACAACGGTCCCGAGAATGGCATAGCCGAAAAACAGCCACCGGAACACCGGCGGAAAATCCAACGCCATGGTCGCGACCCAGAGGGCCCCCCCGATGGCCAACCCGACGACGATCTTTAGGATTGCTTTGCCCATAACACTCCTCGTGCTTCTCTTCGATCAACCCCGAGACAACGGTTTACCTCTCCACCTACTTGGCTCCAGCCGGCACCGGACTTCCCTCAGGCGCATGGTCCTTGGGATGAGACGCGCGCAGCGTGACGAGGATCGCAAAGCTCACGACGGCGTAAAACACGACGGTAATCGCCGTAATCCACCAGGCGGAATAGGCGAGCGTCGGCGTAAAGGACTCCGCCGTGAAATCCGGCAGCAGGTTGTACGTGTGAACGTACTTCCGCCGCAACGACCGCCCGGCCCCCATGAGCCCCATGGTACAAATGGCGCTGCACGCCAGCAAGATCAACACACACCGGGACGACAAACAGATACGCCCCACCCCGACAGTACCCTGCGTCAC
>CAYNLM010000140.1:0-9950 GCA_964398045.1 uncultured Nitrospira sp. | reverse complement strand
TTTGAAGCCGCCCATGTGCCTTAACTTGGTGTCCATGAAATCGGGGGTAGCTCAGAATGTCCCTCTTATTTTTTCGAACAGAACACTGCAGCCTTCATTTCAGATGCTGGGTGATGGACCAGTGGGTCTGAATGATGCGCCAACGCCCGTCCTGGCACCGATAGACTTCGGTGCAGTTCCAGCGCATTGCGGTTGCGCCGGTATACGACACGTAGTTGAACGTCAGCACGGCCACCTCACCGCACACGTGGACGTGTGGATTGATAAGTTCATCGCGGTCGATCCGAATTCGGCCCCGAAGGGCGTCGTAATAACGAGTCAGCGCGTCCAGGCCATTCAAGCGGCGCTCCACAAAGGGGTCGAAATACACCACGTCAGGGGCGGAGATCTCCAAATAGCCGGAGGGGTCTCCCTGGCCCCACCGATCCAAGGCCGCGCGTTCCATGGCGAGAATGGTGGCGGCAACATCCTGCTCATTGCTCGTCATGACTGTTTCTCCTTGATAAACGGCTAGCCGGCGCGTCAGCCGCATCCGCACCCCTTATCCGCCTCATCTACGGTGGGTTTTGCAGTTCCGGCTACCGTCGCAGCAAACTCATCCATCTTGGCCATGGCGCCAGTTCTGACCATCTTGGCGACGGCAATGGCCTCTCCGATCTCTTGCTCATTGGCCCCGGCATCCCGCGCTTGACCGACGTGGTAGCGCAAGCATGGCTGGCAATTGGCCGTGATTGACGCTCCAACGGCGATCAATTCTTTGATTCGCATCTCCATGGCAGACCTCCTCCTTCGGTGAACTGGTGTGCGCAGTGTTCTCTTGCTTAGACGAAGGGCGGGCGGACAAGGATACACCTCACATCGTCTTCCGAAACTCCGTGAAGGCGGCCTTCAGATCACAGGCCAGTTCCCCTCGGTCATCCCGGTAGAAGCTGCAATGCGCCTCCAGCGCTGACTTGAGCTTGGCACGAGCGCGATGGAGTCTGATCTTGACGGTCTCCAGCGTCACTCCCAGGATGGTTGCAATCTCCCGGTTGTTCAGCCTCTCGAGTTCGCTGAGCACGACCACGGTTCGATAGTCGGTTGGAAGATTGTCAATCACGCGCCGAATGCACGCGTGCATTTCCTTTCGGATCAGCTCTTCCTCCACAGGCGGCACATCGGCTTCTGCGACCGAAATGGATTCCTCCGAGGAACGTTCTCGAACCCGCTGCTGGAACGATGCGCTGCGCATTCGATCCAGGGCCACGTTCGTGGCAATGCGATAGATCCAGGTGGAGAGCTGCGAGTCGCCTCGAAACGACTTCAGCCCGTGACTGACTTTGATGAACACTTCCTGGGCCAGGTCTTCAGCCTCCTCCGGTCCGACCAGGCGTGTCAGATACCGGCGAATAGCTGGATAAAAGGAATGGTAGAGTTGCTGAAGCTCCGATTCATCAGTGGTGGTCATCCATCTCTCTCTCGTCGTAGCCCACATTATTCAGGAGCTCTTCTACTGCAACCGCCGACACGCCGCTGCGACCAGCTTGGCCGCGTGGTTTGCGCGCCCAAGCGGGCAGGCTCGCCCCGCGCGGCCTCACCGTACTGCACGAGTACGCCTCGGCCGCGCGGGGCTCCGCGTGCCCGTCTCGCGTGGCGTCTCGGCGGTTTCGTGACGAACCGTCATGAATAATGTGGGCTAGGCGGCGTTGCGCTTCACAGTTTGTGGTACAGCCAGTCCGGTACGGCTTTGAGGAACCAGGCGACGAGTCGCCAGCGTGTGGTGACGTACACCTGCTTCTTGCGCTGGCTAATCGCGGCAAAGATCTGCCGCGCCGCCTTCTCTGGCGAGGCCACCCAAAACAGGTCATCGCCTTTCGCCATCGCCGTGTTGACGAATCCCGGTTGCACATCGGTCACCACGATAGGGAGATTCAGCTTGCTGAATTTCTGCCGCAAGCCTTGCAGATAGTTCGACATGAACGCCTTGGATGCGTTGTAGGCCGGGGCGTCGCCATGGCCGCGAAGTGCGGCTACTGACGAGATGCCCACGATGTGGCCCGAACCCCTTGCCTGTAGATGTTCGACGGCCACATTGACGGCGGCAACGAATCCGGACACGTTGACGGCGATCGTCTCCCGCTCACGTTCCCAATCGAGGTCCCGATTGATGAACCCGACTCCGGCATTGACCACAAACAGGTCCACGCCGTTCATCTCTGCGATCAACTCGCGGAGCAACGGCATGGCTTCGGCAGGTCTAGACACGTCCATGGCCTTGACGAACACCGGGGGAGGCAGTGCGTGTGCAAGTTCTGTCAGGAGGTCCAGCCGTCGGGCTGCCAATCCAACGGTGTAGCCATTCGAGGCGAGGATTTTCGCGAGTTCTTTCCCAATGCCCGAAGAGGCACCGATCACCACCGCTTTGTTCATGATCTGTTTCGTCCTTGCGTCGAACGCATCCGCCTCACTCTCCACCAGTGCTGTACCGTTCCATCACGGGGGACCAGGCATCAACGGCCTTGACCGACTGCTCGCGCGTGAAGACGGCATGGGGAACACCGGAAGGAATGGCGATCACGTCTCCTGCCTTCACGTCGATCACCTGTCCGCCGGTCTCGAAAAACAACTCTCCGTGAAGCACCAGGGTGATCTGCTCGCTGTCATGTGTATGGGACTCAAACCGGCTGTAAGGCCGCACCTCGAAATAGGTCAACATGGTCTTCTCCAAGGCCACAGCCCACATCGCGGCGCCGGGCACGTCCTCGCGCAGGCGGAGGATCTCTTTGGGATAATGCAGGACTTCCCCATCGAGTGTCCTCGTCATGCAGGTGGCCGACACCGGGCACAGGATCTTGAACTCTTCTGTCCCACGAACCGGATCCGGCACACGGCCCCGGTCCACTTTGTCAAAGCCGCGCTTGTTGAAGAAGCCTTCGGCCGCGGTCGTCAGCACGTAGAACTGCTTCACGCCCTGAAGATGGGCATAGGCCTCCATCCGCTCGTAGAGCAGCGTGCCGATGCCTTGGCCACGATGAGACAAGGCGACCGCCAAGGAGCGGAGCAAGCCAACGTCGCCGAGTACTTCCAGGCCAACGACGCCAACAAGGGACCCCTTCCTCTTTGCCAGTAAGAAATGTCGTAAGTGCTTGCCAATATCCTCAGAAGGGAGCCCAACCTTCGCCAGCAGCGTCTTGATCGGCTGTTCATCGTTCACAGCCGCACATGTGATCGTGATGTCTCCCATTTCAAGGACCCCTTCAGGGGGTCAGGAACCATTTGAGCCCCTTCAGGGGGTCAGACACCGCGCGCAAGCGCGCAAGAAGGGTGTCAGACCCCCACTCAAAGCTGCACGGCCTCTTCGGGTTTTCGCGCCATCACCTTAGCACTCCAGACTTTGCCCACCACGGAGCGGGCAATGAGCCAGCGCAGCGGTCGTCGGATGAAGCGGGTCCACCGGCCCAAGACGTCTGGGATCAGGCTCATGACTTGGTCATGATCGTAGATGATCCGCTCCGTGACCTGGACATCGGAGAAACCAGCGGCCCGGAGGCCGTTGAGGTACTGGGTCTCCGAAATGGCCCCGGCCACGCACGCAGTGTACAGAGCAGGCGATCGCCGGAGGAACCAGGGAAGATCCTCCACCATGATGTCTGTGATGGAGAGCCGTCCACCCGGCTTCAATACCCGGAAGGCTTCTCGGAACACGCGGGGCTTGTCCGGCGAGAGGTTGATCACACAATTTGAAATAACCCAATCTGCTGTTCCATCCTCAACCGGCATGGATTCAGCCTCACCCAGGCGAAACTCGACCTGGCTGACGCCAGCCCGCCGGGCATTCTCCTTGGCCTTCTCGATCATGACCGGCGTCATGTCAATGCCGATGACCCGCCCCGTCGGCCCGACTTTCCGGGCCGCCAGCAGGCAGTCAATCCCCGCCCCGGAGCCAATGTCCACCACGACCTGTCCCGGCGAGACTTCCGCGAGCGCAAGGGGGTTCCCGCAGCCGAAGCTGTTCGCCACCGCATCTGACGGGAGCGCCCGCAGCTCGGTCTGATCGTATCCGGCCACGGCCGCCACCGTTCGACATCCCAAGGAGGGGTCAGGAACCCTTCCCGCGCCCGGAAAGGGCGCGGTTCCTGACCCCTTCGCGTCCTGTGCGCAGCACCTCTGCCTCTTCAGGGGGTCAGACACCGCGCGCAAGCGCGCAAGAAGGGTGTCAGACCCCTCCGGCAAATGGTTCCTGACCCCGTCCGTGACCATGGCGGCGTAGCGCTGTCGTACCCGCTCTTTGATCTGTGCACTGGTCATTGGCATGAACTCCTTCTTCGTTGATTGTGTCATGCAAGTAAATGGACAAAAATTATGATCGGGCGGTCTTTCTGACCGCCGCGATCGGAACATGCGATTCCACAGGACGAGCGCACCCACGGTCCAAGGCCGCCGTCAACCGCTGGATGGTCTCCGGAAGCGCCCGCCGAACAGCCGGCGGCAAATCATGCAGCGCCTGGGTGAGCAGGTGCGCGAACTCCTCTTCGATCTTGGCCGTCAACCGGCGCCCGGCTTCGGTGATCTCGACCTCGCGCACCCGCGTGTCGTCGGCCTTTCGTCGCCGGACAGCCAGTTTCTTTCGCATGAGTCGATCCACAAGCCGCGTCGTCGTCGAACGGTCGAGCCCCAAACGCGACGCCAACTCCGAGGACGTCAACAGGCCGACCTCCGAGAGAGCCTGCAAAGCGTAGCATTGGGACACCGTCAACCCGTAACAACAGACCTCGTCCCGGCTCCGAAACTGATACCGGCGCGCTAGGCGCGCCAAGGCCCGATACAGGGCGATGTCGGCATTTGGTTGTGTCATGCAACCATCCTAATAACCATGACCAGACGATGTCAAGAGCCGGCCGTCAAGGAAAATGGGGACAGGCACGTGGGGGACTGGCTCCGCCCTGAGCTTGTTGAAGGGCGGTGCCTGTCCCCTTTCCGAAGCGAGCCAGTCCCCATTTTCACAAGAGACTCACAGGCGGGAATGCCGGGACGGGATAGGAAGTCGTCCTTCATCCATGTCAATCACGTCGAATACGCTGAGCGCTGCCACATCAATCTGAGCAGCCAGATCTGAGTACACCTTCCTTCGGTACTGAATCCTGACAGGATCCGGGCGATAGGCCTCAATCTCTCGAACCCACTGCCGCTTCTCTTCCTCGGTATGGAACTGGGCATGGGCTTGAACCCAGGCGAGGACCGCTTCATCTGTTTCATTGGCCAAGATGGCTTGCCGCAACGCCTCCGCCTCCAGCCCGGTAAAGGCGAGCAACCACCCATCCAAGGTCCCCTCTGGCTTGAGCAGATTGCCGACATACTCCGGGGGCAGTTGCCCGCACGCATGCAGGCGCACTTTGTCGATCAATCGAGGGAGAATGACATAGCCGCCCAGGGTCTCACGCGGCGAGCGCAAGGGAATGGATTGGCGGTGGTTCATCATGCCCTCCAATTGATGTGCACATGCTCGCCGATGGCCCGCTCAGAACCAGCGGGACAGCCACCAGCGCTCGAACAGGATCTTGCCCCAGTGCCAGTGGTATCCTGGCCGTCGCATTGTGATTCGCGGTTCCGGCGTCGCGTAAAACTCCCCACCGGCAAAACCGGCCCGGCTGGAGCCGAGTTCCAGGAAGCAGTAGCCCCGACCGTCAAAGGCATGTTCCGGCGTTCTTCCCCCAATTTCCGCCGCGATGTTCCGGGCCACCGTTTCCGCTTCATGATGAGCAAACACTCCCGCCTTCGGCAGTGGTTTCCCGACAGGAAGCATGATCGTGGTCGCATCGCCGATGGCATAGACCCGCTCGTAGCGTGTTGTGAGGGTCCGCGCATCCACCGGGATCCATCCGCTCTCACCCAGGAGGCCGGAGTCCCGCAGGACCGGCGGCGCTTGATGCGGGGGAACGCCCAACAGGAGGTCAAACGCGGCGCGTTCCCCGCCGCCGAACCGCAGTGTCCGCGTCTCTCCCTCCACACATTCCAGTTTGAGGTTCGGGTGGAACGCAATACCTTGCTGCTCAAGCATGCCACGGACCGCCTTGCCCACCGCCGGCCCGGCCAGCGGCATCGGCAACGGCTCGGGCGTGTAGACGTGCAGATCCACCTTGTCCCGCATGCCGCGGCGAGTGAAGTAGTCCGCGATCAACATGGCCGCCTCGTACGGGGCCGCCGGGCATTTATAGGGAGTGGCCGCCACCACCAGACAGAGCCGCCCGCCCTGAAATGAGGCCAACGCGGACCGCGTGAGCTCCGCGCCTTTGAGACAGTAGAAGTTGATGGCGCTGGGCTTCCAACCGGGCACAAGATCGTGCGCCAGTTTGGCGCCCAGCGCGACGATGAGGTAGTCGCCGGCAAACTCGCCGGCGGAGGTGCGGACGCGGCGCGCGGCCGGATCAATCGCGGTGACCTCGGCTTCAACGACCTCGATCCCCTTCCGCGAGAGCCGGCCCAGATCCCGACTGATCTGCGCCGGCTCCCGGTCTCCGACGATCATCCAGAGCAGCGAGGGATTGAAGACAGCGGTCCGTTCCCGCTCCACCAGGACGATCCTGTGTTCCCGCCCCAGCAACCGGCGCAGACGATTCGCCGCCACCTGGCCTCCGATTCCCCCGCCGAGAATCAGAATAGTTTTGCCCGGCATAGTTTCCTCCGGAGAGGGGGTCAGGAACCCTTCCGACAAGGTTCCTGACCCCTTAAAACGTCAGCACTCTGTCCGACTCCACCACCCACTGGGCCAACTGGCTCATCGTGCTGACTTCCGCCCCTTCAATCAGGCTGACTTTGTGAATCCCTCGTCCTTCGGCGCAGGTCCCGCATATCTTGACCTGTCCGCCTTTGCTCGCAACGGCCTTGAGCATCCGCTCAATGTTGTAATAGCCCTGCGGGGTCGTCTGATTGGGCAAGGCTGCAGTCACGGCGTCGGCCATCAGAAAGACGCGAACGGCGACATCAGGATGCTCCTGCTGCAACTTCATCGCGAGCCGGAGCGCATTGTACATGTTCTCGGAACCGTACGGCGCATCGTTGAGAATAAAAAGAATCTTCATGGAGCACCTCACTGGTTGCTGAGCGAATAGCTGGCAGCGAACAGCCAGCAGCTACGAGCTATGAGCTGAGCGCTGTCCGCTGTTTGCTGCTTTCAGAACTCATACCGTACGGTCACCGCCAGGTTGTCGTTCGCATCGAGCTGTCCGAAGAAGGTGGTCGTGCGTCGCCCCCCGAACACATTGCCGACAGCGGCCACCCAGAGATTGTCGCTGATGCTATACCGGACTTCGGGGATCAGGTAGTAGTCCTGGTCCGTGTGGCTGTAAAAGGCGAAGAGGCCCACCCGCAAGGTCTGGTTCCAGAAGAGTTGGGTGAGCCGCAGCGTCATGAGCTGCCGGTGTTGATCCTGGGCTGGAAAACCTGATGGCACTGAGGTGCGATAGGCGTCGTAGTGCATCATGACTTCGCCATAGTATTGCAGACCCAACGTGAAATCCTCCCAGAGTTGCCGCTGATAGCCGGCGAGATACCGGAACGAACTGTTCGGGATGGCCGGATTGTGGCCGGCCTGATCATTAAGCGAGTCATAGTAACCGACCTCCGCGCTCACCACCCCGCCCAATGCGTTCCCTCTGGTGCTCGCTCCGTAGACCGCGAGCCGCGGAAACGTCTCTGTCACGAGGGTCGGCATGCTGGGCTGGTTCGCTTCGAGCGCCGGCATGCGAAAGAAGCCCCGGTAAAGATAGAGCGCCGTGTCAAATCCCCACGTCGTGCCGTAGACTCTGGCGGCCAGCTCGGTGTTCTGAAACTCCGTGCGAGGCTCCTGCGTGATCCGCGTCACGCTTGAGAATGGATCAAACTGGACAAAGCGGTTGCGCGGAGGAAGCTTGTCGGCCTGGAAAAACGGGATCGCCACGATCTCGGCGGAGACCCTCGCAGTTCCCCAATCCAACTTGACAGCATCCTGAGGGACTCTCAGATACTCCACAGGTCTTCCGGAGAAGAAGGCCCCCCAATCCTTGGCAAAGATGTCGTTGATGAACAGGTAATCACCGACGCCCCAGATGAGAATCTGACGGCCTGCTCTCAAATCGGAGGACCCCACACTGCCCTCAGCATAGGCTTCGCGCGACTCAATACCCGGTCGGTTGTCCACATGGTCATAGAAAAAGTCGGTCCGTGTGAACAACCGAACCTTCTCCTTGGAGTAACCCAGCCGTAGTTGAAATCGTTCCTCCCCAAACAGGAGGTCGCCGCCTTGCGAGTTCGGGGGCTGCTGGCCGGTGATGCGCATGTCATAGTTGGCCTGCAGAAACCCATGGAGAGAAAAATTCTCGGCCGAGACGCCCGAGGCGTGAGACATGAGGCATGAGGCGGGAGTCCAGAGGACGACAGAGGCCAGGAAGATGGCTAGGCGAAGCATCCATCGGCGTCTCACACTTCACTCCTCACGTCTCACGATCACTTGAGCCACTTCTCCGGAGGCCGCCGGAGCGCCCGTTCGGTGAAGATCTCGTCGCCAAGGCCGACGTTATAGGCGACCGCCTCAAGCACCACTTCAGTCCTGTGCCCGGTCTTCACGTTGGTCATCGTGCGCTTGGTTACAGTGGGAAATCCTTGTACGTCCCGGATCTCATCGGCCGTGAAGACTTTGTACAGGGCGCCTTGCACGTCGTAGTACTCTTCCTTCAGTGGAAGAAAGGTGACCTGGTCAACCCACCTCAACTTTTTGGCGTAGTCGGCTTCCCGCGTCGGCACACTTTCGATGACCACCGTCTGCCGGCTTTCCAACGTTTCGTTCCGGAGCACCCGATGGGTGTCCGCCTCCAGATCCCGCCCGGAAACGTCTTCATACGAGAAATCGGAGCCCACGAAGCTGGACCGGCTGTCACGTGCCGCCACGCGCTGGACGAGGTTCAGCGCCGGGATGAACAGCCAACGGTCATCCTCGCGGTTGGGGTACTTGTAGACCATGAAGACGGTTCCCGACACATCAGCCGGTCTGTGGAAGTAAAGGAAGTATCTCTGTTCTCCAGCGAGGTGGTTTTTGCGGAGCATGGTGAGCTCACGCAGGCGCTGCTGGCCTTCGCGCGTCATGAGCGTCATCTTGACGCGCGCCTTCAGGTCCTGGCCTGCCTCGTAGAACGCGGCCTGGGATTTCTGCATGATCGCCGCGGCGTCTGAAGCCAACACGGGGCTCGGTTGCCCAACCGGCGCCAAAAGGATCAGGGGGAAAGCTGTCCAGCACATCGACGTCTTCATCGTGTGATCTCCTCGGATGAGAGCGGGAGTCGTGTGTGAAAGAGCACGATCAGGGCCGGCAGCCCTACCAGGGTCAAGCCAGCCGAGAGCAGCATGATCCCGATGATGAGGACTCCGACCGTGATGTAGGGCGTGAGCGCGGCAAAGACCATGACCGAGAAGGCCACTGCGAAGAGCACGGCGTTTCGGACGATCCCCTTTCCCGGCCGGACGGCGGTCCAGAGCAGCGCTTTTTCTAAGTCAGGCTCGGTGGCGTAGTGGCGGCGAAACCGGCCCACAAAGTGGATGGCGAAATCAATCGCCATCCCGAGCGACAAGGTCGACAGCACCGCGACGGGCATGTCGAAATCCTTCCCCACCAGCCCCACGACCCCATAGATAAAGGCGATGGTGCAAAAGAGGGGGAGAAAGGCGAGAATTCCCCACAGGAGCGAGCGCAGTTGAATGATCACAAGAAGCAGGACAAGAACCAGGCCCGCCAGGAAGCTCCTCAGCATCCCCCAGAGAACCTCATCGCTCCACACCAGATTGAAATAGGCGATGCCCGCAGGCCGGAGAGTTGCTCCTCCGGTGAGAGGATGATCTTTGAGATAGGCTTCTGCCCGCCGGAGCATGTCTGCCGTGACTCCGGCATCCCAGCTCTTGAGCTGAACAAAGATATTCGCCTTCTGAAAGGGGTAGTCCACGAC
>CAYNLM010000139.1:0-9973 GCA_964398045.1 uncultured Nitrospira sp. | reverse complement strand
ACATCGGCCCTTCACCGGGTTCTATCCAATTAAGTAAGCGTCATAACACACCTAGATAACATATACCGCATCTCGTATGGACAATTCAGCTCGAGGGTTGTGTTCGACATTAAGTGAGCCTGAGGCTCGAGAGGAGTCGTATGTCAGCTGCTAAGGGGGAAGTTATGCATCTTGCGGAGCTTAAACAGAAGTCCATTGCCGACCTCAATGACGTAGCCCGCGATCTGAAGATTGAAGGCGCCGCCAACTTAAGGAAGCAGGAGTTAATCTTTGCGATCCTGCAAGCCCAGACGGAGAAGAACGGCGTGGTCTTTGGAGAGGGTGTCCTCGAAACCCTACCCGATGGATTCGGGTTTCTTCGGGCGCCGGACTCCAACTATCTTCCCGGCCCTGACGATATTTATATTTCCCCCTCACAGATCCGTCGATTCAATCTTCGCACCGGCGACATCGTGTCGGGTCAAATCCGGCCCCCCAAAGAAAGCGAGCGCTATTTCGCGCTGCTCAAGGTTGAGAAGGTCAACTACGAAGATCCAGAAGTGGCGCGGGACAAGATCCTGTTCGACAACCTGACCCCGCTTTATCCGGAGGAACGGCTCAATCTCGAATTCGATCGGGAAGAGTACTGCACGCGGGTCATGGATCTCACGACCCCTATAGGCAAAGGTCAGCGTGGGTTGATCGTCGCGGCGCCCCGCACCGGGAAGACGATGTTGCTCCAGGCCATTGCACGGGCGATTCTCAAGAACCACAAGGAAGTCACGTTGATCGTGTTGTTGATCGACGAACGGCCGGAAGAAGTCACCGATTGGCAGCGGCAGGTAAAGGCGGAGGTCATCAGCTCCACGTTCGACGAGCCGGCCCAGCGCCATGCCCAGGTAGCTGAGATGGTGTTGGAAAAGGCCAAGCGGTTGGTCGAGCATAAGAAGGATGTCGTCATTCTGCTGGACAGCATCACGCGTCTGGCGCGGGCCTACAATACGATTGCTCCTCCGAGCGGCAAGGTGCTGTCAGGCGGTCTGGATTCCAACGCACTTCAGCGGCCGAAACGATTCTTCGGCGCGGCGCGCAATATTGAGAATGGCGGCAGCTTGACCATCATGGCGACGGCCCTCGTGGATACCGGCAGCCGCATGGACGATGTCATCTTTGAAGAATTTAAAGGGACCGGTAACATGGAAGTACATTTGGATCGTCGCTTGGCCGACAAGCGTATTTTCCCGGCCATCGATATCAGCCAGTCCGGCACCCGCAAGGAAGAGTTGCTGGTGGACAAGGATCGGCTCAACAAAATGTGGATCTTGCGCAAGGTTCTGAGCCCATTGGGGACCATGGAAGCCATGGAATTCCTCATGGACAAGATCGGGGGGACCAAGACCAATCAAGAGTTCCTGCAATCGATGAATCGGTAAGAGACGCTTGTTTCTTGCCCTGTTCTTCGGATACAGTGTGCCGCTCTTGGCGTGGGGCCAAGAGGCTCAGTGAATATTCGGTAAGGAGTCGCAGGTCATGCAGAAGGGTATCCATCCAATGTATCGGGAAGCCACAGTCCATTGTGCCTGTGGGAATTCGTTCAAGACGCGCACCACGATCGGGGACGTCAGCGTCGACATCTGCTCCAACTGCCATCCGTTCTTTACCGGCACGCAGAAAATTGTCGATACCGAAGGGCGCGTGGAACGATTCAAGAAGAAGTACGCCAAGAAGGATAAGTAGCCATCCCAGCTGCCATAGAAGAGACCCTGCTTCGCCTCCGGAGCAGGGTCTCTTTCTTTTTGTGATCTTGTCGGCGACAGGATGAGGATTGAGGGTATGGAAGCGGCGTTATACAAAAAGTGGGAATCGCTCGCGTCGCGATTTCATGAGCTGACGGATCAGCTCATGGACCCGTCCGTCGCGAGTCAGCCGGCGCAGCTTCGCAAGCTCAGCAAAGAACGGACGGAGCTGGAATCAGCGGCCATGCTCTTTGAGACCCATCGCGGCTATACCAAACAGTTGGAGGAAGCCGCACAGATTCTGTCTGATCCCGCCGCCGGCAGCGAGTTACACAAGATGGCAACAGACGAAACGGCTGCACTCGAACGACAGCGCGCAGAATTGGAAGAGCGGGTCAAAGAATATCTGATTCCGAAAGATCCGCGGGATGAAAAAAGCCTCGTTCTGGAAATCCGAGCCGGCACAGGCGGTGACGAAGCCGCGCTGTTTGCCGGCGAATTGTTTCGCCTGTACGGCAAATATGCGGAGAAAAAAGGATTGACGGTCGATACGGTCGAGGCGAGCGAAACCGGCATAGGAGGATACAAGAATATCGTCGCGTTGATCGAAGGCAAAGGAGCGTACGGCTATTTCAAGTACGAAGCCGGTGTCCATCGCGTCCAGCGGGTGCCGGTGACGGAGGCCAGCGGCCGCATTCACACGTCAACCGTCACGGTAGCGGTCATGCCGGAAGTTGATGAGGTTGACGTGCATATCGATCCTAAGGATCTACGCATTGATACGTTCTGTTCATCAGGCGCCGGTGGGCAGAGCGTCAACACCACCTACTCGGCCGTACGGATCACGCACATTCCGACCGGTGTCGTGGTGAGTTGCCAGGACGAGCGCTCTCAATTGAAGAACCGCAACAAAGCCATGCGCACGTTGCGGGCTCGGATTGTGGAGGCGGAACGGGAAAAACAAGAAGCGGAAATTGCTCAGAACAGAAAGGCGCAGGTCGGGACCGGCGAGCGGAGCGAGAAGATTCGGACCTACAACTTTCCACAAAACCGAGTCACCGACCATCGGGTGGGTGTCACGTTGCACAAGCTTGAATTAGTCATGGAAGGCGACCTCGATGAAATCGTCGAGGCGCTCAAAGCCCAACAGCAGCGGGCTGAAACAGCCAAGGTGTGAGCCATGACCGTTCCGGCTTTCGCGGAACCGAAGACGATCGGTTCGCTTCTGGGATGGGCCCGACAGGTTTTAGACGCTGCGGGGGTGACCAACCCGGCTCAAGAAGCCCAGTGGTTGTTGGAGCATGCACTGGGCATGCGAAGTCACCAGTTAGTGAGCGCTCCTGAACAGCCGGTCTCACTTAATGCCTGGACTCGCGCTGAATCGCTGGTTGGAAGAAGGGCGGCGCGCGAACCACTACAGTATCTGTTGGGCACGCAGGAATTTTGCGGCCTTGAATTTGACGTCAGTCCAACGGTCTTGATTCCAAGGGCCGAGACTGAGCTTCTGGTTCAGGAAGTGGTTCGCCGCGGAGGATTGGATCGGGGTTCGGTCGTGGTGGACGTGGGCACAGGGTCCGGCTGTGTGGCCGTTACCCTGGCGACCATTTTCAGCGAGACGCGTCTGCTTGCGATCGACCGATCCCTGGAGGCGCTGACCGTTGCCAAGAGCAATGCGGCAAAGCATGCGGTCGGCGACAAGATCGAATGGTGTGAGGGCGATCTGTTGGCGCCGTTGCGGGAAAAGGAGTTGAGCGGCGGGGTTGCTATCATCGTCTCGAATCCTCCCTACATTGCCGAGATGGATTGGGCTCAACTGCAGCCGGAAGTGCGGCTGTTCGAGCCGCGCATGGCATTGATCGGCGGACAAACGGGCACGGAGTTCCATCAGCGCTTGCTGCAAGAGGCACGAGAGTTTCTTGCTCCCGGCGGAATGCTTCTGATGGAAGTCGGCCAAGGCCAGGCGCCTGCTGTACGGCGGATGGCGGAACAGGTGGGAGGCTACGCCGCACTACGAGTGATTGAAGATGACGCCGGCATTGAACGGGTTGTGATCGCGCAGCAAATCGGGTAAGAACCAAGGCCGCTATGGATGAGATCGTCATAACCGGCGGAAACCGCCTCCGAGGAGAAGTACGGGTCAGCGGTGCGAAGAACTCCGCGCTGCCCATTTTAGCCTCGACTATTTTGGGTGGCGCCGAATGTGTCGTCACCAATGTGCCGCGCGTCGTTGATGTGCTGACGATGGGGAAGTTGCTTGGGATTCTTGGCGCGTCGGTCACGCATGAAGGCAATCGGGCGGTCATTCGGGCGGACGTCATCCATTCGACCGAGGCACCCTACGATCTCGTGAAAACCATGCGGGCCTCCGTGCTGGTGCTTGGGCCGTTGGTGGCTCGGTGGGGAGAGGCGAAGGTCTCGCTCCCGGGTGGATGCGCAATTGGTTCCCGGCCGGTGAACCTCCATTTGGCGGGACTGGCGAAATTAGGAGCTGACATTTCCATCGAGCATGGGTATATCGCCGCCAAAGCGAAACGCCTGAAAGGCGCGCGGATCTATTGCGACACCCCGACGGTGACCGGCACGGAGAATCTGATGATGGCCGCGTCGCTCGCTGAAGGGACCACCGTTCTTGAAAATGCGGCGAAGGAACCTGAGATCGGTGATCTGGCCGATTTTTTGACCAAGCGCGGGGCGCGTATTGTGGGAGCCGGCACGGATGTCATCACCATCGAAGGTGTGCGGGAACTGAAGGGCGCCGATCACGAGGTCATTCCCGATCGCATTGAGGCCGGGACCTATCTGGCTGCCGCGGCCATGACGAAGGGCGATGTTACAGTCACCCATTGCCGTCCTGGCCACTTGGAAGCCGTGTTGATGAAGCTCCGCGAAGCAGGAGCCGAGATCCAGGCGGAAAAGGACCGTATCAGGTTGGCGGTGTCGGGCAAGCTTAAGGGAACGGATGTGAAGACGCTGCCCTTCCCCGGTTTCCCCACCGACATGCAGGCGCAAATGGTGGCGTTGATGACTTTGGCTGAAGGTACGAGCGTCATTACGGAAACGGTCTTTGAAAGCCGTTTCATGCACGTCGAGGAATTGTGGCGGATGGGAGCCGATGTGCGTGTGGAAGGCAACCGCGTCGTCGTTGCGGGGCGGCAACATTTGACGGGGGCGCCGGTGATGGCCTCTGATTTACGCGCCAGCGCAGGGCTGATCGTCGCGGGGTTGGCCGCAGAGGGGGTCACGGAAGTGCAGCGGGTGTACCATCTCGACCGAGGCTATGAGCGGATTGAAGAGAAGCTACGGGCGCTGGGGGCCCTGATAGAGCGCCGGAAGACGGCTCCGGGCCAAAAGTCCCGCTGAAGGACGCTATGCTGACCATCGCCTTGCCCAAAGGAAAACTTATCGAGTCGGCGTTGGATCTGTTCCGCAGAGCCGGCTATGAAACTGCCGGATTGTCCGGAGAAAGTCGGCGGCTGATCTTCCCTTGCCCGGAGATCGATACGACCTTTCTGATTGTCCGCCCCAGTGACGTTCCCACCTACGTGGAATACGGGGGGGCCGATGCCGGAATTGTCGGGAAAGACGTCCTGATGGAGCAGGAGAGCGACGTCTATGAGCCATTGGATTTAGGGTTCGGAGCGTGTAGAATCTCGGTCGCCGCGCTCCGGGGAGAGGGGGCACGCGATCGATTGTCTTCCAAGATCCGCGTCGCCACCAAGTACCCCAAGATTACCGAGCGCTTTTTCAATCAACGGGGCATTCCGGTCGAGATCATCAAGCTCTATGGCTCGATCGAGTTGGCGCCCGTCGTGGGACTGGCGGATCGGATCGTCGATCTGGTTGAAACCGGCGGCACGCTCAAGGCCCACGATCTCGTTGAGGTGGAAGTGATCGCCCAATCGACGGCGCGTTTCATCGTCAATCGGGCGAGTCTCCGGCTGAAGCACGAACCGCTTATGGAGTTGATCCGCAGGCTCCGGGCGGCACTAGCGAACCAGGCAGCGTTGTCCGGCAACGGTCGCCGATCGACCGCACGGAAGGGCAAGAAACGAACGGCACGCGCATGAAGATCGTCACTCAAGCTGATCGGAGCTTCATTCCTAGCCTGAAAAAGGCCTCGTTGCGCGGCCAGGCAGCCGGTGCGGCGGTCGAAAAGACGGTCCGCACGATTCTGCAGGCCGTGGAGCGGGGGGGCGATAAAGCCGTCCTGCGCTATACCAAGCAATTCGACAAGGTCTCGCTCAAGACTGACGACCTGCGGGTCACGCCGGAAGAAATCAAGAATGCGTATTTCCACATCCGGAAGGACGAAGGTGATGCGCTTCGATTCGCGGCGCAACGGATTACGGCGTTTCATGAGCGGCAGCGGACGAAGACATGGATGTATCAGGACAACGATGCCACGCTGGGACAGGTCGTCACAGCGGTCGATGCGGTCGGCGTCTATGTGCCGGGCGGCAAAGCGGTCTATCCGTCGTCGGTGCTGATGTGTGCCATTCCAGCCAAGGTCGCCGGCGTCCGGCGGATCGTCATGGTGACGCCGCCGCAGAAAGTCGGCATTAATCCCTATCTCCTTGTGGCGGCCGACATCGCGGGTGTCACGGAGATCTACCGTGTCGGGGGCGTGCAGGCCGTAGCGGCGCTGGCCTATGGAACCAAGACCATTGCAAAGGTCGACAAGATCGTCGGTCCGGGAAACATTTATGTGGCGACGGCCAAGCGGTTGCTCTATGGCACGGCCGGCATCGACATGGTGGCCGGACCGAGCGAGTTGCTGGTCGTGGCGGATGACGAGGCCAAGCCGGCCCACGTGGCCGCTGATCTGCTCTGTGAAGCGGAGCATGACGAAGACGCGCAAGTCTTCTTGGTTACCACGTCGGAGCGGCTGGCAAAAGATGTCTCGAAGTTGATCGAAAGCCAGCTGAAAGGCCTCCAGCGGGAGAAAATTGCATCCAAGTCCATCGCCCGTCACTCGGTGGCCTTTGTCGTCACGACCATGGATGAAGCGATCGAGGTGGCGAACGAAATCGCCCCCGAGCATTTGACGCTCTCGGTGGACAATCCGTTCGACTATCTGGAGAAAATCCGACATGCCGGCGCGCTGTTCCTCGGCCGCTACACGCCGCCCTCCGTCGCGGATTACGTCGCCGGTCCGAATCACGTGTTGCCGACGGGCGGGACCGCGCGATTTTTTTCACCCCTGTCGGTCAACGATTACGTGAAGGTCAGCAACATCGTGCACTACACGAAGCAGGAACTGGCGAAGGTGAAAGACCCGTTGATTCGACTGGCCAACATCGAAGGGTTCGACGCCCATGCAAAGTCGGCCCAGAGCAGGTTTTCATGAAGAAGCACGGCGCACCCCGCTACGCCTCGCTCCATCGGGCGACGAAGGAAACCGACATCCGCGTCGAGTGGAACCTCGACGGCAGCGGCCAGGGAAAGATCGAGACCTCGATCCGCTTCTTCGACCACATGCTGGAGCTGCTCGCCAAGCACGGGTTTTTCGACCTTACGGTCATGGCGAAGGGCGATATCGACATCGACGAACACCACACGGTCGAGGATGTCGGCATCGTCATGGGCAAGGCGCTGCACGATGCGCTCGGCGAGAAGGCGGGCATCAAGCGATTCGGGTTTGCCTCGGCTCCGCTCGATGAAACCTTGGCGCAAGTGACGGTCGATCTGAGCGGGCGGCCTTTTCTCGTCTACAACGTCAATTTGCCCGATCGCAAGATCAAGTCGTTCGATCTGGGCCTGTTCGAGGATTTTTTCCAGGCCTTCGTGACGCACGGCGGATTGAACCTGCACGTCAACCTGATGTACGGCCGCAATCCCCACCACATCATGGAAGCGATCTTCAAAGCCCTCGCCAAGGCGCTGGATCAGGCCACGATGGTCGAAGAGCGGCTGGCGGGAAAGGTCCTGTCGACGAAGGGGATGCTGTAGGCGGTCGCGGGTCCTGTCCCCGATCAGCCCAGCCGTCCTCGCACCCCGCCCAGTGTAGGGACCCCGCTGCGGGCGGCTGGGCACCCAGATCGGTGCCACCCGCAACAGTCGACAAGGGGATGCCGATAGTCAGATGCGGACTACCGCTCTCAGATTATGAGCCGAACGCGTACAGACCGCCGATTCGTCCTGTGCGTGAGGAATGATGATTCCTTCCGTGTATGCTGACGGGACTCGCGCCTCGTCCGCCCCGCAGCTCAACGTGAGGTGGCAAGCATTGGTCTGGATGGAGGGGACAGTCTGAGCCCGACGGTTTTACGAGCTGGAGGGTTTCGCTTTTATTTCTTCTCCCGTGAAGAAACACGAATGCACGTCCACGTGTATTGCGAACGCGGTGAAGCGAAGTTCTGGCTGGAACCGACAATTGAACTGGCGCACAATTCCGGTCTGACCGCCCCGCTAAATCCGGCTCGCAAACACGCTCATCGAGGAGCACGAGAATGAAATCCGCAACGCTTGGCAAAAGCACTTCGGACGCTGAGGTGACGAATATTTCACGGCATGGATTCTGGCTGCTCGTGGCTGACGAAGAGCTCTTTATTCCGTTCAAGGAATTTCCCTGGTTCAAGGATGCATCGGTGTCAGAAATTCTGAAGGTTGAGTGGCCGCAGCCGGATCACCTGTATTGGCCTGATCTTGATGTCGATGTCGCCGTGGAATCCATCAGGCACCCAGAGAAGTTCCCGCTGCTCTCGAAACAGCCGCGCCAGACGAGGCGTTCAGCTAGTCGAGGAAAATCGCGATGCTGATGAATTTCCAAGGGAGGCACACATGAAATTCTGCCCGTTTTGTAAGGCGCCGCTGTAGCGGAAGACCATTGAACATGTCCACCGGTGGGGTGGTCACTTGTATCTTTTCAAAAACGTTCGGGCAGAGGTGTGCAGCTAGTGTGGAGAGACATTTCTGAGGCCGACCGTGCTGCGATGGATGGACCGGTATACGTCCAAGGGGAAGATCGGCAAGACGCGTATCAGTATACCGGTGATCAGCCTGCCGGCGAAAATCAGCGCGTGATGGTCCTCTCACAAGGTCGAGGATACTGCTGCCGTAGTGCCTTCCGGAGAAAAGGATTGTTGGGAGAGGAAAGACCTCCGGTACAGTTTCTCTGGCTTATGAGAAATGTGCGATTGCAAGACTTGACCCTGTTTCCACAAGACTTGACCCTGTTTCCATATCATGTTGACCGAGGGCTCCAACTTATTGACTGGGCATCACAATGGGGATAGTGTGGTGCCTATGGCTGGTACGACCAAACGACTCTCCGTGGCGCTCGATCCTCGGCTTCTAGCCGAAGCGAGGCGATTGACTCGCTCTCGAACCAAGCGAGCCACCATCGCCAAAGCCCTTGAAGAACTCGTGAAGTTAGAGCGTCGCAAGGCGTTGGCACAGGCGTTGGGCGCCGGAATCTTTGAAACCACCGAAGCTGAGTTCCGCACTCGCCGTCGTCGCACGCATGCCCGTACCTGATCTTGGACCTCGCCTCATCGACACCAGCGTCTGGATTCGGGCGGATCGCAAGGGCCACGATGCTCTGAGGGATCGACTAAGAGAGCACCTCGTAGCCGGCTTTGTGTGGACATGCTGGCCGATTCGAGCTGAACTGCTCATCGGCGTTAAAACCCCGGAGCGGTGGGCGATCCTCAATGAACAACTGGCGACACTCGAACAGACCTCAAGCTTGGATCAGACATGGGAGCGGGCAGCCCGCTTGGGCCATCAGCTTGCCAGGAAAGGCCAAAGCGTCCCGCTTCCTGATCTCCTGATTGCTGCTAGCGCGCTTCAGTATGGCCTCCCGCTGTGGACCGTGGATAGCGATTTCAAACGAATCGTCGCCGTGGCCCCATTGGATCTCGATCTGTTCGGAGCGGATTAATCGACGTTGTGCGAGTTGCATCGCGAGAAATTGCCCCTATGATTGGAACCTCTGCTGGGCAAAGGAATCTACAGAGCCCTCGATCAAGTGACGGTGTTGGAAGAGCGGCTGGCCGGAAAGGTCCTGTCGACGAAAGGGATGCGGTAGTTCGAAGAGGGCGGTCAAATGTGAGGCATTGGGTAGCCAGAATACGCTCATGACACAAGCGAGTGACGATGGCAATGGTTTTGCTGCCAAGGTAGCGGGTGTCACACTCGACCGATTAGCCCTTAAACTGCTTCCTGCAACCTACGATCGTTGGTTCGAAGCACGGTTCTTCGCGCCGCAGGTGACCAGTGTGCATGCATCAGCGTCCCATGTGCCGCTGGAAACATGG
>CAYNLM010000138.1:0-10094 GCA_964398045.1 uncultured Nitrospira sp. | reverse complement strand
CCGATGAGCTGCGCCGTTAGAATCGGATAATCCAGCAATTGGACCTGCCCTGAGTTCAGTAAGGGCTCCAGGTTCGCGTAGAGTTCGCTGCGCGTCTTCTCACTGACGGTGTAAATGATCCCGTGCTTCTCAAACGCTTTGCGCGGCCACTCCCCGGCGTATCGGTCCCCAGTCACCTTGTTGATTCTGAATTCCTTCAGTACATCGGCGAAGCGAGACACGGCCCGGTTTGGATCAAAGGTTCCACTGGATCGCGGCCCTTGGTCCATGAGTACGTCCAAGACCGCCTTATTCCCGGCCTCATGGACAATCGCGAGGGTACTATCATCGGCGCCGCCGCCTGACATATCGACGAAGGCAACATAAGCTCGTCCGAGTTCGGGGGGTAGCGATTTTCGCCCCAGTACAACGCAGGTCTCTACGATGTCCGCATTGAATGCGCTCCCGTCCGGCTGTCCGGGCAAATTGTGGTAGAGGCGCCGGAACACCCATGAAGGCAGCGAGCGCCGCGCGTCTTCGATATCCTCCATCGTCGGACCCAGCGGACCGTTAAGAGAGGGGTTCGCCTCTTCAACGGTTCCGGCATACCAAGAGACGTAGAGCCGCGGATCGGTTCGGTTGGCATGCTGCTTCAGAACATCGTTCAGCGGCACCCCCGGTTGACGGTAGATGCTGGCGTAGCTGGCGAACCACTGCACAGCATCGGGCCGAGTTCGATCCAGCTCCAAGGCCTCTAGGAGCTTGTAGTCTCGTTGAGTGTGTAACTCGTCCACCACCAGAAAGAGATAGGTTTTCCCATGCAGGCCCTGCGCATCCTGGGCGGGTAAGATTTCGATAAACCCGCGCCCGTCTCGCCGTTCGATAACGTTGCTCTTTAGAACTAGTTCCGTCTCCAAGATCGGGTTATGTCGAACCAGCGTCTTACATAGCTCTAAGTCATCGTTCGCTTGTCCCAAGTCCGATGCCACAAAATAGACTTGGTTTCCCCGATGTCCGGCTGCTTTCCAAACCAAGCATTTGTAGAGCGCGGCTAAAACGGCATCGGTCGTCTTGCTGTTCTTTTTCCCGCGCCCGGTCAGAACCCGCCGGTACAGCGGAGCCCCATCGGGCCGAAAAGTAAAAAGTCCGTCCTTCAGAATGCCCTGCCGGTAGGGCTCCATCACCTCTAACAATGGGCGACCGTCCAGCCATCGCATATGCGAAAAAAGCGTGAACGGGTCAACCTGTTTCGGGCAGGCCCGCTTAATATCTGTCCTAGCGAGGCCGAGCATTAGACCATCACCCCCCCGCAGTCAGGCACTCGGCCCGATGTTCTCCAGGATGAAGTCTGATCCACACCGGCGATGGTAAGCGAATTCAGGATCATGCAATGGCTCCGGCCCGTAGGCGTATCTCTCCGACCATCTTGGGCATCAGCATACGCAGGATAGGTTCAGATTCTAACTCGACTGTGATGCCCAGATACCCACCGCCCATATAGGCATCTCCGCGCGACAGCGGAACCACGGCCTCCGGTCCGGCCTCGCCAATCAGAGCGACCGTCGGCCCCGTGACGATGCCACCCTCGGCAAGGGCGGGGAGCGCTGAGGACATAGCCACAATGGCAGCACCTCCTGCCGTCTGAATGGCCTCGAACCCGGCAGTAATGGCAGCACCTCCAAGGAATTGCAGTGTCGTTGCGGCTGCCGTGAGGTCCCCGGCAATCGGTTGCCCGCCTGGAATGATCGCTGCGGCCTTCGCGGCGGCATACATGACCGCCACGATGGTTTCCATCACGGCCACCGCCACCGCGAGGGCCGCATTCCCGACACCCATGATCGCGGCCAAGTAGGTCAACGTCGAGGCGGCCATGGCCTGCTGGGACAATTTCACAACGGCCACCCGCGCCGCTTCTTGAACCGCGGTAATCTTTGTCTTCGCCATCTCCATCGCGAAATGTGAGCCCGCTTGCTTGTCATCCTCTTTCGACTTGAACAGCGTCGCCGCCGCCCACTGGGCCGCCAACTGAATCACCAAATTGATCGCCGACGTCAGGATCGTATTCATCGCCTGCTGAAAAAACTGCTGCATCGTCATCGTGCCCTGAATCACTCCGGCCATCGACGACGCAAAGGACATCGTAATCGTAGACCAGGTGAACACCGCGCTCTGCTGGATCAATTGCAGTTGCTGCTGCCAAAACGTCGGAATCTGTTGCGCCAGGGCCATCGACTGCGCCACATAATTCGCCTCGATCGCGAGCCGCTGGCTGGCATTGTCCTGCGCCGCCACGAGATCGGCTTGATACTGCGCCGTCAACGCCGCCTGCTTGGCTTGCCGGAGCGCATCGGTGTCACGGAACAGAGCGAACTCTTGGTCCTGTTGCGCCTTCAGCAGGTTGAACTTGGCATCAGCCACCTTTGCGGCATCGCTCAGCTCCGAGTTCGCCACCTGGCGCATGGACTGGATAAATTGGTTCTCGGCCTGCAGTCGTTGTGCCCGATATTTCTCGCGGATCGCCACCTTCTGCTCTTCCGTGATCTGCGCACTCGCTATTTCCTTCGCCTCCTCGGCGTTGATGGCCGCCATCGTCGCGTCAAGGATTCTCCGGTGATCCTGGAACTGCTGTTCGAGCGCTCCCTCCTGCGCCTGCACGACGGCCAGGTTACTGTTCGCCCGATCAACGTCCAGTTGCTTCTCGCGCTCCGTCATCTGCTGGTAGAGCTGAAAGCGGGCGAGTCCGGCCTCCGCTTCCTTGATCGCGGCATCCTGGCGAGCAGCGGCCACGGCCACTGCTGAGCGGATCCGTTCCGCGTCCCCGGCTATATCGTTCGCTACAACCTGGCCCCACATCTCGATCAGTTTCTGCGTGACCTGACCCTCAAGGGCCTCTTTCTCTTTACTCCCGTCCTGCTCTATGGCGAGTCGCTTCTTGGCCCACTCGTTGTAGGCTTGGATCTGCGCAATCGCCGACGTGCGCGTATACTCCGTCACACTCTCGGACATCGCCTGCGCGGCTTCGGCAATATCGACAGCGTTCAGGATGAAATCCTGCTTCGCCCTGTCCCAATCGGCGCGAATCACGTCGTTCCACGCCTTCCACCGGGCCTCGATGGCCTTGGCGGTCGTTTCCGTGATGCGGATCTCGGCGTCGGCCGCGGCCCGCTGGGCGGCCAACAGTTTCTCGCTGTTGATGAGGGCGGCCGGATTCGCCCGCGTATCCTTGGCTTCCGGCGCGTTCGCCAGCTCACGGCGTTTCGCAATCAGCTTCGCCGCTTCCTTGTCGATCATGTCGATGTTCGACAGCGCCTTTTTCCAGGCGTCACCGCTGAACACGTCCGTCGAGAACAACACCGCGGCCGCCTCGTTGACAGCCAGCGCCAGATGTGTGAACCGAATCGCGAGCGTGTCGGCGGCCGTGTCCATCTCTTTGAACAACCGCGCACCCAACGAGACAAGCCACTGCAGCGCGTCGGCCACCATTGTGATAGACGGGGCTACGAACGCGCCGAACTGCTGGCCCAGCCGCTCCCATGACTTATTGAGATCGTCAACTGCATCGTCCATGGTGTTCAGCTTGGCGATCTGGATCCCTGACAGCTTCTGCATATCTTCCGACTTTTTCCTGGCCTCCTCGATCGCCTGCGCGCCACCCTCGAAGGCCGGGATGAGCCGCTGCCCCATGCGCCCGAGCAAATCGACCATGGCTGCCCCCTTTTCCATGCCGCCCGCCATCTTACTCGACTTCTCGGCGATGGCCGCCAGCACCTCCTCCGTCGTGCTGAGCTTGTTCAGGTCGATACCCATCTGCCGGAAGCGGTCCGCGGCATTCCCGGCCCCCGTGCGAGCATCTTCGATTTTTTTGGAGAGCGTGCGCAGGCCGATTTGCAGATCGTTCTGCGACAACCCGACCCGGTTCAGCATGACGTCATAGTCCTGCAGGGTCGAGGTCGTCATGCCCGTGATCTGGCTGGCCTGGGTCAGTTCTTCGGCTTGCCGTCCGGCGGCAAGCGCGATCTCGCCGATCTGCGCGGCCACCTTGCCCAGCCCGCCAATAACTGCGATTGAGGCCAAGCCCTTTCCGGCGATCGCGGCATAATCCGCAAACTGCGAGAGCTTGTCGTTCGCCTTGGAGAGCGCATCTTGCAGGCCCTTGATCTCGCCTCCAATGCGCACCTTCAGGTCATTAACGGCGCCACTCATTGTTTATCCGCCTTGATCCCATCCGACCGAATAACTCACCCGATCGGCCTTCATCTGACCGACCAGCTTCGATACAAAGCCGATCAATACTTCCTGAGATGATTCAAGTACTGACATAGGCGCCATGGCGACATATTGGCGCTCGGCCTCCGCTTCCGTGATCTGGCCTTGTCCGCTGGTAGCGCCGAAACCCGAAACGAGTTGAAGCCGCTCGCCGTCCGCGCAGACATACCGCCGACACGACGCCCCATCATGTCGGAGAATCTCTACGCGAACGAGTCCCCTTGGCCCGTTGTACTGAGCCCAAAGAACTTCGTGGCCCCTACCCCGGTCAAGGTCCAGCCCGATCGTAAAGGGTAGCGCGGTCATTTTATGCATCGTCGCGCCCATCACTTATGCCGCAATCTTTTGCTTCACGAAGGCTTCTGCCCGAACAACTTGGCCCCCGCTCCGTCGGGTTAAGTCGAAAATGACAAACCCCTTCGCCGTGAATGGATCTCGGAACACCGCCAACGCAAGCCGGACGACCAGGTAGTAGTAGCTCAGGTCTCCGAAGATGATCGGGAAGGCGTTTGACGCGACGTTCGGCATGTTGTCATCCACAATCACCGGTCGGCCTCGGAGCGTTTCCGCGTCACCCACCTGCAAAAACATATATTGCCCATCGGACCCTTTTAGTTTTCTGGCCGCATCAAGCGTTGAGCGTGACATGAGCCACGTGGCCCGACTGCGGTACGGTTCCGGCACCGCCGTTTCGAGTCCGACAATTCCATCCGCCGTCAGGGCGGAAGCATTGCCTGAGTTGACCGTAGAAATGGTCGGGTGAGAAAGGATGCCCTCGCACTCCCCCGCACCGGTCCCCATAAGGATCTCTCGCGACTCCTTAACCTGCGCGGCGTCCAAGAATTCCGGGAAGAGTCGCTCTTCCGCATATCCCGGCACCGCATCGAGTAGGGCCGTTGTGACTTTTGGTGTCGCAACAAGGTCATGAACGGGAATTCCCTCCAACCCCATCGTGTGTTCTGCCGTCACCGCGTGAGACTCATTCTCTCGGCGCCGGATAACTTGCAGTCCGGTTTGGGTGATCGCCAGCGGATAACGGCCACCCTGTTCGGGATACCGCTTCGTCACGGCATCCCATAGCGCCATGCTTTTCGCCTGTCTGAGGTATTCCTGAACAGCGGGCATCGGGACGGCATATCCGCCTGTATCGTCGCGCAGTGACTGAAGCGCCTTTTCTTCATCGCCCTTGATCGGAAGGCTTTGAACCATTTTCCTAAAGGCCTGAAGCTGTAGTTTGTGCCAGAGCCTGGCGTCGCGATCTTGGGCCACTTGCTCAAAGCGCTGCTTGTTCTCGTCGCCCGGTAGGCTGGCAAATTGCCGAGCCAACAGGCTTAGCTCAAAAATGTCCTTGTCGAGGCGGTCCAGCACGTCTTGCATCGTATGCCCTCCTATTTCTGAATGATGGTCCCAAGCTTATGAACAAGTTGTTTTCGTTTGGATCGGGGAAGCCGATCGTCAAGGGCCACAGTCCCGACGGCCTGAACCGCAACCCGTAGCGCCTCTGGAATGCTGGCGTCACCCTGCACCCGAGCTAGGGCTTCAACGGCCTTTTGGCGAAGCTGATGAATCTTCTCTTGGTGCGTCTGCTCCAGCGCCCGGTATTGGCACTTGGCCTCATCCAGTCGGCGCCGTCGGTCCCTCGCCGCCATTTCTTCCCGTAGCCGTCGCGTCTCTTCGCTTTCGTAGTGAATTGGTTTCATGGGTCCCCCCGCTTATTCTGCCGTGGCGACAATCGCCAACCGCCCCGCTGATCCCTGGACCGACCCGTAGACCGGCCCCGTATCCGGCATGGACGATTTGATTTCTTCTTGGCCGTCCAAGTCTTCAAGTGACTCAATCACCGCGGTCCATTTTTGAACCAGACCATCAATCTTCTCCGAAAGGCTCACAGTCGGCGCCTCGTCGGTGTTCTGCTGTTCTGTCTTTTCCATTTGCTCCCCCTCTCAGTTTTCCGGCTCCGTCACATGACGGCGGACCTTCGCCGCCGCATCCTCAAATGCGCCCCAGTCGCTCCGACGATACGCCGCGTCCGCTTCGTTCATCGCCTGCATGATCGACCATAGGCGCGGGTCGTCCGGCTCAATGCCGAGGGTGAGTTCAGCCAGCTCACGAAAGCCTCTGAGCCATCCGCTAGAAGTCGTCATATTTGCCCGGCGGCTTCTCTACCGGTTTATCTTCCCAGCCCTTCCCGCTTAGCCACGAGGCTGGATGTGGAATGAACTGTCCGCCGTCCTTGATCCACTCTGCTGAAGTCTTGGCCTGCTCCAGCGCCGTAAGTATTTGCTGCCGAAGTTGCTCGCTCGGCTTGAGTTTGGCCCATGCCTTCTCCGCATAACCCTTTGCTTTTTTCTTGGGGTATGCCTGCCAAAAGTTTTCAAATCCGTTCGGCGGATTGCTGCTCTTAATTTCCGAAGAAAGATTAAGAGAAGAATGAAGAGAAACATCCGTCTCCGTCTCCGTCTCCGTCTCCGGTCCTCCGGTAACATTCGTGCGCAGATGTGTGCAGCTTTTTGCAGATGTTTGCAGATGTAAACAAGTGGGATCGGGATACTTAGAGTTCTTAGCCCGTGGTTCCCCTTGATGATCGAACCACTTTATGAAGTGTCCGTACCGCCGATCCCTGACCTCGTACAGACAAATCAGGTCATGTTTCACAAGCTCCTGTAGCGCACGTTCTACAGTCTCTCCCTCCAACGTCTCGGACAAGGGGAAACATGCCGCCCTAACAAGCAGCGGGGACGACAAGAAGCGCCCAAAATCATCCGCCGTGGTAATCATGCGCCAAAACAGACGCTCCCCAAAATCAGAAACTGCATTTAGGTTTTTGCTAGTCCTGGCAGTTTCTCTAATCCAACGGTTTGGCATTGATAGCTCAATCGTTACGGTCTGGCTTGGTTTCCATGAGCACCAACCTCGCGGCTAGTAATACGGCATCCCGTATCGCCTGGGACGGTGTGGTTTGATGCTGTGCCGTCAACAAGTCGAGCGCGGCCTTCTCGGTTTCACTAAAACGAACCGCGATATGATTTAACATTCGTTCCTTCATGAGTTCTCCGAGTTTGATGAGTTAGTAAACTCATGGAAGACAATAGAACACCGCTTGCCGCCGAATTGTTGGCCGATTAAATCAGCAAAGAGGTCAGTGTGCGCTATCTGTTTGCGGCACAATTAAACACAGAAGGAAAGGCGGCAACATGCCCGAATGGGAAAAACTTATTCGAGCAGAACGGTAGGGTAAGAGTAGGGTAAGAGTTGTGGGGCAAGACAATACGCTTAGGATTTATTTTCATCTTACACGGTAGCCATTATCATTTGTGCTCGTTTGTAGGCCCTGTTTACTAGACCGAGATACCTTTTCACTTCGAGGTTTACGTTCGGGTCGTCTGTCGATCGAGCCAACTCCTTTGCGACGCGGAGACGGCTCTTCTTGTGAACTTCTATTTCGTCCCAAACCCACCAGGGGTCTAAGAGGGTTGGTTTGAGCGGTTGTGTATCTTGAATATTATTCCGCTCCCGAAGTAACTTCAGTATCCTCTCGACCATATCAAGCGTGCGCTGAACCGGTTGGTGAAGAGGGAGTGTCACCGTTAATCCGTCCGGCGTTTCTTTAGGCTGTAGCGTGCGCCATGCGGCTATACCTGGGTCTTCAAACTTTTTATGCCAGGCGATTGCCTCACTGACGCTCTTGTAGCGCGAGGCCTCCATTTCGGCGCGCCGCGACCACCCCGAACGCGGTCCATACAGTCGCTTGAGGTCTTCCTCGGTCGGATGAAAACCCTCGCTCCGTTCCCGTTCAAACAAATCCGTCCAGGCAGTCAGCTTCTTCTGAAACTCAGGATGCCGCTTTATCGCTTCAAGCTTATTAAGCTCTGAGATTGTGGTTTTTCGTTTTACCATCTGCCCCCCCGGTGAATTCAATGATAGGGCGGCGATTTTAGTGATGTGCAAAAAGAAGTCAATGAGGGCTCGCCGTGTCATGACGCATGATGACGAGAGTAGACATGACATAAGGTGTCACGGCGGGAACAGCTTGATAGCACATGCCCAACTCCGGTACGCTTGGCGCCCAATCTAACCCTTAGGGAGGCGTCATGATTGCTCGGCTAGGTCTGTTGTTCTTAGGGGCCGTGCTACTATCAGGCTGTGTCAGTAGCGGAAATCCCGATCTTCGGAAAGATGAATTGGTGTCTCAGATCAAGCTTGGAATGACCACAAAAGATGAGGTTCGCAAGCTATTCGGGACTCCAACTGTGATGTCTCGACATTCCGGGACACCGTTTCCCACCCTGCCCGGTTATCCTGAGAACAGCCTCAATTACGAGATTTGGAATTACACCCACATGGACATGGCGGTTACCCCCATCACATTCGTTCCCATCGTGGGCCTGTTTGCAGGTGGGGCCAATTCGGAAATGAATCAGTTGACCTTGACCTTTGACGATAAAGGCATCGTTCGGGGCATCACGACGGGGCAGACGCGCACAAACAGCGGCCCTCAATAGTGGAAGACATGGACGAACAAGCCAAGGCGGTTCAGGAAGTCGCCAAGACGGTCGGTAAGGGTATTGATGCCTCAAGCAGGGCCGGGCAGTTTATTTCCGATTACATAAAGGCTGCTAGACCAGGCGCAAGACCGGTCTTCCTGACAGAATAGGCGCCATGGGGAATACGCCTGGTTCCTGCTGCGCGGTAGCCTTCCGTCCGGCGATGTGCCGTTCAAAGGCGAAATAAACGCAGGCGTTGGCAATGAACAGTGCCTTTGCCCGGTGAAGAGTGCTGGCCTTACCAAGAACAAAGCCCTCTCCGCTTTGAAATTCCGCTGTTACTAGCCATTCAGTTTTCCGCCGTCCGCGCTTGTCCCGATAATCCACCTGAACGAGTTGGACCGGCCCCTCACTCTCGATGACCGTCATGGTTTCCTCGCGCATGATGCCCCCTTGTGTGAATGTCCCCGCCCATCGACGCATCTGATCCTGTAAGTATGTAAACCGCTCGATTGATTCCGCACACAATTGCGATAGGAATAGCGATCAGCCCTTGGCCTGCCCATCGCCCGGCGCCGCGCTTGGTTCGTGGCCCGTCGCCTCGGCTGATCCGGTTGCTGCCGGTGCCAAGAGTATTTCAGCGAGGTTCTTGACCGGCTTCGCTCGGCGCTTCAAGCCCAGTTCTTTCAACATCCGTACCTCCGCCTCTTCCATCTGCTCAAGCTCCAGCGCGATCGGCGCCATTTTCTTCTTTCGGCGATCAAACAGCCGGTCCCGGTTCAGCAAGGCCCACTGTTCCGCAATGCGACGGCGGACCCGCTTTTGCGCGATCATGTCGATGATTGCCAGTTCCTGGGGGGACACTTGGCCTTCACCTCCCAGCGCGGTGATCAACTCGCGTCGTTCCTCGCCCAGCTCCTTCGCCAAGGCGGTCCGGCCGTCAATCGCCCGTTGACCAAGCTCCTTTACGGCCCGCTTCAGGGTTCCAAGGCCGTGAATTGTACCCGTTGCCTTCGTCTTGTTGTAGGGTTCCGCTTGATTCATGTCAGCCACAGTTCAGCCACACCCTTTCATTTGTTCATTATCTTCCAATGACTTATATAGAGTCTGCGAATCTGCAACTCACCAACCGGTGGAACAATGGTACATTGCTCGCTCCCATCGGCGAAGCGGAACCCAGCACGGGAGCGGACCTGAAAGAATACTTCAGCTATGAATACGTTCCCGTTCAGTAGCCATAGTGTCCCTCTTCTCCACCTGTGGCTAAACTGTGGCAGAACTATCCTGTCCGATCAGGTTTGACAGGTTCATCGTCTGCCCCTGACTCCTCTGTAAGTGATTGAGAACGAACCGATGAGATACGTT
>CAYNLM010000137.1:0-10249 GCA_964398045.1 uncultured Nitrospira sp. | reverse complement strand
GCCAGCACCATGACGGTAAACGTCCACGTGCGCGCGCGCTCCAGACTCAGATCCATCCCATACAGGCCGTACACGAAAGCCAGCATCGCGGTGAGCGCGAGGAACGTGCCTTGGCCGAACATCAGCAGGAACCGCTCTTTCGTCAGGAATCGTTCGGTCGGCGGCCGGGGTGGACGTCGCATGAGATCGGGATCTTTGGGATCAACGGCCAAGGCCAATGCGGGCAGCCCGTCCGTGACCAAATTGATCCAGAGGATCTGCACCGGCAACAGCGGCAGAGGAAGGGCGAACAGCGTGGCCATCAACATGAGGAGGATCTCGCTGAGATTGCAGGAGAGCAGATAGTGGACGGATTTTCTGATGTTGTCATACACTCCCCGACCCTCTTCCACTGCCGCCGCGATGGAGGCGAAGTTATCGTCGGTCACCACCATATCTGCGGCTTCCTTCGTGACGTCCGTGCCGGTAATCCCCATGGCCACGCCGATATCGGCGGCCTTCAAGGCCGGCGCATCGTTGACCCCATCGCCGGTCATGGCCACCACCGCACCTCGTCGCTTCCAGGCACGTACGACACGGAGCTTATGCTCAGCCGACACACGGGCATAGACGGCGGTGCCGGTGACTCGTTTCTCCAGCTCTTCATCTGAAAGCCGGTTCAGCTCCGTCCCGGAAACGGCTTGCGCGCCCCCATCCATAATACCGAGCTCCTGCGCGATAGCCACCGCCGTGTCCTTATGATCGCCTGTGATCATCACGGTCCGAATGCCGGATGTCCGGCAGGTCTCCACGGCCGCCTTGGCCTCCGGTCTGATCGGATCCTTCATCCCGACCAACCCCAGGAACGTCAGCTCTTGCTCCAAACCGCTCGCCGTAAACGCCTCCGGCAGGACCTCCAATGGGCGCATGGCAACACCGAGGACCCGCAGCGCCTGCGAGGCGAACTGCTGATTGGCCGAGAGAATCTGCCGGCGGATCTCTTCCGTTAGAGGTTCGCTTTTCCCGGCCTGAGTCATCCAGACGGTGCAATCGCGCAGCAGCACATCCGGCGCGCCTTTGACATAGGCCACCGGACCGGCCGAGGTGTGACGGATCACCGTCATCTTCTTCCGCTCGGAATCAAACGGGACTTCGCCCAATGCCGGATACTCACGTTCGAGGTCGTTCTTCAAAAGACCAGCCTTGGCCGCCGCCACCAGAAGCGCTCCTTCGGTGGGATCGCCCAGCACCTGCCATGTTCCATTCTCCTTCCGTAATGTCGCGCCATTGCAGAGCACCGCCGCCGTGAGGAGCCGGCGAAGACCAGCGGGAAGTGATGCGTGATGGGTGATGAGTGATGAGTGCGGAGCGGAATCTGCCTGTCGGTTGACGGTTGACGATTGACCATCGACGTCCGATGAGTCCCCTTTTCCACTGACCACTGACCATTGACCATTGACCATTTCCCGGATCTCGCCCGCCGGCTCATAGCCCTCTCCCGTCACTTCGAACAGATGGCCGCCGGCAAACAAACGGGTGACGGTCATTTCGTTCTTGGTCAAGGTGCCGGTTTTGTCCGAGCAGATCACCGTAGTTGACCCCAGTGTCTCGACCGCCGGCAGCCGCCGGATCAACGCGTGGCGTTGCACCATGCGGGTGATGCCGATCGCCAGCGTAATGGTCACGACCGCCGGGAGTCCTTCGGGAATCGCGGCCACCGCCAAGCTGACGGCGGTCAGAAACATCTCGACCAGCGGGATGCCGCGCAGAGCGCCGAGGGCAAACACGACCGAGACGATGGCCAATGAAAGCCAGAGCAAGGTGCGGCTGAGTTGCTCAAGCCGGCGCTGAAGGGGCGTCTCCTCCCGCTCAGCCTGCGCTTCGCGCTGGATCATCGCCGCGATCGTGCCGAGCTCCGTCTGGCTCCCCGTTGCCGTCACCAGCGCACGGCCCTTTCCCGTGACGGCCACGGTGCCCATGAACACCATATTGTGGCGGTCTCCTAGCGGCAGATCTGTTTGGGCGATTGGCTCTGCGGACTTGGCGACAGGCGTCGATTCTCCCGTGAGTGAGGCTTCCTGCGTCTGCAAACTCGTCGCATAGACGAGCCGGCAATCGGCGGGGATCCGGTCTCCCGCCTCCACTTGAACCAGATCGCCGGGCACCAATTCACGGGCGGGGATTGATCGGATGATACCCGCTCGGATGACCCGCGCCGTCGCGATCGACAACTTCCGTAGCGCCGCCAATGACCGCTCGGCTTGAAACTCCTGGATAAATCCGAGGACGGCATTGAGCACCACGATGGCGAGAATGGCGGCCGCATCGATCCATTCCTGCAGTAGGCCGGACAGAATCGCTGCGCCGATCAGCACCCAGATGATGAGACTGGAAAATTGGGCCAGGAAGATCGTGAGAGGAGAGGGAGGAGGAGCTTCAGGCAATTCATTCGGCCCCACAGTTGCAAGGCGATGTTCGGCCTCGCGCTCAGTCAATCCGTCATCGAGGTCCGAGTCCAGTTCGTGCTCCAGCGCGTCGGACGTCAGCGCATGCCACGCGTTCATGAGCATCTCACAATCTCTATCTCCCGTACCTGCACAGCCCACGTAGCCAAAGTCCGCAGCTATCCATGCTCATGGCGATGATGGAGCTCGGACACATGCGGGTGACCATGCATCAACGGCACATGTCGGTGCAGGTGCGCATGCGGCTCCTCGACCAGCCCGCCCTCATGATCATGCTCGTGGTGGTCACCGTGCACGTGCATATGGTCATGTTCCATCTCCTCATGGATGTGGAGGTGGTGATGATGTTCCCGAAACAGGAGCATGACTCCCATCGCCATGACCAATGAAGCGCACACCTCATTGAACCCCCATCGCTCCCCCAGAATCGGCACAGCGGCCACGGCGCCCACAAACGGCGCGGTGGCAAAAAATCCCGCTTCCCGAGCGGCTCCCAACAGACGGAGGGCCTGCATGTCCAACACGAGACTCACGCCGTAGCTGAACAGCCCCAGCAACAGAGTCGCGGCGAAGATCACGGGCCGAGGCAGGCTCTGCCCCGCGAGGAACGCCACGCTCACCGTGCAGATCCCTGCACCCAACACCTTGATCCGGGTCACGACAATGGGATCGCGGAGAGACACTCGCTGGCTGAGATTATTGTCGATGGCCCAGCAGAGGCAAGCGCCCACGATCGCAAGAAATCCCCATGCGTCAGGGCGCACCTCTTCCGGCCGGTACTGGAGGATCGCCGCCGCACTCACAATCAGCAGGGCCCCTGCGATCTCACGACGACCGAGGTGCTCGCGAAATAACAGAACGGCCAATCCAATGGTAAAGGGGGCTTCTAAGTTCAACAGCAACGATCCCAGCACAGCCAAGAGGCGCTGAAGCCCCCAGAGCATGCAGACCGGGCCTAGGATGCCTCCAGTGAAGACCATGCCCGCCAACAACCATCGATCAGCAGGCCCGACAGGCGACTCTCGTCGCGAGGCGTCGGATCCCCGGTAGAACAGCACTTCAAACGCCAGCAGTCCGAGTCCGGCTCCAAGATACAGCAGCCCTGCAATGAGCAGGGGACCGGCTTCGGGAAGCAGGAGTTTCGCAAGCGGGGGACTGACGCCGAACAGCGCGGCGGCGGCAAGCCCATAGAACCCGCCTCGAAGGTTCGGCAAATTACCAAGCCCCTGTCGCTCAAAAGGCGTCAATCAATCCTCGAATTTTTATCGGCATCTGTCGGGACATACCGCTTACTGCATCACGCCGTGCGGACGCATTGCCCGGTGTTCTCGTGCCAGCTCATCCGCTTCATCCGCGGCCTTCATGTAGTTTTGCGCAATGGTCCGGCAATACCGTGACGCTGAACTCGCCTGCTTCGCGAACACATACCCTTCCGGCCTAGTGGCTGTGCATATGTCCATCTGACGACATTCCCGGAATTTCCTTCTCCGGAACCATCACACCCCGGAGCGGCGGCGCATCCCAAATCACTTTATTGCCCGGGGGATATCGATACACACATTGAGAACATTTCATTCCTTCAGCCTCCAGTTACAAGCGGGCAGAGCAGCGGACTCATAAGCCGCGTCTCGTTTCTCCCCTTCACGCGCAAATCTCCACATTCCTCAATAGAATCGCGGCTGCCAGTGCGCAATCCCATTTCGTGACATCCGATCTGTTCCCGCCCAAACCGACCAGTTCCGGCCTTCTGGTGAACATCTGGTGAACATCTCAAAGGGGAAATAGGAGCGTGGATCCCTAGCGTCGACTCCAAACGTAGTCTATGCGCAGTCCTATGATGACCCTCCCATCGGCTTATTTGTCTTGGTGCCGGACCTCACTACCTTCCAGATCTCCATGGCGATCAACGGCAGGATCCCGATACCGAATGCCAGAAGCCAATGTTCGGGATCGAAGGGGACGACTTTGAAAATGCCTTGAACCGGAGGCCAGAACACAATGCCGGCCTGCAGCAGCGCGGACAACCCGACAGTGGCCAGCAACGGCTTGTTCGTCCAGAGGCCGAGTTCAAAGATCGATCGGTCCTCGCTACGGTTGTTCAGGGCATGAAACAGCTGCGCCAAGACCATCACCGTAAAGGTGAGAGTGCGGGCTCGCTCCAGACTGAGGTCCATACTGTAGAGGCAATAGAGGAAACCCAGGAGCGTGATCATAGCGAGGAAGGCTCCCTGAACAAATAGTCTCAGCAAGCGCGCACGCGTGAGGAGTTGCTCCTGTGGCGGCCGAGGGGGCCGTTGCATCAGACCCGCGTCCGCCGGATCGACCGCTAAGGCCAAGGCGGGCAATCCGTCCGTAACCAGGTTGATCCAAAGGATTTGCACGGGAAGCAGGGGGAGCGGCAGACCGAACAGCGTCGCCAGCAACATGAGCAGGATCTCACTGATGTTGCAGGAGAGCAGGTATTGGACACTCTTACGAATGTTGTCATAGATCGCCCGGCCTTCCTCGACAGCCGCTGCAATGGAGGCAAAGTTGTCGTCCGTGATGACCATATCCGAGGCTTCCTTGGTGACATCCGTGCCCGTGATCCCCATGGCCACTCCGATGTCCGCCGCCTTCAACGCCGGGGCATCATTCACCCCATCACCGGTCATGGCCACCACCGCGCCCTGCTGCTTCCACGCGCGGACGACTCGAAGCTTATGTTCTGCAGTCACGCGTGCATAGACGGCCGCTCTCTTCACCCGATCGCGCAGCTCTTCATCTGAGAGTTGGTTCAGCTCCGCGCCCGAGACCGCATGCGCGCCCGGCTTCATCATCCCGAGTTCATTCGCAATGGCGGCCGCCGTCTCCTTGTGATCGCCTGTGATCATGACCGTTTGAATCCCAGCGGCGCGACAAGCCTCCACCGCTGCCTTCGCTTCCGGTCTGATCGGATCTTTCATGCCGACCAATCCTAGGAAGACCAGATCGCGCTCCAGATTTTTCGCATCGTAGGCGTCCGGAATCCGGTCCAGCGGTCGCATGGCCACCCCGAGGACTCTGAGCGCTTGTGAGGCAAGGCGCTGATTGGTGGCCGTGATCTCCTGCTGGATCGCATCCGTGAGCGGCTGGATTTCGCCGCCTCGCGTGAGCCAGGCTTGGCAGTCACGCAGCAAGACATCCGGAGCACCTTTGACGAAGGCCACAGGCCCCGACGGCGTGCGGCGCACCACGGTCATCTTTTTTCGCTCTGGATCGAACGGTACTTCGCCAAGCAATGAGTTTTCCTGTTCGAGGGGATTCTTTGTCAGCCCCGCCTTGGCTGCTACGACGAGCAACGCCCCTTCCGTTGGATCACCCACGATTTGCCAGAGAGAGGCCTCTAACCGTAGCTCAGCCCCGTTACATAAAACCGAGGCGCGCAAGAGTGCCATGAGTCCTGGTTTCAGAGCCGGTGTCATTGGCTGACTATCCGACCGAATCTCCCCGACCGGCGTGTACCCTTCGCCGGTCACGGTGAAGATCTCACCCCCTTGGTAGAGGGTCGTCACCGTCATCTCGTTCTTCGTGAGCGTGCCGGTTTTGTCCGAACAGATCACCGTGGTTGAGCCCAATGTTTCGACGGCCGGCAGGCGGCGGATCAAGGCATGGCGTTTCACCATCCGCGTCACGCCTAAGGCGAGCGTGATGGTCACCACGGCAGGCAGGCCTTCGGGGATCGCTGCCACGGCCAGGCTCACGGCGGTGAGAAACATCGTCACGAGCGGCACACCACGGAAGGCCCCGAGCAGGAACACCACGACCACGATGCCCAGCGAGAGCCATAGTAACGTGTGGCCGAGGTGCTCCAGGCGACGTTGCAGCGGCGTCTCTTCTCGTTCGGCCTGGGCTTCCCGATGGATCAGCGCGGCTATCTTCCCGAGCTCCGTCTGGGCTCCGGTCGCAGTCACCAGCGCCCGTCCTTTGCCAGAGACGGCAATGGTCCCCATGAAGAGCATGTTATGACGGTCACCCAACGGGACATCTGTGTGAGGAATCGGATCGGTGGATTTGGCAACTGGTGTGGATTCGCCGGTCAGCGAGGCCTCCTGCGTCTGTAGACCCGTGGCATAGACCAAGCGGCTGTCCCCCGGAACACGATCGCCGGCTTCGACCTGAATGAGATCGCCTGGCACGAGCTCACGCGCGGGAATTGACCGGAGCAGCCCGTCTCGGATCACGCGCGCCATGGTGATCGAGAGCTTTTTCAACGCCGCGATCGACCGCTCGGCCCGGTACTCCTGCACAAAGCCCAGGAACGCGTTGAGCAGCACGATGGCGAGGATCGCGGCCGCGTCCACCCACTCCTGCAGGAGGCCGGATACGACGGCGGCACCGATCAGCACCCAGATGATGACGCTTGTGAACTGTCCGATCAGGAGAGTCAGAGCGGAGACCGGGGGAGCCTCGGGTAGTTCATTCGGGCCGTGCTCAGCCAGACGCTGCCGGGCGTCCTGCTCAGTCAACCCTCTATCCAGATTGGACTGCAAAGTCGTCTCAACCTCGTCGGGCGCATATGTGTGCCACTCACGCGAGTTCATGTCGCCTCAGGCCTTGAAGAGCTTCGTCTGTCGTTGTCCTTCCCAGTTCGTCTGCTATAATCCGGCTCGATGAGAATCCTGGCCACCTGCTCCGAGCAGGCATGGATCACTTCCAGCCTTGCTACCGTCGTGATGGCCTCCCTTCTCGCCAGCTGTGCAAGCTCTCCCACGTTTTCCCGAACAGTGTACGAAGACCTGACCGTCCTCGTGCGGTTAGACAGGCCCTTGGTTCAGGAGCAGGTTTCCGGCACGTCCACTGGGCCCATTGCTGAGTTGACTGCCGCTGAACTCGCTGAGCTCTTGCACTCCGTGAGGATCGAGCCGGAAATCAGCTTTCTCAGCTACTGGGTCCTGAGAAAAGAGCCCCAGCCGGAACCGGCTTTTCCTAATGACGATGCAGAACTCCTCGCTCCCCATCTCCAGGCCGCATTGGCTAAAGCCCAGCCCAGTGAAACGGTGGTTTTTTCCCTCCGGCGCACCCGTGAGGATGGCATTCCCCTTGTCACCACCGGCGGTCTACTCATCCAGGGCAATCAACTCCTGGTTTTGCTGGCAAATGCACGCAGGCCTGCGACAGTGCAACGAAGACTCGAGACGGCCCGCGACGCTCCGCTTCACCCGCTTGGAGAGGTCGATTTTCACTTCGTGCCCGGACCATACCAGACTACAGTAACCAAGAAAGACCTCCCCAAGAACATCGCTATAACCTCTGCCCCGGCTCTCGTCGTCGACTACCGGGCCTTGCTCGCCGGCTTACTGCAGCCAGGCCGTGGTTCCTCTCCACTTGAGACAGGACCGGAGATTCCGGCTGCGACGATCGAAGAGAAACTACGCCGCTTGAAGACCTGGCGCGAACAGGGTCTGATCACTGACGAGGAATATCAACACAAGCGCCAGGAATTGCTCAAACATTTTTAAACCGTGTCCCTCAGAGTCTCCCCGACCGTGGAATAAGCTTATTTGCTCATCTCAGAGGCAGTCGTGGCACGCGCAATTTTGTTCAGAATGGAATGATCTTCACCAAATTTACACAGCGCATCACAGTGCTCACAGAGGGCACCGAATGGAATGAAGGCCAGAGGAATATCGGCAAGATCTCCACGGAAAGCTGGGCGCGCTAACTGCGCCATCACTTCTTTCTCGCGTTCATCTGGCGCCACCAGATAGACCTGGCAGGTGCAGCCAGGAATCGAGCGCACCAAATCCTCCAGCCGGAGAATGCCAGAGTAAATGGATGTGCTTTTCTCCACCTCAAAGGCGCTGACGATTTCCCCTGTCTCCGGTTTCAACCAGATCACGTCAATCAAACTCACCGTTTCCATCACTTCGGGTGGCCAGCCCATCGGGGGCAATTCCGGCACCGTCAACAGTGCGAATGCCCGACCGTCATACGACCGATGGCGGTCATTGCGGGCCACGTATACCGCGTACTTCAGTGCGCGCCCGACCTTGATCAGCAAGTATTGAATCCGTGTGTGCTCGCTCTCTTCAGCCTGTTCCGATACTACTTCCGCATGCCGGGCGCGGGCGGCCTTCTCTGCCTTGACCTTTTCCGCCGCCAGGACAGCGTCGACATTGCCGCTGACGAGTAACCGCCCAGAACCGACCTCAAAGAGCAGGCCTGCGAATGCGCCGAGGTCTTTGGAAAGACGATCGCGCACCTCGGCGTTCGTGCGCACAATGACCTCGCGCATGGCCAGATAACTTTCCCAGGAGCCGAGTTTCTTCTTGTCACCGAACAAGGCGTTGAAACCCTTGACCATCGCGGTGTTGAAAGGCGGGACCAGTGTTGGGTGCAGGAAATAGATGATATTCGCGACCGCCGGGCCAAGGCCTTTGATGTGTGCGGCAGCAAGCCGGCTCATCTGGGCCAATACCTGCTCCTCACGCGTAGCTGTCAGACAAGTCTCGAGAAAGGCCGCAAACGTTCGCTTGTTGGCATCATTCTCATAAATGTCAGGGATGCGGAGTTTGGGCTTCCAGAAAAATGCATGAGCGGCGCCCTGAAAGACTTGCTTCTGTTCAGTAATGGCCGTCAGCACAACTTCCAGCGGCGAGCCTTTGAAATCAGTCCCGAAAGTTCCAGCGCCAATACTCTCCACCGTATCGCGGACGCCGCGTCGAATGGCACGGAAGGCCTTCATACGGTCTTCGTTGCTCACGAACCACGTGTTGTACACGGATTCCGGGTCAGACTTGTAGCGATCGATGAGTTCGGTCAGGGTCGTCAAATCCCTGTCCTCCTTCCGAGCCTCTGGGTGTGGGCTTGCTAATTTGAATCTCTTGGCCTATCTCTCCCGTCTCACTTCAGAACCCGAAGTGAATCCCGACGAGGTACCGTTCCTGACTGCCGGCTGCGACACCATTGGGTTCGCCGATCCGCTGGACGTCCAACCCTTCCCCGCTCACCTTGGTGAACTCCACTACTGCTCGCACGTTCTCTGTGACGTAATAGGAGGCATGGGCGGTCACCACGGTCCCGTTCGCCTTCATCGGATTGTTGGGACTGCCGGAAACCAGCCCCGTATCCTGCATCTCGTAGCGCGCATCCACAAAGAATTTCTCAGGAAGCACCTCAAGGATCCCTTCGACCAAATAGTTCCGTCGATCTTGCGTTGCTAATCCTCCGATATCCCAGTTGTGATAGTACCCGAGCAAGACCTGGCCGCGGCCGAAGCGGAGATTCAGAGTTGCATCCAGTTGCTGCCGAGTCCGGCCGTCAATGATCGGGGCGGGCTGGTCGGAATTCGCCTTCGTGTTGATGTATCTGATGCCGATGATGTGGTCCCACAAGGTGTACGTCCCCCACGTGTAGAAACCTTGGAATTTCTTGTCCAGGTTGACCGTTGGGATGTTCACCCCTTTCTCTCGCTCGTCGTTGACGACGCCCGCGGCATACCGAAATCCGGACCAGAAGCCGTTGAGCTCGGCGCCCGTTACGTTGAAGGTCACCGGTGCGAGGTACTGCTGGAAGGTCAGCCGCCGCTTCTGCGAAAGATAGTACTGTTCGTTCAGCATGCGACCGGCTCGTAGATTGAGCACACTGGCCGGCAGCAGGTCGCTGAATTGCAGCCAGATCTGCTCGTTCCCAAAGGCTCCCCCTTCCGCCACCTCCTGCGCAAATTCGGCCAGAAACCCGATCTTCGGCGCGGCGGTCCCGGCCGCCATGATCTCGATTTCCTCGATCTCTGCCTTGCTGGTCGTGGACCGCCGCGCTTTGGTCACAGGATCGTCCTCATGCGC
>CAYNLM010000136.1:0-10324 GCA_964398045.1 uncultured Nitrospira sp. | reverse complement strand
CGTGTGCGTAATCTCCGCGCGACGTCTGCCCTATCGGCCGCCTTGCGTATGACCCACGGCCCGTTGCCATCGTAGCGGGCCGTGGTGGTCGTGCGTATGGGAGGCAAGGCGAGTGCCTGGACAGCGGACGCCACCGGCGCCGGTGATTCGATGAGCGTTAAGGCAGGAACGGGAAGGCCGCGCGACTGGAGAAATTGCTTCTGTTCGATTCGATCTTGAATGATACGCAGGACGGCACTGCCGGGGTGAACCCGATGGTGCTGTTCCAGCCAGGCACAAAGCTCTGCGGGAACATTCTCCCATTCAAAGGTCACGGCGCGAACGGTGTGCGAGAACTGCCCGCGCGCGGCGGTATCGGAAAACGGCGCGGCAAAGGAATAGACGGCCGACCGATGCGCCGGAGCCTCGGCATCCGGATCCCAAACCGCCACCTCGTACCCCATGCGGCTTGCCGCCTGGGCGAACATCGCCCCCAGTTGTCCCCCCCCTAAGACGCCAAGAACGGCTCCTGGTCCGAGTGGCTTCTCCGTCACGACGGCCGACTGGCCCCTTCCGCTTCAAGATTGCCCAGACTGGTTCCTTGCGCCTCGGGAGAATTGAGCACACTATCGGTCTGGGTGGTTCGAAAGGCTTTCACCTTTTCAGCGATCCTCGGGTAACGCCCGGCGAGAATCTGCGCCGCCAATATGCCCGCATTTTCTGCCCCGCCGATCGCGACGGTCGCCACGGGGATTCCCTTGGGCATCTGCACGATCGACAGAAGAGAGTCCAGCCCGCGAAGATGTTCGGTTGGAATCGGCACGCCGATCACCGGCAGATGCGTTTTTGCCGCCAGCATCCCCGGAAGATGCGCGGCGCCCCCGGCGCCGGCAATAATCACTTCAATACCGCGGCCGGGCGCGCCGGCCGCATAGTCGAATAATCGGTCCGGGGTTCGATGAGCGGACACCACGAGGAGTTCATAGGGAATGTCCAGTTCGGCCAGGATAGCCCCGGCCTTCTCTAGAATGGGGAAATCGGACTTGCTCCCACCCAAGACCCCGACGATTGCCTTCCCCTCCTGTATGACACGGCTGCTCTTCTGTGGTCGACTCGATTTACGTCCTGTTCCACTCATGAACCAGTCTCTCCTTCCCTTCAGAACAATCCGACCATGACGACAGGGGGATCACCATAGCGACTCCGACATCCATGGTCAAGGCGGCGATCCCGACGCGACTGGTCGGAGAAATCCTCTTGTGAAATTGACCCGGACGGCTTGTTTCTTCTATGATGATGGAGTTTTCGTTCCCTACCGCTCCCTTGGATGTGCCGCCTTTTAATGGGGGATCCGTGGCTCGCCTGGGTGTAGGCCTCAAGAATAAAGTCCGGTCGCTCGTCCAACAGGAATCCGGACTGGAAGAAATCTCGGTTGATAATCTGGCCACGTCAGCCAAACTGCAATCTTGGGAAGCGGTTCAAATTCCCGAACGCCTCAAGTTTTCCTCCCGGCTGGCGATCAAGCTCGTCGTCTTGTTCCTCTTGATCATTGCGTTTGTCCCCTGGACCCAAACCATCACGGTGACGGGTCAGCTTTCGGCCTACACTCCCTACGAACGCCCCCAAGACATTGAGGCCCAGATCACCGGCCGCATCAAGAAGTGGCATATCTTTGAGGGAGTCCGGGTCAAGCAAGGCGATCTCATTGTTGAGTTGGACGACTATGATCCGAGTTTCATGTCGCCGGATCTCCTCACGTTCCTGGCGCAACGAAAGAAAGCCTTGGAGGAGACGCGCAAGGCGGCCTTGGGCCGCGCCGAACAATTGGATAAGCGCATCGCGGAGATGCAGAACCTGGTCAAGTCCGCCGTGCCCTCGGCTCAGGCCCGCGTCGTCGAGGCGGAGAACAAAGTGCGCGAAGCGCATCAGAAGGTGGAAGCCTCGAAAATCGCCGTCGCCACGGCTGAATTGAACGTCGATCGCCATAAGCAACTGGCCGAACAGGGCCTGGTGTCTCAACGCGAATTGGAATTGACGATTCAATCCGCGATCGCAACCAAGGCCGACTTGCAGGGCGCCCAAGCCAATCTCAAAGCGGCCGAGCAAGCGATGAAAGCCCTCAGCTTCGGTCGAGATCAAGTCAGCGCCGAAATGTTGCAACGCCTGCTCGATGCGGAAGCGGCCAGGGACGCCTCCGTGGCGGAAGCGGCCAAAGCTGCGGATCAATTGGCCGACATCTCGCTTCGGCAATCCAACGCCGAGCAGCGCAGACTGGCCAGCCGCATCCTGGCGCCGGTCGACGGCACGGTCGTCAAAATGGCCGAAGCCGGCGTCGGCGAGACGGTGCGGCAGGGCGATAAGATCGTGCGTCTGTCTCCCACGAGCATGGACAAGGCCCTTGAGATGACGGCGGACGGATTGGATGCGCCGCTGTTGAACGTCGGCCGGAAAGTCAAAATTCTTTTTTATGGGATTCCCGCCATTCCACTGCCCGCTTGGCCTGAACTGATGGCCGGAACGTATTCCGGCGTGATCAAGGTCATCGATCAGGTCGATGACGGGAAAGGGAATTTTCGATTCTGGGTAGTCCCCGATCCGGAAGATCGTCCATGGCCTGAGCAATCCCATGTGCGGCAGGGCACCAAAGCGATGGGATGGGTCGTCCTCAATCGCGTTCCTTTGTGGTACGAACTCTGGCGGCGCTTCAACCTCTTTCCGCCCGACTATCAGGAACGCCCGCCCAGCTTGATCGATACGCTGCTGCCCAAAGCAGGACGCGGTGCGAAGTAATCGCTGCTTCGTGCCGGTCTCAGACACCGCCCTTCCGTTCCCATGATCACTTCGAGGCCCACATCATTCCACCGTGGGCGCATGCCGTTCATCATGCATTCGAAAGGAGTGTTTCCATGAAGTACCTCACAATTCTTGCCCTTGCCTGGCTCATCGCGTCACCGTTGTCCGTGTCGGCGGCGCAACCGATGGAACCGCCGACCGCAAAACCGCTTCCTCCGGTCCCTCTCAGCCTGGACGAACTGCATGCCTGGATCGATCGTTCGCACCCGCTCCTGAAGGGAGCGGGCACCGAGAAGGTCATGGCCCGAGGGAAAATGCTCAAAGCGCTCGGCGCATTCGAACCCACGTTGATCAATGACACGGAAGTCGAGCGTTTCATTTCCAGTTCGAACCCTCAGAGAGGGACGCAAACCGTCGGCTTCAACGACACGTTGGTCGAAGCGCGGCATCCGTGGGGATTCAGAGGCAGCGCCGGCGTTCGCCAGGCCATCGGCGATGCCAGGATTCCGGACCTCTCGTTCGGGAACAATCAGCAAGTCATCCTGGGCGGGTCTTTCCCTCTGCTCAAAGGCTTGATGACCAATCCGGAAAACGCCGAACTGCAACGGTCGGAATTGGCCGACCCCCGCGCCGACGTGAAAATCGCGCAGACCAGACAGGACCTCTTCCTGGCTGCCGCCTCGCAATTCTGGGATTGGGTCGCCGCGACAAAATATGTCGATGTCCAGAGGCGAGCGTTGGCAGTCGCCGAGGATCGCTACAAGCAGGTTGAAGGCCGCGCGAAGGCGGGTGCCGTCGCGCCGTTGGATGTCGTCGAAGCCGGCCAGGAGGTGCAACGTCGCCGTGAAGTGGCGATTGCCGCGCAGCGAGCCGTCGAACAGGAACAGTTCAAACTCTCGATGTTCCTCTGGGAAAACGGCGCGCCCACTCTCCCGCCATCCGATCGAATTCCTGAATTCCCGGCGCAGGCGCTCTCTCCCACGATTGAAACGGTCAAGACTCATAAGCTGCAAGCCAAGCAGGAACGTCCTGAAGTCAAAGAAATCGACATCGAAGCCAAAGTCAACAACATCGATCTGGCGTTGGCCAAAAACAACTTGCTTCCCAGTCTCGATGCGGAAGCGGCGCCGGCGCGCATCCCGGAAAAATTCGTCCTCGGACTGGGCTATCGGTTCGGCGTCGAACTTCGAATTCCCATTCTCCAGCGACGGAGCCGGGGGGAAGTGCTGGAAGCTCAGGCTCAGGCCGACAAGCTCGTGTTGGTTCAAAAATTCCGCGAACAGCAAGTTGTGATGGACGTGGACAATGCGCTCTCCGCCATAGATCGCGCCAAAGAGCGTATGGAAGCAGCGGCCCAGTCGCTTCGATTGGCCAAGACGTTGGAAGACGGCGAACGGTTCCGGTTCAGCCTCGGCGCCACCAGTGTGCTGTTTGTGAACCTCCGCGAGCGGAATACCGTGGACTCCGAAATTCAGGTCATCCGCGCCAAAGCCGATTACCAGAAAGCCCAAGCGCTCTATCAGTGGGCCATCGGTGCCTGGGCCAAAAGCTCCCCGAGCGCCGTGCCGGTCAGCTACCGCGCACGCGACTAAGTGGCTCAGACATGGCAATTTGATGTGGACTTTGCTAGGGTTACGGGATAGTCGAAGAATTTTCCAGGCGACGCTACGAGCGGTTTTCGTGAGGATCGGACGGTATGGCGCAGGATCATTCTGACAACCAGCCGAATCTGTTCCAAGCGATGTTGGGCCATCTGGGGCTGCTCTTCCGCCTTGAGCGGAGAATCCTGGCCCTCATTTTCTCCTACTCACTCGCGATCGGATTGTTCTCCCTCATCGTGCCGTTGACCGTTCAAGAATTGGTCAACACCTTTGCGTTTGCCATTCAACCCATTACGATCGTCACACTGGCCGGTATCATGGTCGCCGTGCTCGCCTTTGTCGGCGCCTTTAAGACCCTGCAATACTACGCCGTCGAGGTGCTGGAACGCCGCGTGTTCGCCCGCATCACGATCGCGATGACGCAGCAGCTGCCGCATATGCAGTTTCAAGGCTTCAAGCCGAGATTCGCCAACTATTTCATTGAAACGGTGCTCATGCAGCGGGCCTTGTCGGTCCTGTTGGTCGACTTGATCAACGTCATCGTCGGCGGAGCGGTCGGCATGACGATTTTGGTCTTCTATCATCCGTATTTTCTGCTCTTCGATGCGCTGCTGCTGGCCGGATTCAATATCGTCTTCTTCATGCTGTCTCACGGCGGGCTCCGGACCACGATCGAGATGTCGCACGCCAAGTATGAGGCCCTCCATTGGATTCAGGAAATCTCGTATAACCTGCTGCATTTCAAAGCTACCGACAGCCAACCGCTGTTGATGCGGAAAACCGATCAGCTGGTTGAAAAGTATGTGGAGTGCCGGCGGGCGAGGTTCACGGTGCTTGTCCGCCAGTATCTGGGTTCGGTGGGATGGCAAGCGGTGGCCCATAGCGGCGTCCTTGCCACGGCCGGATGGCTGCTGTCGATCGGCCAATTGACCATCGGTCAATTGGTGGCCGCAGAAGTCGTCGTGAGCGGTCTGTTGATCAATTTCGACGGCGTCGTCAAGCGCATGGGGCACGTGTATTACTTTCTGACGGCGCTGGCGGAACTCGACTTCTTTTTCTCTCTCCCTAAAGATCAGGATTCCGCCACCTTGTCGGTGCCGCTGCCCGATCCGACGATCCACGGCATCCGCGTCACCTGTAAGGAGCTGGCCGTCAAGCACGGCGGCGCTCCCATCTTCGAGAATTTCGATCTGGAAATCACGCCCGGCGAGAAAATCGGCATCTATGCCAGCACGACGGTGGCCAAGACCGCGCTGGCCAGAGTCTTGGCCGGGCTGGAGCCTCCCACCAGCGGCGTCATCCGCTACAACGGGGTGGACCTCCGGCATCTCGATCTGGACACCATCAACCGCTGCCGTGGCTTTATGCTGGATTCACAACTTTCCCTGTTTGAAGGCACGATCGAAGACAACATCGTGCTGGGGCGCTCGTATGTGCCCTACGGCGATGTCCGTTGGGCGCTGCGATTCGCGGAACTGGAAGAAGAAATCGATGCGCTGCCGCTCGGCATCAAGACGCATGTGCGGACCCCTGGGAAGATTCTCGCTCCCACGCACATCTTGCGCATTTTATTGGCGCGGGCGATCCTCGCGCGTCCGCAGATTCTGATATTCGACGGCATCATTCACAATATGCAGCCGACGATGCGGGAGACGATCTTACGGCGCCTGTGTTCAAAAGACGAACCCTGGTCGGTCATCTTCGTGTCGAACGATCCGACCTTGACCTCTCATGTCGACCGCCGCATCATCCTCGATTAACCAAGGACGACTGTGCGACTATTCGATCGTATCTCACTCCCCAGACCCACCTTTCCCCAACTGCTGATCAGCCTGTTGATCGCCGGCCTCGGCTGGTACAGCGGCCAGGCTTTGAGCCAGATCGACCAGGACCTGCGGATTATGTACACCGAGTACACGCTCGGCGCCGCCGATCTGGCCCATATTTCCGCCGACGTCATGCGCTACCGCAATACGATCATTCGCGCGCTCGAGACGGACAGCAAGAAAGAGTTCGAGCGGATTACCGAATCCCTGCCGGCCCAGCGCGCCCGCATTCAACACGCCGTGGACCGGTACGCCGCGGCGGGGCTGCGCGTCTCCCGCAGCGGACGCAGCGAGCCGGAGGATATCGAAGCCGTGCGCCGGAGCCTCGACCAGTACTTTTCGGTCGCCAGCACGACGATCCAGCTCTTGAACCAGGAATGGAATGCGACCTCTCCGGCCGATCGGGAAATCTTACGCCGGAAAGCCGAAGAGCATGCCTCCGACAACGGCGGACCCAAGATGATTCAAGTCAGTCTGGCGTTGGACCGTCTGCTGGAAACGGTGGCCGACGTGGCCAAGGACATGCGGGACGAAGGGACCAGAACCATTCAATACAGCAGCACACTTTTGGTCGGCGGGAGCTTTTTCATCGCCGCGCTGAATCTTCTCTTGAGTCGACGCCGGCGCCTGTCTCATGATGAGGAGCCGTCAGCCGCCGGCGGAAAACCGGTGCCAGGGTCATCTCCGCGGCTGCCGCTCAACACACCGACGCCTCCGCCCTTGCACAGCGACATCGGCTAAATCTTCGGTCTCCCCACCGCTTCCAGCAACGCGTCCCGTTCCTCGGCGGTCAGTTCTTTCCACTTCCCCACACCAAGGCCCGTTATCGTAAGGTGCATGATCCGGACGCGATGCAGGTGCGTCACGCGATAGCCGAGCGCCTGACACATGCGTCTGATCTGACGATTGCGTCCTTCGGTCAAGACGATTCGAAATCGGTGGGCTGTCAGACGTTCAACCCGGCAGGGCCTGGTCATGCTGCCGAGCACCATCACGCCGGCGGACATCCGGTCAAGGAACGGGCGGTCGAACGGCCGGTCGACCTCCACGACATATTCCCGTTCATGCCCGAATTCTGTCCGGAGGATCTCGTTGACGATATCGCCGTCATTGGTCAGAAGGATCAAACCGGAGGAATCTTTATCGAGCCGGCCGATGGGAAAGATCCGCTCCGGATAGCCGATTTCCGCAATGATGTTCCGCTCGACGTGCGATTCACTCGTGGTCGTGACGCCGACCGGCTTATGATATTTGATGTACACGGGCGCCTTGCCCCATGGAATCACCTTCCCATGACGGGCAATGATATCCTGAGGACCCACCTGATCGCCGAGTTTGGCTACCCGGCCATTGATCGTAATCGCGCCGATTTCGATCAAGCGATCCGCCTCGCGGCGCGAGCAGATGCCATGTTCCGTAAAGAATTTGTTGATCCGGATGGTGGTAGCCACAGAAGGGCGCAGGGCCTTAATGCACGCGGCGGCCCGCTCGAATCCGTCCGAGAATGCGGTAGATCAGACGCGCGATGGAAAATTGTGGAGCGACAAACCCTTCAATGGGAGCGATTTCACTCACATCCATCCCGACAATGCCGGGACCGTTCGCCAGGGCCGTCACCAAGTTGAGCGTATCATACCAGCCGAGACCGCCCGGCTCAGGCGTGCCGAGCGCCGGCACGATCGACGCATCCAACCCGTCGCAGTCGAAGGTGAGATACACCGGCCCGCGGCAGGCGGCGACCACCTCGGGAATCCAGCGAGTCGCCTTGCCTTCATAGGGGCCGGAGGGGTCTAAGATATTGGCGGCGAAAAACGTCGTGATGCGGTCGCTCTTCTTGATGCGGTCGATTTCTTCGGGACAGATCGACCGGATGCCGACCTGCACCAGCGGATGGCCGTCATCGACCACGCGCGCCATGACGCTGGCGTGGCTGAAGGGATTGCCCTGGTACGCGGTCCGCAAATCGCCGTGGGCATCGATCTGCACCACGCACATGCGGGGATAGCGTGTGGCATGGGCCCGGATGGCTCCCAATGCCCCCGTGTGTTCGCCGGTCAGCGTGAGGAGAAATCGGCCGGTTCCAACATGCGGTGCGACAAAGGCTTGGATCGCATCGACCGCGGCTCCATCCACTTTGCCCTTGAGGTCCAAGGCGGAAGCCGTGGCAATGCCGCCCCACTCGCGAAACGGCTCGCACTCCAGTTGCTCATCGTAGAATTCCACTTGGCTGGAGGCTTCGATGATTGCGGAGGGGCCGCGATCCGATCCGAGAATGTAGCTGGAGGTATGTTCGTAGGGAGCCGGGAGCACGTACACGCCGGCTTGTTCCGGATGACACCACGGTTCGTCGATCCCGAGAAAGTTCTGCTCTGGGCCTTCCCAACCGGCAGGTAGCGTCATGAGTGTTCTTTTACCACAGCCAGCGAGTGATGACGCGGGCAATCTGGCAAGCGGCCGGCGGCTAGCGGCGCGAACGCTTGGGAAGATTCTCTTCGGGAATAAAGACCGCCAACGCCACGACAGTGGTCCATTTATTCGGCTTTCCGACGGCGGACTGAGTAATGTTCAAGGTTCTGACGATTTTTCCGGCCATCTTGAAGACCTGTTCCCGCTCTTTCCAGGCGATGTTGGGATCGAACTCGACCCCCAACGTGGTCGCCAGCATCTGCGCCGCCAGGTCTTCAGTGTACTCTCCGGTTTCTTCGTCGGTTTCGCCATGGGCGTGATGTTCGGACAAATACCCATACGTGCGGCGATCGGTGGGGATCGCAAGCCCGATCGAGGCTGAGACCAGCCGATTCCGTTCATTCGTTTCGGAACGCGCCATGACGCAGAAAGTGATTTCACCGGGATTCAACAGCTTCTCGCCGCGCTTGCGCGGGACGATCTTGCAATTCGGCGGAAGGATCGAGGACACGCTGACGAGGTTACAGTAGGCGACGCCGGCACTGCGCAGCGCCTGCTCAAAGGAGGCCAGCTTCTCCTTGTGCACGCCCACGCCTCTCGTCAGAAACATATGTGTAGGTACCATAGCCCTCTTCCCCCTTGTCTAAGACCCACTCGCGCGACGGCTCCCCTGCGTTCCGGGCCGCTGTTGTATCAAGATTGACCCTGCTTCGCAATATCCTGAGAGGATTTTCTTCAGCGAGGAGCGCCCGGCTCCTTCAGATTCAAGACGAGCAATCTGGGTTCCGTCATGTCTTCGATGGCCGCACGGATACCCTCCCGCCCCAGTCCGGAATCTTTTACGCCCCCATAGGGCATATGGTCCGCGCGAAAGGTGGGAATCTCGTTCGCCAGCACCGCGCCCACTTCCAAATGGCGAAACGCATGGAAGATCTTGTTGACGTCTTGCGTGAAGACGCCGGCTTGCAGGCCGTAGTCCGATTGATTGAGCGCCGCAATGGCCTCGCTGAGCTGACGGTAAGGCGTCACGGTGACCACCGGCCCGAACACTTCCTGGCACGAGACCTTCATGTCGGGTTTCACGTTCGACAACACGGTGGCTTCGACCACCGATCCCATCCGTTTACCGCCCAGCAGCACGCGCGCCCCTTGCGTCACAGCCTCGGTGATCCAACTTTCAATTCGTTGCGCGGCACCCTGATCGATCAATGGACCAACGACTGTCGCTTCATCCGTCGGATCGCCGGCTTTCAAGCGGGCCACCTGCATGAGCAGTTTGGTCGTAAAGAGATCTGCGATCGTATGGTGCGCGAAGATCCGCTGGACCGAGATGCAGGTTTGGCCGGCGTACCCGAATCCTCCGGTCGCGCAACGCTGGGCCGCCACATCGAGATCCGCATCCGGCTCGATGATGACTCCGGCATTGCCGCCCAATTCGAGCGTCACTTTTTTCTTCCCGCACTTGGCCTTCAGCATCCATCCCACCGCTGCGCTTCCTGTGAAGCTCAGCATTTTGAAACGCGGATCCGTCACGAACCGCTCGGCCAAAGTGTTGTCGCAGGGGACGACGTTGAGGCCGCCCGGCGGAAGCCCGGCTTCCAGCGCCACTTCGCCGAGGAGCAGGGCGGTGAGCGGAGTTTGGGGAGCCGGTTTGATCAGGATCGGATTCCCGGCGGCCAGCGCGGGGGCGACGCCGGTCAGCACCTGGGCGCCCATGCG
>CAYNLM010000135.1:0-10328 GCA_964398045.1 uncultured Nitrospira sp. | reverse complement strand
TGGGCTTCAACAAGTCGGGCAAGGAAGTGGCGCGCATTCAGGTCGAAGAGCCGATCTACATTCGGCCGGCCGAGCGGGTCACCTGGCTGTAGTGTCGAGCTAGGTCCTCGCTTCACGGAAGGGCAGAGTTCCGAAAGGGACTCTGCCCTTTCTGTTATCCCTCCCGTCGCAACGTTGTTAGGCAACTGTAAGAGCGCATATCTTCCACTGACTAACTTCCATGCGATGGGTTGTCTGTGCGTTCGCGGTGGTGTTCAGCGGTTGCCAAGGGCTGCCGATTGAACAGATGTCGGTTGAAAGTCCGCTGTCCATCATGCCGTTGTGGCAGCGCTACCAGCAATGTCTGACCACCACTGATCCCGTTGAACCGACGATGCTGATCGAGCAGCTCGAAGATGCGATGCTCATCGGGCCGGAGCCACCGTCCTGGATGAGGGGTTGGGGATCGTGGGTTGGGGATTGCATGTCGCGCGCCAACCGCTGCTCCCACGTTTGATCGGCACACGTGGAACCCCACGTCACGAGGGGGAACAACCAGACCAGATTCATGCGAAGAGCAAGCGGATGCCTGCTACGGATTGGCCTCCTCTGCAGCCAAGCTTCGGCAAAGGCATGAATTCCTGGTCTGGCCTCTTGCCGAGAAGTCAGGCACAATAGGCCGCCCCGGACAAAGAGAGGGAAGAGGAGCGGCAGGGAGCCATCCTCGGCACTACACATAATAAGGAGAGGTGGGGAATGACGAGAGGCCGAATTCACATGCGCGCGGGTGTCGTACTGGTGAGTCTCATGATGGTGGTGGCGGGAGCAGGATGTGCCTCCAAGCAGGTGGCATCAACTTCCGGCGATCAATCCACGACGATGAAAAGCAAGCCCCAGACCGGCGGACCGGTCGAAAGTGTGAAGCAGGAACCCATGGCGTCGGTGGAGACGGGTCCTTCGGTTGAAGGGACACCTTCGAGAGAGGCGAGAGAGCAGCCGCCGATCCCTCCGACGCCCGGGAGCAGTTCGACGCCGAGCAGCAGTCTGGCGCCAAGTTCGAGCGCTAGCCCGCTGCCGAGCGCTGCATCACCGGCTCCCACGGCCGGCTTGGGCGACATCTACTTCGACTTCGATCAATACAATATCCGGAGCGATGCGCAGGCCGTCTTGGACGCCAACGCCAAGTGGCTGCGGACGGGGCCGGGTAAGTCGGTGGTGATCGAGGGGCATTGCGATGAGCGCGGCACGCTCGCCTATAATCTGGTCCTCGGTGAGAAGCGCGCCAAGTCGGCAAAGCGGTATCTGGAAGATCTCGGTATTCCGGGGTCCCGCATGCAAACGACGAGCTACGGCGAAGTGCGGCCGGTCTGCAAGGAGCACCACGAAGGCTGCTATAGTAAGAACCGGCGGGCCCATTTCGTCGTGCATTGAACCGGCGGAGAACGAACCATCAGCCTAAGGAGGGTGCAGTGAAAACGTCGTTGTCTCTGGTGTGCGTGGCACTCATGACTCTGGTCGGTTGTGCAGGCCAAGGGGAAAAGATCTCAGTGGCGATTCCCGGGAAATTCTCGGGAGCCGCAGCAGCCTCGGTCGCGGGGCCGCGCGTGGCCGTGCTGCCGTTCCAGGATAAGCGGGCGGATCAGCGGTATCTTGGCCAGCGCTCCCATCTCTGGGGCGGCCAGAGCTATTTTGACTTGCCGGGCGGGACGGTGTCCGACGCCGGCGCGCAGGGGTTGGTCGACTATCTGAATCGGCAGGGATGGCGGGCGTCACTGGTGCGCACGCCAGGCGGCGATGGGGCCGATGTCACCATTCAGGGAACGATCACGGATCTATCTATCGATGCCAAGAGCGCCTTGATGCACACCGATCTGGCGGCGAAGAACAGCCTGGCGTTCCAGATCATCAATCACAGCGATGAGAGCACCGTGCGTGAGCGGGTTTCGGGATCGGCGACCGACCAAGTGTTTTGGTTCGATCCGGAAGACGCGCAAGCGCTCATGACGGATCTCTTGGAAAGTAACTTTCGGAAGTTTGTGAACGACGTGCGCATCGACGGTCGGGCCGTCCGGCTGCGCTAGAAAAGTACAAAGGCAAAAGTAAAAAGTCGGAGGGTTGGCCTTACTTTTTCCTTTTGCCTTTTACCTTGCCCCGGCTATTGGCCCGCTTGCGGAGACTTTCGGTTGGCCGTGCCTTGCAGATCCATATCCAGCATGACGGCGCTGTCCGGCTTCTTTGGATCGAGCCGAACCGGCATTCGATCGACCATCAACTTGGTCAGAGGCACCGCCGCGATATGCGGGGCTTTGTCGGAAGGGCTGGAATAGAGCGCGATCCGGATGTTCTTCAGCCGTTGGCTGGGCGCCACTTGCGACACGAGATCCTGGCCGATAAATCCCACCAGCATCCCGCTGCCGTCCGCAAGCTTATGGACTTCGAACGCATTCGCCGCGGGCGGCACCCGTTCCATGACGAGGTCCGGACTCTGTGTCACCAAGGCCATGCCGAGGAACTGCGGCGCGATAAAACCGAAGCTTCCCGTCGGAGCTTGCGAAAATCTGACATTGGCGGAACCGTTGAGTTCGACCACGCCGTTCTTCGCCCGCAGTTGCTTGCGCAGCTCCTGTTCGCTTCCGATCGTCTCGATCACGACCGCCGCCGGCGCAGCCTTCGTCATCGGCAGCACCTCCGTCTTCCCGCCTCCCGCTGCTCCTCCTTTGGCGGCGTGCAGTTGAAGCGGGAGGAGGCTTGTCAACACCAGGCACAGTAAGCCGGCCGGCATCAATCGCGCGTGAGTGTCAGGCATGAGTGTCCCATCCTTTTTGTGAGAGCCTGTGCAGTCGAGATGAATTCTAAGAAGCCGACGGTCGAAAAGCAAACCGGTGTGAATCTTCAAGAGATCGTGATAGGGAGGAGTTCCTGATGGGGGGATTGTCATCTTGCAGGGGGCGGCGTATCGTCACGGTATTTTTAAGGAGACGACCCATGGCGGCCCGCTTTCTCCTTACCATGATTGTGATTGTCGCAGCGGCCGTGCCGGTGAAGGCGGGTTTTGAGGAAGGGATTGCGGCCTACGAGCGTGGCGACTATGCCACCACCATCAAAGAGTGGCGGCCACTGGCGGAGCGGGGAGATCCCACGGCCCAGCACCATCTGGGTTGGTTGTATGTGATCGGCAGCGGGGTGCCTCAGGACTATCAAGAAGCCGTCCGTTGGTTCCGCAAGGCCGCCGAGCAAGGCGATGCAGACGCCCAGACCAACCTGGGAAGCCTCTATCTCTTGGGCGACCAACTCCCACAAAACTACACCGAGGCCCTAAAATGGCTTCGCGCTGCCGCCGACCAAGGGCATCCGCTCGCCCAAATGAAGCTCGGAATCATGTTTGAGGACGGGGACGGGGTGCCTCAAGACCGAGTCCAGGCCTACATGTGGTTCAGCCTGGCGGCGGCGCGAGGGTCCGAGCTGGCAGGCGCATCTCGGGAAGAGTTGATCACGCACATGACCCCTGCGCAGGTCGCCGAGGCCCAGCGGCTCGCGCGGGAGTGGAAGCCGAAGGCGAAGTAGGTGGCGTCTGGAGCGGCCCGTAAACAAGGAGGAACATCCATGATCAGGATGAAGTGGGCCCTCAGTCTCTCCGCATTGGCGACCGTTCTTGGGTTCTTTGTCAGCCCGATCATGCCACCTTCCGCGCGAGCAGCATCCGCGGAGACGCCGGCCGCCGAGCAGGGCGACCAGATGGACATCAATACCGCGATGGCCGATCAGCTTAAGACGTTGCCGGGTCCAAAAGAAAATCCTTCCCCGAGCGACCTACGAGCAGATCAAATACAAAATCATGGCCAAGCAGAAATGAGCCGGTTGGGCAGTGAGCACATTGGGAGCCTTCACTCTTGGCGAAACACGATGTAATGCCTGAAAGAAAGCTCCTCCCCCGGAGGAGACAGCCGTGTAGCCGTCTCCTCCCGTACGAGGAAGCAAATCCTAGCGGCGCCCAGCCTGATCGCGGCGGCAGCTTTCCTCCGCCAACATCCGCTGACCGGCGCTGGCGTCTTTCGGAATGCGCGCCATGCAGGCGTTCAAACTATCTTCCACAGCGCCAGAAGCGACTCGGTCGATATTCTTCGTCGAGGTGGATGTCGCTCCACCGCCGGATGGGCTGGACGATCCCATCATCCCGTCGCTTGCACAACCCCCAACCAGCATTCCCATGAATGCGATCATGCCGAACGTGCTCATTGAACGACCTGCCATGGTGAAACTCCTCTATGCTTGGGATGAATAAATCTTACACGGGGCGATCCTACTCCCGACCACGAAGAAGAACAAGGTGAGAATGTCACCATCGTGTCCCGCCGCGCGGCAAGATTCGAGAGCGGCTGGACATTTGCTTCAGACTCAGCAGCCTAGCTATATCCCTCGGACCAGCGCAGAGACTTGAAGCGGATGAGCGGCTTTTGGGAGAGCTGTGATTCGTCGTGCGGCTAGAGCAGAGCCTGCCTCTGATGTCTACGACTCGGTCCCACCGTCCTTCAGCAACTCTCGCTGTAACTGTTCCAACCGTTGGCCTAACTGCATCAGTTCATTTCTCGCGGTATCCAACCGCTCCTCCGCTTCGTCGGCAGGCTGCTCAAGGCCGTCATAGTGGGCGATCTTTTCCTGAAGGCGCTGGCTCTCGGCGGACAGCACACGCGTGACATGATGGGCGCGTTCAGTGCCGGCTTCTGAGGAATCTCGCTCCGTTGACTGTTGACGCGCCGCTTCCATTTGCAGCGCACTCACGGCGAGGCCGAGGTCTCTGGTCCCGGAGATGCAAACCGGTTCCCTCTGTTGTCAGGCGTACGTCTTTCCGCGACATGGTCATACCGATGCCGGGCGTTCCTTAGCTTACACGCGGGTGCGAAGCGAACCGAGTCAGTTCGAGACGGTGACGATCGCCTGTTCGAGCATGGCTGGGTCGTGGGTATGCCGCACCGCTCTTGCGAGCGCTTGTGTCGTGATGGCAAGACCGCAGGTTGCGCAGGTGAAGAAGGCTCCGTTGGGCTGCAGGGATGGTTGCTCACAGCACGGACAGCTGACAGTCCCGTATTTCGATGCACTCATCATGTCCCTCCAAGGTTGAGGTGAGAGACCTCGCCGGCTCCACGACGCGGCGAGCCTGCCATGACCGGCCATGTCAGAACGGGAATCGGACCGGAATGCAAACCGAGAAGAACAATAAGGCAGGAAAAATTGGTGACATTGTAGCGATCGCGGATCATTTGTCAATGAGGCCGTTAGACCCAATCCGAGGAGATATGGCGAGTCATCTCTACTTGGCCCAGACATAGCGCACGACAGCCATCCCGAGGGCGAAACAATAGCCATAGGCAAATGAATCGAGACGGATCGGCTCTTGCGGTCTGCGGACCGCATCGCGCATTCCGTGACCGATCAGTTCAGCAATGACTTCTCCGACGGAACTCTTCGTGGACGATCCTGAATATCTGGTGAAGATTCCGCGGGGACTCAAGCACGGGGCGGTGTTGTTGGAACCGACCTCGATTATCGAGAAAGGCATCATCCAGGCCTATGAGGCGCAGCGGCGCTTCAAGATCTGGCGTCCTAAAAGAGCCGCCGTTTTGGGTGCCGGCACGGTCGGGCTCTTGGCCGCCCTCTCGCTGAAGATGAAGGGGTTCGATGTCACCAGTTTCGGCAAACAGAGTGGCCCGTCGCGCAATCTCGATCTCCTCGCTCAGCTCGGCGTGCGCTATGTCTCCACCACGATCTCTCGATTCGGGAAGCGGCGAAGCGCATTGGGCCGTTCAATCTGATGTTCGAGGCGACGGGCTATTCGCCGGTGGTGTTCGAAGCGATGGAATCACTGGGCAAGAACGGCGTGCTCATCCTGGCTAGCGTGATGGGCTGTGATCGTGAACATTCGGTGCCGGCCGACAAGATCAATCTGGAGTTCGTACTCGGCAACAAACTGGTGGTAGGAACAGTCAATGCCAACCGTGAGTATTTCGAGGCAGGGGTCTACGACTTCGCCCGAGCCGAGTTGGAATATCCGGGATGGCTTCCGAAACTGCTGACGCATCCGGTGACGGAATTAGAAAACTATCGGGAGATGATGTCCACGCTGACGACGGAGAAGAACGCCATCAAGGTTTGTGTGAACGTGGAGTATGAATAAGGAGGCCAGTAACTAACCTCCAACTATCAGATTCGAGGAGTTGCGTTCGATTGGAGAGTTGATAGGTATCGACCGGAAACGGTAGATAGCGTTCTTTTTAGTATGGTGCCGCCCGTACCAATTATGAATACCACACTAAATTCACAGATGAGTTATCTCAACATCGGGCCATCGGCGCTTTAGAGCTTCTGCGACAAGTCTTCTGTGGCAGTGTTCAGCCGTAGCCTCACTGCATAGCAAGCAAGAAGGTTCTTCCAATAACTGTTTTTCGATTTTTTCAATAGCACCCCGTTCACGCATCAGATCTTGAAAACGCGTCTCATACTGCGACCATGTCCCTTTGTGCTTCTTTAGATCATCCAAAATATCCTGAGTTGGGGCGAGGGATGGAAAGTAATGATAGGAAGCACCACAGATCGTTTGCAGAAAGTATTCGAGGTCTTCCTTCTTGGTAAAGCCAGCCAGTTGGGAGCGATTGTTTAATCGAATATCCACAAGCCTTTTGATGCCGGCGCGCTTTAGAATTTCAAAGAACTGTCGCGCGGTCTTCTTTGTAAAACCAATTGTGTACAACTTCATCGAACTTTCTCGCCTCCAGAAACCGAAAGCTGATGTAACTGCTTCGTGGGGTCGTAGGCGATCCGGTCACCCTGGATCGTGTAGGCTTCAGCAAGAATCTCCTCCTGCGACTTGAACATGTCAGTTTCTTGTAACCCCAAGGTACGAAGTAGGCGATTCATGGTGTCTTCGTGAGTTTCTAAAGCCCCAGTTCCAAGAATATGTGCCACTTGGTATCCATTTGCTTGCAGATATCGGCTAATAAGAATACTCCTGTGGCACGCTAACGGTTCTCGCTCTGCACACATCATCGTCACACGAGCACTTAAAGCTATCTTCTGAATTTCTTGAAGGCCATGCTGGAAGAGATTAGCTCCTGCGAGCCTGTCGTAGGAAACCTTCCCATTCACATACAATGATGGATCATTGCTTCGAGCACCAAGCTCATTTCCTAGAAACACATATATGATCTTGGATCGCCTCAGTTCTTGCTGAATCATTTCTCGACTGAAGTGTGGACTTACTCGGCTGTAAGGTTGAGAACGGACATCGCATACCACCTCAATGTGTTGCTTTTTGAGCAAACCAATAAAGGATTCGAGTGAGAGAGTCGAGTGCCCGATCGAGAAGATTGCGTTGCTCAATGCCTTACCCCGGATTGTCTTTCGTAATAATTGCAGCGGCTAACTTATAAGCATATCCGTCATGAATTTCGCCCAGACTAACACAAATTAGGGAGTCACTTCCCATAGGGTGTTTACCGGGCTTCGACCACAATCTATCTTTTATGATTGGGTCTGTTACAGCGATCTTGTACGGATGACCATCATAGTTAAACGTTGCCCTCGTCTTTCGACGAGGATTCCCAAATTCTGCCCCTTCTGTCTCCACACATATCATTAGATCGGTCGGCCTTATCAAGACTAACGAACTCGTGAGTCGGCTGATACTTGCCTCAGGAACTCGGTCATTGACTCCGTAATAACTAGAATGGCCGTTTAACCAGAGTGGCCCTCCTACATCATCGACTAACTTCGCCAAATCGTCCCAAGCCATCTTGCCTTGCTTGCTCCAGCGATGACCAGAATAAATGAGATGATTTTCTCGTTGGTAGGAACCTGGCCTAGGCTCAAGGATTGGTATGGAGATGATGTCCAATACGCGTGGCTGCTCATTCCCTTCACAAGCACAATCTTCAAGTCTTATCTCTTCGTCTTCGCGGTCACTAATAGGCCTAATCCATTCTCCACTATCAACTTCTTTTCCCGCAATACAGTAGCCTCCGTGCTTGATTGACTTGGCCAGACACACAATGACTTTTTGATAAGGCATGGGTAAGCCCCGCAGATTAGTAGAGCGACGCTATTCTACCTTTCGAATTGCCATCAGGTCGATCCCCAACTGGACACGACCGCCTCTTTCCACCATTACACAGGAAGCATGGTGCCCCCCCCTTGCGGCTTGCGAGGGGTCGCATGGCCTTGTCGGCGCGGTCGTCGCTGGCGACGGTGGTACTATCAGAACTTTGCGGTTAAGCGAAGAGCGAAGGGACGGGCCAAAAGTTGACAGCGGGCACGTCTAATATCTGATCGGGCTGCTGAGCTCGCTCAAAGATATTGTGGAAACTTTGATCCATGCGCTTGAGCACATCTGGGGTGAAATACTTTTCTCCTCACTGCCGACAGATGCCGGCGATCACAGTCCCTCACCTTCGCCAGAGTCGCCCCGTCGCCTACCATCTTCTCTTCCTGTCCAGTCTCGTAAGAAACGACCAGCCAGTTCGACAGAACCGTAGAACGCTGTTTCTTATGACCCGGAGTATTGCTATGGCCAATCTCATGGAATCAGCACCCCCGTTGGCGGAGAAGCGGGAGCCGGGATCTTCTATTCCCATGGTGCAGTCCAATTCTTCACCGTCCGCCGTTGCAACGCAAAGCGAATGGGTCTGCCGCCACCGTCTGCCGGTCCGTATCAGCCACTGGGTGAATGCCGTCTGCCTTTTCATTCTGATCATGAGCGGCTTGCAGATCTTCAATGCGCATCCGGCTCTCTATTGGGGCGATCGTTCGGACCGCGACAAGCCGTTGGTCTCTATTCGTCCGATACGATTGGACAATGGTGAGGTACGGGGTGTCACGACAGTTTTCGGTCATCAGTTTGATACGACCGGCGTCTTAGCTAGTAGATGAGTGTCATGCGGAAGATCAGCATGTCCGCCTTCCCCGCCGCGGCGTAGGTCCCGTTCGCCCCGGTGAAATCCGTGTGCTCCCAAATATTCTGGAATCGGAATTCGCGGCTGGCATACCAATTGAGGGCCACGCTATAGCCCTTGGCCGTACGGGCATATTTCGTCGGATCTCCAAAATTGAGACGAAAGGCTTCCGCATCCAACGTTTGTTCCGAATACCGCGCCGCAATCGTCCAGGCGCCCCAGTTCCCACGCGAGAACGATTCCCAGGTTCCGTCGAATGGATGTCGAGGCGTCACGCGGTTGAACGCCGGCTCGTCATCCGTGAGCGCGAATTCGGCCTGCACCATCCAGGCTTGGTGTTGCAGGGGCTGCGGCGCCGGTCGCGCGATCGATCTTCGGCTCCCAGGTATGCACGAAGGTGGACATCACCCCCACGCGGTCCCAAAACCAGGACATCTGTGGCAACAGCCAGGTGTGGGCGCCGTTGCCCGTGACCGTCTCATTATATTGGAAGATGATGCGGTCCTGGCCCATCGTGAGCATCGGCTGCTGACAGGCCGACTCTCGGCAGGAGCCGTACATCGCCGCCACACCGACGTCCAACTTCCTGAGCGCCTTCGGCCCTTGGAGAAGGAAGGGGGTGTACATGACACGCGCCATGCCCAACTTATTATTGTCGCTCGAGGTGTCGGGTACGCTCGCATTGCCGACGGCGCCGTTGTTGCTGTTGAAGACGCCCAGATCGTACCGCAGCGCTTGCTCGAACACGCGTCCTGTGACTTGCACGCCGAAGTCCCGCCGCAGGGCGAAATTCTGGACGAATGACCGTTCGGCGAACACGAGGTCGAACTCGCCCTGCTGGTTTTCGATGTTCATGACCGGTTTGAATTGCCCGACGCGGACACGCGCCCATTCGAATTGGTCCCAGTCGATGAAGGCATTGAACAGCTCGCTGCGTTTGCGCGGCGCCAAGTCCGGCATGATCTGGCCGCGAAAATACTGGGCAATACGAAAGTCGACGATGGGCCGCAAGCGCCGCAGCACAAATCCGGACGGCTCGGTTCCCGGATCGCTGAGCGAGTGAGTCCCTGGGTACCCGTGATAGTCGGCCTGCACCCCGCCGTTGAGATGCAGGCGATAGAGGCCGTCAGTGGAATAGAGGGCGAACCCGCGCTCTCTGATTTCCGGAGACCATCCCAGTCCCCGTTCCATGACACCCCGTCCATGGCCGCGACCGACGACCACCGATTCGAGGACGCCGAGACGCCGGTCAAGTTCTCTCAATTGCTGGCGGGCTTTCGGAGGGACCGAGGGACCTTGCACCTTGTCGCTTGGGGTGTCGACGGCTGGAGTCGGCTGAGCATCTGGGTTCGTTTCGGGCTCGGGCGGCTCGGCCGCCCCAATTGGATTTGCCACACAGAGCAGCAC
>CAYNLM010000134.1:0-10696 GCA_964398045.1 uncultured Nitrospira sp. | reverse complement strand
AAGAGGAAGAGGTCCTGCGCGGTCTCGGTCGCGGAGTCGGGGATCCGGTCGTAGGCTGGGTCGTCCTGGTGCAGGACCCGGTTGATCCGTTTTACATAATCGACCACCGAGAAGGTCTTTCCCACATGGGGATCTTTTTCCAGCTCCCGCTGCAGCCCCTCGATATCGCGGAGCATGGCGGGCGTTTTCATCACGTCCTCCGTCGAACCCTGAATGACGAGGTAGGCCGTGGCCGTGCCACCAAGACGCGCGTTCATGACACGGTCTGCCGTACGGATGTCGCTCTCCGATTTGAACCAGTGGACCATGTTATTGTTGGCCTCCAGACGAGAGAGTGCGATGCCGGCAATGGCAAGCAACACGCAGCCCACGAGGCCAATCACCCTCGGATGCCGCACAGAGAATTCTCCGAGACTGGAGAGCCACGATGAGGACCCTGCGTCGGCCCTGTGCAACTCCCGGAGGAGGCGCTCCTCGTTGAGCCTCATTAAGATCGCGGGGACGAGCGTGAAGCTCATCAGCAGGATGATCAGTGTTCCGAATCCGACCAGGAGCCCGAAGATTTTCACGGGGACGATCGCTACGGTCACCAGCGCGACGAACCCGACCGCAGTGGCCAGGTCGGAATACAGGACAGGCCGGCCCACCGCCGCGATCGTATCGAGCACTGCCTCCCGCTTCTCCCGAACCTCCCTGAGCCGGAACCCAAACTCGTTAAAGATGTGGATGCTGTCCGTGGCGATGGCCATCAGGAAGACGGGACTCATCGAGCTCATGATATGGATGGGATACCCAAGGGCGATGAGCAGCCCTGTACTCCAAATGATGCTCACCATCGCGACCCCCATCACCGCCATGACCAGCGTGAGGCTTCGAAACATCCACCAGAGGACGACAAACATCACCAGTCCGGCGAGAGGCGATAGGATGGCCATCTGATAGAACATCTGAATACCGAAGGTATCGCGGGCGACAGGATCTCCGGCCAAGTAGTACCGTTCACGGCCCGCCTCGTTCGCCAGCAACTCCTTGATCCGATCCGCAACCACCGTGGCGTTCGCGCCTATCTCCAACGGTACATAGATCGCCGTCGTGGTCGCGTCTTTCGAAAGCAATCTGTCCACGAAAAGGGGATTGGAGATGAGGGCCTGTTTCAGGGCTGCCATCGCCGCCGGGGTGCGCGGGATTTCGGCGACAGCGGGCCTCACCACCAGCTGGCCCTCTTCTGCCAGGACGTTATCCGTCGTGGTGAGGCTGGTCACGTCCCGAACCACGACGCCGGGAATCTTCAGGATGGCGTATGTGATCCGGGCAATCCGTTCCAGGGTCCCCTGAGTAAAGATCCCTTCATCGTTCACGATCCCCAGGACCACTACATCCTTGTGTAGGGTAAACCAGCGTTCTACCTCGTCATTGGAGATCCGTACCGAGGATGTGGGGGGCAGCATGTTCTTGGGATCCGTATCGGTCTCGACCTGCGGGAACTGCGTGAGGAAAAGGAGGGTGACCACCAGGGTCCCGGCAATCACCCACCCGGGTCTTTCAACAGAAAGCCGGGTCAACCAGGGAACTGCGGGCGCGGATTGGTTCATGAGCCAACCTTATCTTTCTTCGCCACGCTTGTTATCCCCTTGGCGCAACGGATCGCTGTCCCGTTTGTCCGCAAACGGGAGCACCAGCATCCCGGTCAGGGGTAGGCGGGCAGAATCTTTGAGCCGTTCCGGTCCGGGGCGTCCCTTTGCGCCTGCCCCCTGATGTGACTCATGCCGCTCACAGCTGGTCTACTGGACTCGCAACTCTGCAACTATGAGTCAAAAAAAGTCACCGTCTTTTCAGTCGCTTCGCGAGCCGTTCCCCTTCTTCGAGTTGTTCGACAAGCACCTGCCGCATGAGATCGCAGGCCTGGATGATCTTGGGATTGCCAATCCGATAGTAAATATTCAGCCCTTCTCGACGAGTCATGACAACCCTCTTCTGGCGCAGGACCGCGAGATGCTGGGACACATTGGCTTTGGGAATTCCAAGGTGATCGACAACCTCGCTGACAGTCAGTTCGTGATCCCGGAGCGCTTCGATGATCTGAAGACGCTTCGGGTGCGAGAAAATCTTGCACACTTCGGCGTGGAGTTCGAACAGTGATGGATCGACCCGAGCATGAGACATGACGACGATCTCTTATTTCCAAGTTGCGAGTGTTCGAAACTTAACGACTGAAACCTGTCTTTGTCAACACCTCGTGAGCAATATTTGCCTCTACCTGGACGATGGACTGACGGGCGCACGGATGGTCAGATCGTAGCCCGTATTCTCATCGAGACCTCCACGAATGTCTCCGTCACGCCGAGGGAGTTGAGTATCACGCCGCATGTAACGCACCTCCAGAAGATTCTCCGGCGATTCTCCTCCGGCTTGCCACTACAAAGTACTTCCCACGACGCCGTCAGACTCAGCACTCCGAGAAACGCCGATACCCTGATCAGAACCTCTGTCGCCATCTCTCGCCCCTCACATTACTCTCTCTAGCAGTATCGCCACTTGGCACCTAATCGGCGACACAACTTACCGCAGTCTCAGCCGCTTCGCGAGCCGCTCTCTTTTATCCGTCTTTGCTCCCTCCCTGCAATCCGCCCTCTGGCGCTACGAGGAGATGGTCCGGTAGTGGTCGGCAATCGAACAGGAAATGACAGGTGCGGCCGGCACAGTGTTGGAGGCGGCCGTTGCGGATCGGCAAGGTTAAGTTGAAGGACAAACGGTGGCCCTTCAGATCACCAGCGCCGGCTTACGCGCCCGCTGGAAACTTTCGCACGCCGGCGCGCCCGGCCAGTTCATGCAGTTTCTCGTGCAAGGATTCGTTGTTGTAGGCCTGCACTTCGGAAAGCGCCAGACAGTAGTCCGTCAACGCCTCCAGCCAGACCTTCTGATTGTCGCAGGTCACAGGCCCCCGGCGGGCTTCGTCGATCCTGAATTCGGCCTCCTTGAGCTTGGCCACGGCATCTTCCAAATGCTTCGGGACTGTCATCAGTGCCTCCCTTCTTGAATTACGATTATGGCACCTTCACGAAGGGGAAGCGCTCCCGCATCGCTCGGGTGATCAATCCGACTCCACATTCGTCTCCGATCAGTTCCACGGCCACAATCGCATCCGGATCCTTGAAATCGATGCGCGGCGCGCCGCCCCGTGCCTGTACGTGCTCAATCAGCGTTCGATCCAACTCCTGCTCCAACGGCTGGCTGTGAATTTCCCCGGCATGGCCTCGGCGTTCAATGCGGACATAGAATGAGCCGTCGTCGATCCGATCCGCATAGGCCAGCACCGCCTGCCGAAGCTGAGCGGGAAGCGTCTCGATCTGAAATGTGAACGTGGAATCGATCGGAACCAGTCTCGCCAAGGGATGCAGAAACCCCCGCTGGTCCTCCTCGCTGCGGCGCAATTGGTCGCAGAAGGCTTCGTGATCCTCCACGCGCCCGATCAAAATTCCAAGAAACGGTGTCCACCAAAAATCGCCCAGCCGTTTCACCAGCCGGGCCAGATGTCGTTGCTCATGATTCTTGGCCGTCACGACGACGTTCCAGAGGCGAGCGACCTCTTGTCCCGCCGGTTCTTGCCTCGAGACATCAAGCGATCCGAGCGTCATCTGCCATCCCTCGTCTTCATGAAGTGCGCGTCATCGCCGGGTATAAAAGCATCAGCTATGCCATCCAGTCGTACAGCAGAGCAAGTCTGCCTTTCTTCAGCAACTGCCGACTTCCCTTGGCTTTGGGCGTCCCCCTAGCAAGGCTGACCACATGGATGACTCGTGATAAGACCCGCTCCCTGCCCTCTTACGCCACAGTGATTCCTGGTGAAATCGAACCAGGGCTTGACCGGGCAGCAGGATTGACCTCTGGCAAAGCGCAGTTATCTATAAGTGAGCGGAGGCCTCGGTGAGAGGAACACTCAAGGGAATCGAGGTCAAGCGCTGGGGTGGTGTGCAGGCCCACCAAGAGGGTGGGAAGCCTGAAACCCCTCTAAGATCTCCACGCTGCATGTAAAGCTCTCTGAACCCGCCTCCGCTCCGATTTTTTTTGCCCTCTTTCAGTGAGTTTTCTACTACGCTACTAATAGCATGTTGTTTAGATGAGACCTATGTAGAGGGGGTTCTTCTGACATGCTGTCGGGAAGGAATTGGCAGGACACAAAAAACGTCCCGCCCTTGTGTGGAACTACGGGAGCCAAGACCGACCGGGACCTGATTCGGCAAGCATATCCTTGATTATTCCGACGTACCGACACCCCTTCTCCTAACGCTTCACGTTTCACGTCTTCAGCATCGTGCGCTTGAGCAGCGGGCGCAGGGCGTGCAGAGGCCTCGTGTTCAAGACGTCGTGCTGTTCCAGCCATCCTCGGCGCGCCTGGCCGACCCCTTACCGAAGATTCCCGAAGTCGAGGACCGTGTGGGCGTCGGAGTCGATGCTCACCATGACGCCCTCTTCTTTCGCCATCTGGCAGTCCGTCTCGACCAGGTCAAGGCGGACGGTACTCCTCTTCGAGGTCTCAAGCTCCCTTCGCCATCAGGCCCGTGACGATCCCGCGCGCCGCACCCATAATCACCACCTTCATCACCGCACTGCCGCGATTTGCCACTGGATTCGTCTTTCCCTGATGATTTCCGCTACAGACCGCCCATCGCGTCGCGGCCCCTTCCGACCTCGGACTTCTGGATTCGCAAGGAGATTGTCGAATCGGGCACTCTCGACCGATGGTCCCTTCCTTGCAGAACCCTTGCAGAACCCATGCTCGCATCAACGGCGAGCCGATCCACAGGAGGGAGCTTTCCAATGATGATCCAACCGGTGTCCGTCTTGTACATCCTCTGCTTGCTTCTCAGCCTCTGTCTGTTCACGCAATCCAACGTTGACGCCAAGACACAGCTCACAGCGGCCACGATTCAGGAAGTGGAACCGCAGACGGTGAAAGACTTGCTGGCGACGTTCGAGCAGGCCGAGCGAGTTATACAGGCGCACGATCTGGACGGCATCATGGAACTCTATTCGGATGAGTATCAGTATCACGGTCTAAAGAAGGCGGACATCAGAAACATCTGGCGCCAGCTCTTCGATCACTACAAAGAGCTGGAAAGCGTGCATACGTTTTCCATGATTCGCACGGTGGGACCCATCACCACACTAACCGCTGAAATGACCTGCACCGGAGTGGTGTGGGGCACATCCAAGCAGACGACGTTACGGACGCCGGTCGATAGCTGGTATGAAGAAGTGCATTATTTGAGGAAAGAGAACGGGCGCTGGCGCATCGTCGGGCATGCAGGCGGGAACGTGCAACCGGTCCTTCAATTCGGCATTGCGCCGCACCCCTTGTTCTGATCGGACTGAAGCAAGGGCCGATCAACGAGGCGTGCACCCCATAACTAGGGAACGCCCTAGTTCACGCCAACCTGGCATACCGATATGTATCTGCCCCGTCGTTCCGATCTCACCTTGGAGGAGCATACCATGCACACACCGGCATCGTACACAGACGCGTCGTTGATACCACAATCAGCAACCAGACCGCTTTCCACGTCATTGCGGCAAGACGCACCCAAGATTTTGCGATGGAGGGTGTTGATTGTTGACGATCATGCCTTAGCTCGGCAGACGATCAGAACAATCTTGGAATCGTACTTGGAAATCGAGGTGGCGGCTGAAGCGTCCGATGGGGAAGAAGCTGTGAGGGAAGCTGAACGCGTCCGACCCGATGTCATCCTGATGGATGTCAATCTGCCCCGTAAAAATGGAATCGAAGCCACACAACAGATTAAACGGCTCCTGCCGAATATCGTCATTCTGGGGATGTCTGCCGACTACACCTCTCAGAATTATAATGCGATGATCGCGGCCGGAGCGGTTGCATTCCTTCGCAAAGAAGACGCCGCCGATCTCTTGTTTAAAACCATAGTCTATACGATGTTCACCTACTGTCCTTATCGTCATTCCTGAAACGGTGAGCCGCGGAGCGGTTTCAGTAGCGATACAAGAGAGTACGATGCCGGCCCACTGACCGGAAATTCATCGGCCTACTCCCCTACACTTACGTCGCGGGCGCCAGTGGAACCCAGGCCCTGACGGTCGTGCCTCGGCCGGGAGCACTCTCAACCGAGAACCGCCCCCCCGCCGCACGGAGGCGCTCGCGCATAATGATCAGCCCGAATCCCGCGGGAGCCGCCGCCCGGTGGCTGGTATCGAATCCTTTTCCCGTCTCGCCGTGGGCGATGATAGGCCGGTTCATCCCAGTGGCCTACTAGGGAAGTTCCCAGTTCCGACACGCCGGCAGGAAGAGCCCAGTTGTTCAACTGGTAGGTGAGATCGACTGGTGAATGTCTCCACAGTGCCGCCGGACCCTCTGTCCTGTAACGCAACAGCCGGTGATCGCCTTACCCCTGTCGAACTCCCAACAGGATTCTCAACTCATTGAATCCTATCGAATACACCATGATCTTTCTGTTTCGTCTCCTGTGGCATCGCCGATGCAAATTAGTCTCATTAATAGAACGTCCTGGACGAAAGGAGGAGGATGTTATGAGCGCGCTGACGAGATGGGAGCCCTTGAAAGGACATTGGAATCCCTGGAAGGACCTTGAAGAGATGGAGAAACGACTGTCGGCCCTTTGGGGGCGGCCGGCCCTGAAATCCGAGGGGGACAAGGAAGCGATGACCGTCGCGGAGTGGTCTCCTCTGGTCGACATCTCCGAAGACGAAAAAGAATACCTCGTCAAAGCGGAGCTGCCCGAGATCAAGAAGGAGGATGTCAAACTGACGGTGCAAGACGACGTGCTCTGCATCAGCGGAGAACGGAAGTACGAGAAAGAGGAAAAGGGGAAGAAATATCATCGGATGGAACGGACGTACGGGAGCTTTATGCGGAGTTTCACGCTCCCCGAGGACGCCGACGGCTCCAAGGTGGCCGCCGAATATAAAGACGGGATCTTGAAGGTGCATCTGCCGAAGTCGGAAAAGGCCAAACCGAAATCCATCGAAGTCAAGGTGGCCTGAAGGGAGAGGTCAAGGTTCAGGCTGAGCAGCCTTCATCGGAAGGAGGGCGCCATGATCCGCCATCCCCATTATCTGGACATTCCCTGGGACATTCATTGGCAGACCGAACCACAGCGCCATCATCGTCTCTTGTGGTGGCTGATCGCCGGTATCATGTTGTTGTCTCTTTTTTTGATCGGCGTCGGAGTCACCAGCGGAACCCTGTGGTGAACGCTGGTTGTGGACGGAGAGTGAGGTTGCGCGATGCTGTTCGATGACCGTCGGCATGCCGGTGTCTTGCTCGCGAAGGAACTGGAGTCCTATCGTGGGAATACTCAGGCCTTGGTATTGGCGTTGCCGCGTGGCGGCGTGGTCGTCGGTCTCGAACTCAGTGTGGAATTGCATCTTCCCTTGGATGTGTTCATTACCCGGAAGATCGGTTTGCCGGAAGCGCCGGAATATGCCGTCGGTGCCGTCAGTGAAACCGGGTCCGTCTATCTCAACCCGGATGCGACCGACTATCTGAAGCTGTCCCGTGACGACTTGGACGGGCTCATCGAAGCGCAACGCCACGAGATCGCCCGGCGCCAAGGGATGTACCGCCAGGGGCGGGCGCTCCCTTCGCTCCACAACAAGACCGTCATCATCGTCGATGACGGCATCGCCACCGGTTCCACCTTCTTTGCCGCTCTCGAGGCTCTCGCCAAACTGGCGCCCCGCCACGTCGTCGCGGCGATTCCCGTGTCGCCGGTGTCCACCGCCGAGAAGGTGCGGGCCAAGGTGGACCATTGCGTGATTCTCGCCACCCCGGAGCCGTTCGGCGCGGTCGGCGAATTCTATGCCGACTTTCAGCAGGTCGACGACGAGGAAGTCGTTCGCTGTCTCGCACAAGCCGAGCAGACATATCGGGAACGGCCGCAGGCCTTGCGCGGCGGTCGTTCATCCATTCACACCCATCACTACCCGGAGACGTAATTATGGCCATGACGGATACCACCGGAGGGCACGGAGGCCGCCGGGATCGCATGATTCAGGAATACGAACACGACACGTACAAACTGCCGGGCAAACTCAAAGAACCGACGGTCTGTCCCACATGCAGGGCGGTCTTCCATAAGGGCCGATGGAGTTGGATCACTCCGCCGGGAGACGCGCATGAAACGCTCTGCCCGGCCTGCCACCGCATTCAGGACAAGTATCCCAAGGGACTGGTGACGTTGAAGGGAACGTTTCCTCGCGAACAACATGAACAGATTTTGGGATTGGCGAAGAATACGGAAGCCAATGAAACGAAGGAGCATCCCCTCTCGCGAATTATGAGCATTGAGGAGCAGCCGGAGGGGGTCGTCCTGTCCACCACCGATACCCATCTGCCTCGGCGAATCGGCGAGGCGCTCAAACATGCCTATCATGGCGAGCTGGTCGTGCACTATGATCAGGATGAAGACTTTGTGCGGGTGATGTGGACACGGTGACATTCAACAGATCAATAGGGAGCCGTGATGAGGGTTGTCGCGGGCGTCGAGTGGTCGGAGGAATCCTTTGCCGCGGTGGAACAGTTGGCGCTGCTCTACCGGCCCGATGAAGTGGCGATCGTGCACGGGGTGGATCTCGGCCTGTTCCAATCGCCGATGGTGGCCCAAACGGCCAATCTGGCTGGGTACGACGAATTCAGGCAGGCCATGATCGACGCCGGCCGACGGGTGGTGGACCGAGCGCGGACGCTCCTGCCCGCGGACATTCCTTCGGTCAAGACGCTCTGCGAGGTCCATCACGCCGCCTCCTTCATCGTGGACCAGGCGAAGGCGCTGAAGGCCGACCTGGTCGTAATCGGAACCCATGACCGTTCACGGGTCACGGAGCTGTTTGTCGGCAGCGTCTCCCACCATGTCCTTCTTCGCGCCGGAACGTCGACACTCATCATGAAGGGGAAAGCGCGTCCGGTCTCTCGCGTGCTCGTGGCGGTGGAAGGCCGCGAAGACGCCGCCCGGCTGCAGACCTGGCTGACGGCCCATCCCTTCAGACAGCCGGTGAGCATCACCGTCCTTTCCGTCGTGCCTGCGCTGCATATGATCGAGCCCCATGTGGTGGTCGGACTTGAGACGTGGACCGAAAGCAACCTCCGCTATGCCGAACAGGTCGCCAAGGATACCGCCCAAGCATTGGCGAGCCCGCACTCTTCGACCTCGTCGGAGGTGCGCACGGGTGACCCGGTGACCATCGTCTGCGACGTGGGCAACAAGCAGGATCTGATCGTAGTCGGGTCACATGGGCGAACAGGCCTCGACCGCTTCCTGCTCGGCAGCGTGTCCCATGGCATTGTCCATCGGGCCGCCGTTCCCGTCCTGGTCGTGCGGTGAACGACTACAGTCGCCCAAGAACCTCTGATGAAGGAAGGATCCGCAGCATGAAAATCCTGAGTGTGATCGGTGCGCTCTGTCTGGTCGTTCTGGGAAGCTCGTGGGCGGTAGGACAAACCGCGCGGGGAAATGTCAAGGATGGACAAGCCGTCTATGCGCAGCACTGTCTCCGCTGCCATGGAGAAAAATTAGACGGAAAGGGCCCCGATAGCCAGGATTTGATCGTGCAGCCGGCCAATTTCCTGTCGCCGGCCTCGCGGGCGAAAACAGACTGGGAGCTGCTCGTCACGATCTCCAATGGCGCGCTGTTTACCCCGATGCACAGTTTCCGCGGCAAGCTGAACGATCAGCAAATGCTCGACGTCTTGTCCTACATCCGTTCTGTCGCGCCCTATGACACCGTCAGCTAGACACCGGGCGGACGGCTGCTGCGAACGGCGGTGCGAACCCGGTCTCGGGCTCATGCCTCGATCATAGAAATTCGCGGGCAGTACTCAGGAGATTCTTGGTGCCTTGGACCACCCTCATCAAATCCCGCCGAGACTGGGAACTGGTTCCGAATCTTCACGATTATGGAAGCGTCCGTGCGCGCTTCACCTGGGAACAGGCCCGCGAGGAATTGGCCGGGCTCCCCGGCAACCAAGGATTGAACATCGCGCATGAAGCCGTCGTGCGTCATGCCGAGGGACCGCGTGCAGCGCATCCGGCGATCAAGTGGTTGGAGAAGACCGGAACGGTCGAGGAGTACTCCTACAGCCGGCTCAACGAGCTGACGAACCGGTTTGCCAACGTGCTTCGGCAGTTGGGCGTCGCCAAGGGCGATCGCGTCTTTGTGCTGGCCGGGCGCATTCCGGAGCTCTACATCGCCGCCCTTGGGACCTTCAAAAACCGCAGCGTGTTTTGCCCTCTGTTCTCCGCCTTCGGCCCTGAGCCGATACGCGCCAGGCTAAGCATCGGCCAAGCGAAAGTCCTCGTGACCACCCACACACTCTATCAACGGAAAGTGGCTTCCATTCGCGCCGCGGTTCCGAGCCTTGAACACGTCCTTCTCATAGGAGACGATCGGCAGCCCAGCGCCATCGCCGGGACAGAGGACTGGGAGACGCGCATGCAGCAGGCCGGTTCATCCAACAACATGGAGCGCACGGATCCGCAGTGGCGACGAAAGAAATTGCCTTCCTACAGAAGATGCCCAAGCAGAGGAGCGGGAACATCATGCGGCGCCTGTAGAAAGCCAGCGAACTGGGATTACCGGAAGGCGATCCGTCGACGTTGGAAAGATGAGAAGGCAGGGGGATCGACCTGACCCTTGATAGCGACCGAGG
>CAYNLM010000133.1:0-10809 GCA_964398045.1 uncultured Nitrospira sp. | reverse complement strand
CGAACGTTGAACCGGTTATTTAGAGTTCCAAACGTTGTTTCCATCCGCGTCTCGTCGTTCCGTCATCGCAAGACCCCACCGGGCCGCGATGTCACTCTGGGTCGCATGACCGAGCGAGTCTCGGAGATAGTCCTCGGACCCCAGGGCGCAGGACATCAGATTCGACACACAGAGAACGAGCACCGCAACCGTGACCGGCATGATAAACGGGATCTTGAGCACCGCCTGCCTCATTGCAGGGGGGGGATGTGAGTGGGTGGGGCGAAGAACCCGTCGAGGCCTCTTGCGAGCGATCTAGTGCAGGCTCTACGGTACCGAGGATCGTCGCTGCCGGTCCGATGGTTTCGCCTGCCCCTTGAGCGTGCGGATTTCTTCGTCACGCGCGGTAAGCGCCCTGTTCGATTCAGCCAGTTCTTTGGTGAGCTGTTTGACCACGCCGAGCAAATCGTTGACTTGTGTCTCCAGCGTCTTGACGCGCTCGCTCAGTGCCTGCATGTCCCTGGAAGATTCCACGGAAGCTGTGTTGCTGGTAGGGGCCTCAGGGCTGGGCGAAGTCGGACGACGATCGGCAATCTGGGCAGCCGGCCGTGCATCGGCCAGAAACCGGCGGTAATCGATGACGACATGGGCATGAGGATTCCCGAACAATTGCGTCGTGAGCGTCGGCTCCAGGGCCACCACATATTCCGGAGAAGAGAACCCCACCGCTAAATCTCCGGGCAAGTCGCGCGCCACGCCCGGACCGCGGGTCGCACCACCTTGAAGAGCCGACGACAGCTCAGATTGTTGAGGAGCCATGATCAATTGATGGCGTGTGAGTACCACGAACAGATTTCCCCCCTGACCCCACAGCGACCATTCCAGGGTTTCCGGGGTCTTTGACGGAGCCATCCGGGAAAGCACCACTGACACCCGATCCTTCGAGGAGGCGCGCGACAGGGCTATGGAAATCTTCGGAGCGAGGACGGTCAGGTCTTCCCGAGAAAAGGCGGCTTCATGGTGAGGGCCCAGCACCATCGACACGAGCAATCCACGCGACCGTTCGACTCCGACTCCGTTGAGGATACGGAAGATCTGGTCCGATGTGAGTTGCATGGGATGGTCGTGCCGGGGCGACGAGTCGGAGGCGTCCACGGAGGGATCCGGCACCACACTCACTTTGAGCCTCGCGTCCTCGTAGACGAGGATCTCGCTTGATCCTAGCGCGGCGCAGCCCAAGAGCGCTGTCAACAGACACCATATTGCGCTTATGTTCCGCAAGACACGCACAACGACCCCCGTTTGGCCCAAGTCATGGCCATGCTAGCACACGATCGCTCTCAGATCGAGTAACCACCGGTCCGTGGGAGGACCTTCTACTCTGCATTGAAGATCCACACGATCACGCTGAGACAGATGATCCCAGCGAGGATACCCAACGCAACCAGGAGAAACCACATGGTGACTCACCTCTAGACTCGTGTTCCAACGCGTCGTACCTCGGTTGCTCACGCGTAGGCGTGGAGGCCTGACAGAAGAAAATTCACCCCCCAAAAGCAGAAGACGACCATCAGCAGTCCGAAGATGGCATAGATCGCTGCGCGGCGCCCTTCCCAGCCGCGAGTCATCCGAGCATGGATATAGGCGCCATAGATCAGCCAGACAATGAGCGACCAGGTTTCCTTGGGATCCCAGCTCCAATAGCCGCCCCATGCATAGTTCGCCCACATGGCCCCGAGAATAATCCCGAATGCGAGCAAGGGAAAGCCGACCATGATCGCCTTGTAACCCAGCTCGTCGATGGTCTCCAAGTCCGGCAAACTAGCGACCACTCTCGAATGGTATCCACGACGCTCCGACCGCTCCCTCACCAGATACATCACACCGAGACCGCCGGCCATGGCAAACGCTGCATAGCTGGTGAGCGTCACCGAGACGTGAATATAAATCCAGTAACTGTTCAGGGCCGGGACGAGCGGTTCAGCCGTTTGATACCGGTATGGCAGCAAGGACGCGGCCCCCATCGCAATAAACCCAATACCGACCACAAAGGCCCCGATGGCCTTGAGCTGATACCTATACTCCAGTAGCACATAGCCAAGGATGATCGCCCAGGAGACATAGGCCATCGCCTCAAACTGATTCGACCAGGGAGCAAAGGTTCCAGACAGCTGCAGGCGTTCCTGCGCACGGGTCACTAATGCCAGTGTGTTCACAAGCCATCCGATGACCGTTACCATGGTCGCCACGTGACCAATCTGACTGGTCCACCCGTCTACCTGCTCACTTAAGGCGAGTGACGGTCCCGCAGCGACAAGCTGCGGAGCAGGGCGCCTGGGGAGGAGGTACCCGACATACAAGGTGACCGAAGCCAGGTAGAGCCAGAAGGTCATATCGAACAGGAATAGCGATCGCACCATATGTTGATGTCTCCTCCGATCAACTCATCACGAAAAAACGACCTCCATTCATTCCCCCCCAGGGACATGAATCTTCCTGGTTGCACCGTGGCATAATTTGATATGCCTCCTCCGCCCCAAGATCGCCATTTCATCTTGATACGCACTTACTCTACTGTGAATTGTTTCGTCGCTCGGTGGAGTTCTTCAGCTTGTGCAGCGAGGTCCCTCAGGGCTCGTTCAGCCTCCTGCGTCCCGGTTCCCATATCTTGAGCGATGCGGGCAATCTCTTCTGTGTGCTTGGTCACTTGGTGAACCGTGCAGGACTGTTCCGTCGTCGCGGAAGCGATCTGTTGCATTTTGTCCATAACCGCCTGAGCAGCCTGGACGATGTCTTCCAGCCGTCTCCCTGCATCCTGAGCCAAGCGCGTTTCAGAATGCACCTGCTGTTCACAGGCGGTCATGCCGATCACAGCTTGCGCCGTGTCTCGCTGAACCGTCGGGATGACCACGCTGATTTCCTTGGTCGCCTTCGTCGTCCGCTCGGCTAATCGCCGGACTTCTTCCGCCACTACGGCGAACCCGCGTCCATGCTCCCCGGCACGGGCGGCTTCGACGGCGGCGTTGAGCGACAAGAGGTTCGTCTGGTCCGCAATTTCATCAATGACCGTGATGATGGTGCCTATTTGTTCAGACCGTTCGTCCAAGGCCCGCACCATCTGTGCCGTCGCGTGCACAGACTCAACAATCTGTCGCATCCCCTGAACCGCCGTGCCTACGAGCTCGAGCCCCTGACGAGCCGTGTCCACGGCGGTCGTCGCGGTCGACGCCGCCCCAACAGCATTCGTGGCGATCTCCTGAACTGTGGTGCTCATCTGCTCCATGGCCGTCGCGACTTGCGCAGTTTGCTGCGATTGCTTTTGCGCTCCGCTGGCTACCTCGGTCGCCGTCGTCAACATGGCGTGTGACGCTTCCGTGACACGCGCGGCCGCCTGAGCAACACGACGGAGCGCGTCGGCCATCCGCTCCATCATCGAATGAATCGCCTTTGCAAGAGCCCCGAATTCATCGCGCGACCGACACGACACCTCCTGCGTCAGATTCCCCTGTGCAACCCCTTCGATAACCGCAACCATCTGTCGTAATGGGGCAAGGGCGAGGCGCCGGAGCGCCCACCCTAACACCAACACGATACTCACGATGGTCAAGAGCGAGGTCAGCATCAGCTGGCTCCGGAGGCGGGTCATCGTGGCGGTCACGCCTTCCAGCGGGGTCGTCGTCCGTAACACCGCCCGCACCTCGTGGTGATCATATCCGTGACACAGAATGCACCGCTGGTCACGGACCACCGGCGTCAAGACCGTCAAATACGGTTTGTCATCCATCGTTTCCACGTACGCCACAGGCTGCTTCGTGGCGAGGACCTCTTGAAATCGTGGGCCCGCGGCGAACGCCCGGGTATCCTCATCGACCGGCACTTCGTCCCGATCGGGAAACCGCTGGGCATGCAACCAGGCATTCACCTCGTCGACGGTCTCGTTGTCATAAAAGGCCTGTCTGCCGTTTTTGCGAATGAACTGCACTTTGCGAAATTCTTCCTGCGCCTTGAGATCCTTGACCCAGTCGCGCACAATCGGGGCGTTCCCCGTGACCATCATGTTTTTGAGACTCTTGATGAGGCTGGAAGCCACCAGATCGACCTTGGCCCGCTCCTGCGCCGTGAGGGCTTCCTCATTCCGCTGGATCGCGAGCACGGTGAGGACTCCGAGTCCTGCCAGCATGACCAGCATCACCACGCTACTGAGCTTCCACTGGAGCGACCACCCCATCCCTTCTCCCTTAGAGGCTACCGCGGAATCCTCCAACTGCGATGAGCCTATCTTCCACTCCGTTCCTAAAGACGGGGGCACATGTCGCATCATGATGGCGACTTCAGATCACATCGCTGCCTCAAATGATTCCCGCATAGGGCTTCTCAACTCCTCGCCCGAGCACTCTGAGTCGATGGCGAAGCACTGCCTCCACTTGCCACGGCACAGCTTCGGGAAGGACCGGACTCAATTCCCCGTTCGCGCTCGGCGGATCCAGTCGGACCGTAGGCACACCCATCGCGTCGGCCAAGAAGAGTGACTCATCATCCGCCGAAATCAAGACATCACATTCGATAAGGACCGCGAGCCATTCCCGCAGCGAGAGCCTACCGATCAGGTTGACCGCCCCGCGTTCAACCCACTGGGAAAGAGATCGCAATTCGCACTCTTGTGCTCTCAAGCCAGCCAGAACGAGACTCCATCGAGCATGCAACAGGCCTGGCGAGCCTGTCAGACCGGACGGATGGACGAGCACACGCGGACGTGATACGCGGCGGAGTCGGCGAAGAGCGCGCCGTCGTTCCCGCGGCGTCAGGACTACCCATGGCCGTGCCGGCAGGCGGGACGGTAACCCCATGATCCGCAGCACTTTCAGAACTGAGGTTTCAACCCCACCTTCCTGACACCCGAAGAACCAGGCCAGTGCGCGCTCCATTCGTCCCATGCCGGCACCACAGCACATCCGGACGGGAACCCGAGCGAGCATCGCGGCAACAAACCCTCCGGGGCTGGAAGTCAACAGGAGCACGCGGCCCGATGATTGCCGTCGAAAGAACGCCACCAGATCCCGGAAGCTGAGATCACTGAGAGCCTGGTCGACGGCCGGATGGCGCTCCAGGAGCGGAGCCGCGTCGCCACTGACCAGACAGGTCACCCGGCACTCCGGCCGATACGTCTTCAATGCGATCGCCGCCGAGACACCGGTCACAGCCCCTGTGATGCCAGGCGCGCACATCAGAATGGCATGGGTCCATTGTGGGAGCTTATCCATCTGTGGCCTCTTTTCATCGTCCCCCGTGATGACCGCTAAAAGAGGGAGAGCGCGGCCAGCCCATCCGACAGGACAAGAAGGACAGGAGGAACGCCCGAACCTCTCGACTGCCGGAATGCGGGGTGGTCGGCTCTCCCATTTTGAGCGCCATCATCGCATCCGGGCCACCATGGATCGTTGATCCGTCTGCTGGATTCCAACGATCACGATACCGGCCCAACCTTTTTTCTTATTCCACCAGAATAAACCCTCCGAGGTGCAGATCTTTGTGGGTCGGGCAGAAAAACGGATAGCGAGCCCCAAGGTTCTTTGCTCCCTCCAAACCGACCGGCGAGACGCGAATCTTCAATGTCTCACGGGCCTTGATCTTCACCCGGATCGGGGCCAGGACCTGTCCGGTCACCGGCCCGGTAAAGATATCCGTGCGCAGCGACCCCATTTCCTCGTCCGAAAGAATCATGAAGAGCCCCCCGACGGCAAATTCATGGTCATGCCCGCTAGGGTTCTCCAGGACAAAGAACAGCGGCTCCTTGAGATCTTGACGCGGGTCGATGACGATCATACCCGGCTGCCAGATGGCCCGATCTTTCGCGAGTTCCTGAGCGATAAATGTGACGTCCCGGGCGGACGCCGCACCGGCACTGAGAGTGGCGGCTCCCACCAGCAGAGCCAGCCCGACTTGCATCTTGAGCGATGTCCCGTTACGCATTCGCGACCTCCTTCCAATACACCTCTGCCTTCAGGCGAGCGTGGACCTCTAAAACCGATAATTCAGCTCGAGCAATCCCACTTGCATGTTGTCGGATTTCTGCGTCACGGGATTGTTGCCGACTCCCACGGTTGCGGCTGACGGCGCTTCAAAATAGTTGCCTGTAATCAGGTAGCCATAGGCGAACACCGCCGTGAGATCTTTCAGGAGTTGATAGCGGAGAAAGATGTCCAGTTCCGTTCCGATGTGGTTCCCGCCCTTCGTAAACTGGGCGCTGCCGGGGCCAGTCTGGATGGGGCGATCGCGAGCGCTCCATACCGGCAACACATCGCCCTCGATGTTCAGCTTCGGCATGGTCGGCGGCGTATAATTGGCGGTGAATTTGAACGCCGTCAGGCCGGAGCCGCCGTAGCAACCAGGCCGTCCTCCCAGCCCCTGCGCATCGAACCAACTCGGACAGGTTCCGTCGATGGGGGCGGGCGATCGCGCTCCGACGTTCATGGTGATGATACCCATCGTATAGTTGCCGTTGATGCCGTTGATATTCGCCCGCTTACCGCTGCTCAAATCCCCGGCATCCTGGCCGGAGCTGTGGAGAAACGTCGCGCCGAGGTTCAATCCGCCTCCCATGTCGAAATCGCCGGTCAGGAGGAGGTTGTAGCCTTGGAGCAACGGCGCTGGACCATTCGGATTTTGCACTACACCACGAATCAAGTCGGCTTCGAACGTGCTGTGGAATCGCCCGTGCGTGACTTCTCCGGCTACTCCATAGATGCCGGCCTGTGCCGTTGCTGCCGGACCGAATCCCGGGAGAGCGGGATTCAATTGACTGATGAACGATGGGCCTCGATCTCTATAGAGACCGGCAAAGACATCGACTCGCAGATCCTTGTTCGGACTGTATCGATAGTTGGCGAGATAGAGATCCGTATCACCTCCCGTCCCACCCGCTGATCCGTTCCCGACAAACACACCACCAAAGCCGGCGGCTCGGGTAGAATCCAAAATCTTGAGGTTAGCAAGAGTGATTGTGGATGAGGGAGTAATCGGGACGTCCAAGCGAAGTGCATCGACGGCATCCTGAACCAACAACGCATTGCCAATCGTGAAGATTTGCCGGCCGGCCCGGAAGCCCACCTTGTGTATATTGACCTGCAAATACGCCTGCAGCATCGAGAACGTGTTCTGCGTGCAGTTGGTCCCTGCTCCTTCATTGCCCACTCCGGTACAGGTCACGTTGGCCGAGCTGTCCGGCCCGAACGCCACCTTACCCAACCGAGACTGTCCTGTCCCGTTGGAACTGGTCAGAAACGGCGTCACGTGGCCCTCGACGCTGATCGGGCCCTCCCCGCTCACGACGCTGACATCCAGGACGTACCGCTGGATGTTGAAGGCGTTTGAATCTTTGCGCGCATTGCTCGCATCCGTCAGATTGTTGTTGTAGAACCCGCGGATCCGATAGTCGCCGTTGATCGTGAGTTTGGGGCTTAAACTAGCGGGACCAGAGAATTTCGGGCCTGGGCGGAAATTCCTTTCATATTCCTGTTCAGCTGCGGGCGGAGCCAGCACGGGCGGGCCGGTTTCCTGTGCCAGGACGTAACCGGCAGAGAAGACCAAACTGTGCATACTAGCTGTGAGCATGACATTGAATAGGAACCTTTTCATAATCCTTCCCTCCACGAGGTCAGCCAGGTCCGTGAGACCAAATAAGAAGCCCATCCCGGGCTTCACTCCGCGATGGGCTTCTGAGCCTCAAGAGGGCTTCTGAGTCTCGAATCGTTAGCGTCGTCTCACCGCTATGTGTGTGGCATAACTAGGAATTCCTTCCATCATCTAATGTGAAGAGATTCAACATTTGGCAGCGGGGACATTTCACTTCCAATTGAGAGGAACCGCTCATATGCCATCGCAGCAACAGACGGCCACATCGCTGGCATCGTACTTCCTCAAATGCCAACGCCCTCGTGTCGCCACTTTGGTGTGCGTGGGAAATGCTGGAACTGCTTGCCATGCTTCTCTCCTAACTCGAGTGAAGATCAAATGGATGGGTTCCAACCTGGGGCGTCACGGATGAAGAGCCATATCGATATGCGCATCCCAGGACCTTTGACATCCCTTCTTCATATCGCTTGATCGAGTCATCGAGTTCCCGCTGCATTCGCTTCAAGTCAATCGTGTCCCAATCATAGCCTTTCGCCTCGACTAACTTGCGCATCTCGTCGAATCGCCGTTCCGCTTGCTCAATCTGATACCGCAATTCCAAGATCGTCGGCATGATGTCACCGCCTTCTCAACTCTTCGCCCGTTGGACGCGAATCCAGAAATTGCCGTCGGGAAACTTGCCGCCGTAGTACGGGTCGCTCGCTGAGGGGGACGGGACACCGGGAGCTCGAAATGAAAACTCGGCTCTCAGTTTTCCATCCCGAGACCTCGCTTCATAGAGATCGTACGGTGGCTCGCGGTAGTGCGTCAGATTGGTGATGGTCCACCCTTGATTCAGGGCCAAAAGGAACCGTTGAAATTCCTCCGTCGAGAGGGAGGTGAACAGATTTTCGAAGTCACTGCGCAAGTCATCCCACATGGCGTAGGACTCGCCCTGTTTGATGCGGCTCAATGCCATGTCTCGATCAAAGCGGAACGAGGCTACGACCCGGCCTTCCAGTTCGAGCGGCAATGCTAAAGGATGGTATTTGGTGTTGAACCACACCACCAAGACGGACGGAGACTTGCCTGCCTGAAGTACCGCCTTAGGCGGCAGGACAACAGACCCAGGCAAGGAGGGGGCGCCATGCTTTGCAATCATCTCCATGGCCGACTCCCCGGGAAGGGCCGCTGCCTTGGAAGGTGCGCCCCCCAAGACAGCGATCAGCCCCACCATAAACAGGAACCATCCAGCCCAGTGCTTGTCGCTCATTGATTGTCTCAGGCGCATGTGGCGATCTCCTTTCTGTTTGGGCTGCTGCACGTGTCCCGTTCCGTTATGTCTACACGGGACGAATCATGAGTTGGACGGCGCGGCGCCGATTTCCATGACCTGACCCTGGTTGTTCCAATTCATATAAGCTTCCAGGGCATTCATCTCCTTGCTACCCAACGGGTAGGGCTTCCCTTGGTTCGGGATCGCGATACACCACCCCATCATTTCTTGAATGGTCGCGACATGTCCCAACTGAGGTTTGTATTTGGGATACGTTTCCGGATGCGTGACTGATCCATCGGCATGGCACATGTTGCAGGCTTGACCGTTTCCGCTCATGGGCAGATCACGGCTGTGCCACAGCTTGTCGCCCAGCGCGATCATTTCTTGCAGTTCCTTGGTACCGGTTTCGACCGTTTTGCGGTCCAGGATTTCCCCGCTCTGGGCATCTTTTCGCTGACCTTCTGATGCGAGTCCCGGAAGGGCTTGCACATCCATGGCTCGTTGCGCATGCACCCACACCGGGATCGACACAATGAACGCCCCCATCGCCATCCACATGATTTGTTTCTTTGTAACCGTCCTCTTCGTCATCATCACACCTCCCTCAACTCACGCTTTCGTCCGAGACCATTCCTCATACTTGATGGCCACTTCACCCTGGTCGTCGACACCCATCGTGTCCCACCCCAACCCTCCGAAGATGTTGGCCGGATTGGCCCGCGGCATTTTGAGCGATCCGGCCGGCAATCCACTGGTCGGGTACGGGTGCGGCCATCCGGTCGAGAGGCTGCTGGCAAACTTGATGTTGCCGATCTGATTCTTCACGATGTGATGCACATGACCATGGATCACTTGGACATGCTCATAGCCGTCCAGCAACAGGTGGACCTCCCCTGCATCTTCGGTCCAGAAGTTCCAGGGCTTGTAGTAGTAGTACAACGGGGAATGGGAAAAGATGATGATGGGAGTGCTCTTCTTCACCTTCTTGAGATCATCCCGCAGCCACACGAGCTGCTTTTCCCCGACGTGGAAAGGACCCGGCAACGGATGGTTCAATGTCCCGGCGATGTCCATTCGTTCCTGGGCCGAGAGGCCGCGCGCCGTCCAAAAATCCCGCAGCACGACGGTGTTGAGCGCGATGAAGTGGACTCCATTGTGATCCCACGAATAGGTCGTCTTGCCGTAATGCTTCCCGTAGGACTCTCCCATATCGAGATACCAGTCGTGCTCGCCCGTGATGTACTTGACCGGGGCCTTGAGCGGCGCAATCAATTCATCGAAAAACTTCATCTGCTCGTCCGATCCGTCATGCACCACGTCGCCGAGTGACATGATGAAGTCCGGCTTTGAGCTCAGGTTGTTGATCTCCTGCACGCAACGCTCGACTCGCATCTTCATGTAGTTGTTCTTCGGCCCCATGGTGTGGTGATCCGCCATCACCGCGAAGGTGAACGGCTTCGCCGTCCCCATGCCTTGAGCCTGCGCGGACGAGGGGGACAAGAAATCCAGCGACACGAGTCCCCCCAGCGATGCCGCAAGACCTGTGAATGCGGACATCTTCATAAAATCCCGCCGTGAGACTCCCGGCCCCACAAGGATCCCGTCATTGTCTTTTTTCATAGCTCCCTCCAAGGATGCTCACTCAGTTGCACGTACGATCTCCCATGACTGACTGGCCCGCTTGTCTGACCAAACCTTTCCCTACTTGTCTGCCACCCCCTTTCTTTCAGTGCGCGGTTGGTCTTCTCTGCCGATCGGTTCGTTGCCCTCTGTAACATCTGTAACATGCGTGTGTAACAGAGCAGCGCCTCCTTTTATTCCCGCCGGCGCTACGGGGTGAAGGACTTCGGTTTCTTGCGGGCGATGCTATCGCGGGCAAGCCCGCCTTACGCCGCAAAGAGGAAGGAAGGACTAAAGATGGACACACACCAGCCGAGAAG
>CAYNLM010000132.1:0-10838 GCA_964398045.1 uncultured Nitrospira sp. | reverse complement strand
AGCTCGCCTCACACGGGCTCTCGGGGGAGCAGCTCGCCGTTGTCGGCTTCGACGACCTTGTACGGTAGCCGCTTCATGGCTTCCTGGACTTCGCGGGTCTTGTATTTCCGGCCCATGAGCCGCTTCACCGAGAAAATGGTGTTTTCCGGATTCGTGATGGCCTGGCGCTTGGCGATCTGGCCGACTAAACGCTCCCCTTTGTCGGTGATGGCCACGACGGAAGGAGTGGTACGGCTCCCTTCGGCGTTGGCAATCACGACGGGGTCGCCGCCGCTCATAATGGCCACGCAGGAGTTGGTGGTGCCGAGATCGATACCAATGACTTTACCCATGGATCTACTCCTTCCTTCCCAAGATCAGCCGTTATGAGGCTGTGATTTCTTCTTCATTTGATGATGAGGGGCCGGATGAGACGCCGACCATGGCGGCGCGTATCGTTCTGTCATGCAGCCGATAGCCCCGTTGATATTCTTCGGCGACATGTTGCGCAGGAATCGTCTCGGACGGCAGTTGTGACACCGCCTGGTGCGCGGCCGGATCAAACGGCTGTCCGACCGCATCGATCGACTGTACGCCGAACTTCGTCAACGTCCCGGTCAGTTGCTTCAATGTCAGTTCAACGCCCTCGACCAGCGCATTGCTGCTGCCCGCGCTGTCTTTAGCCGCTTTGATGGCCCGCTCGAGATTATCCACGACGGGGAGCAGCTCTTTGAGAAGCTGCTCATTCCCATAGCGAATCTGGTCACGTTGGTCCCGCTGTGAGAGGCGCTTATAGTTCTCAAATTCTGCGGCAAGCCGCACATATTTGTCGTTGAGGGCCTTGCACTCCTCAACCTTCGAGGCGAGTGCTTCTTGAAAGGAGGCCTCACCGTTCCCCTGGCTTGCATTGGTCGTCTCATTAGCTAAGCCTTCGGATGTATTGGTTTTCTCGTCGTTTTCGCTCATGATAATTCCTGTACAACAGGCCAGATAGCCACAAGGTCATAGAAGTCAACGGCATTACAAAGAAAAATGTGATTTCATCGGGAATAGAACCGGAGACAGCTAAACCTAAAGCGATGGGGCGGCTCCCCGGGCAAGCCGATGTAGAAGTTCGAGTCCTTCCAGAGTCAGAAACGGCTCGACTTTTTGGATGCTCGTGGTTTCGGGGGCGATGATGGTCGCCAATCCGCCAGTCGCCACGACATAGGTCGAGCGTCCAAGTTCCTGTTCCATTCGTTTGACAAGCGAATCCACCAATCCGGCATAGCCATAGAGCAAGCCGGCCTGAATGCTGCTGCCCGTGTCGACTCCAATGACCGTTTTAGGCCGCGCGATTTCGACCTTGCTCAGTTTGGCCGCCCGTGTGAAGAGCGCGTCTGCTGAAATGCCCAATCCGGGGGCGATCACACCGCCGAGGTACTCGCCTGATTTCGTGATCACGCAGAAGGTCGTGGCGGTTCCAAAATCCACGACGATCAGATCGCGCCGGTATTTGTGATAGGCGGCCGCGGCATTCACGATCCGATCGCTGCCGATCTCCTTTGGGTTGGCATATCTGAGCGTCAATCCAGTGGCGGTGTCCGCTGATACGATCATCGGAGTCCGATGAAAATAGGTTCCGATCATCGCTTCAAAAGTTTCAGTCAAGGCAGGAACGACGCTGGACAGGATCGCCGCGGAAACCTGCGTGGGAATCTGGCCGCTATGAGCCAAAAGGTTCAGGAACAGCACTCCATACTCGTCGGACGTCCTTTTGGCATCCGTCGCCAGCCGCCAATGAACCACGAGCTCGGACCCCCTGAACAAGCCCCATACGATGTTGGTGTTTCCGATATCGACGGCCAGCAACATGGCTCTATTCTATCGTGAGAGAAATGGCATTACTACTCTCCGAGGTGAATGACATCCGCAGCACGGACCTCAATCATCTGCTGAGCGCCGTGGTGAAGCCGAGTGAAAGGATACACCAACAGCGCGCCATCTCGACCGATCGCCTGGGCTACACCCTCCAACTCCCGTGACTCGGCCAGCACGACCCGGATGCGTTTGCCGATCGTCGCGCAACGGTCCGTGTAGGCATGCTGCAGTCGACGTGGTCCTTCTGAAGCCAATTCGTCCAGCACCTGCTCCAGGTCGTTGAGCAGTTGCGACAGGAGACGATTGCGATCAATGAGTCGATGGCTGCCTTGAATGAGGGAACCGGCGATGGCCGCCAGCTCGGGCGGAAATGAATCCGGTGCGGTATTAACGTTCAACCCGATCCCGATGACGACGAAGGGTTGTTTGCCTTGGTCGGTTCCGTTTTCGCAGAGAATGCCGCCGATCTTCTTTTCATTGAAGAGCAGATCGTTCGGCCATTTCAGCGAGAGCGGGATTCCCGCAATGGCGCGGACGGCTTCCGTGACGGCGATGGCAGATGCAAGGGGAATCCAGGACAGCCAGTCGCCGAACGGAATCCGAATGTCCATCGGCCGGATCAGACTCGAGCAATGGAGATTCGTTCCGCCGGGAGAAAACCATGTCCGAGCCTGCCGCCCGCGTCCGGCCGTTTGACTGTCGGCCACGACGACCGTGCCATGCTCCGCCCCGGAATGGGCGAGTGTCAGGGCTTCGCTGTTGGTGGAGGCAATCTCGCGATGAAGATGGAGATGTTGGCCCAAATGTTTTGTCGCCAGCGTGCTGCGAATGTCGTCGAGCATGAGGGGGCTGGAGGAAGACACGGTTAGGCAGTCCGCCTTCGCGTTGGAGGAGCCGGCTTCAGCACGAGGCTCACGTTCACCGCAGGCGCAGAATGGGTCAACGCTCCAATGGAGATGCGATCCGGCCCGGCGGCGGCCATGGCCCGGACATTCTTCAAGGTGATCCCCCCGGAGACCTCCACGAGGGCGCGGCCGTTGATCAGTTTTACGGCGCGCCGAACCATCGCCGGACTCATGTTATCGAGCAGAATGATATCGGCTTGGCCGTGTAATGCTTGTCGGACATCCGACAGCGACTCAACTTCCACGATGATGGGCATGGTACTGGGGGCATGCGCGTTGGCCCGATCGCAGGCAAGTCGAACAGCTTGTGTACGTTGCTTCAAGAGTGCCAAATGGTTGTCCTTGATAAGCATACCATCGCCGAGCGAGCGACGGTGATTGGCGCCGCCTCCCAGCGCGACCGCCCATTTCTGGAGCGCACGCCAACCGGGCAGGGTCTTCCTTGTGTCCAGGATCGTAACGGGAAATCCGCGCACCGCACGACAAAACTTCTGAGTCAGCGTGGCGATGCCGGACAGGTGTTGGAGAAAATTCAATGCGACTCGTTCCGCCTGCAAAATCGATCGACCGTCACCGTCGATCTGTAACAGACTGTCGCCCTCTGTCGCTTCTTCTCCATCCTGTCGAGAGACGGATAATCTAAGAGACGGATCAACCGCTAAAAATGTCTGAACGGCTGCGGCAAGACCTGCCACGACAAGCGGCTGCTGCGCTACGATGTGAGCGCGGGCCGGCGTGGGAGACGAGATGAGGGCGGATGTCGTGATGTCGCCATCCGCAAGGTCTTCCTCCAGTCCGAGCCGAACGACCCGACGGATATCGGCAGCCGGAAGCGTGACCATGAATCACGCTCCAAGCATCGCACGCAATTGCTGTTCGCTGCTCGCCAACATGGCGCGATCGCGCGAGAGGGCGCTCAGGCGTTCATGATGGTCGGTGATGACGTCCGGCGGAGCTTTGGCGACAAATTCCGCGTTCTTCAGTTTTCCCTCGAGGCGCTGGGTTTCCTTATCGGTGTCTGCGAGTTGTTTCACCAAACGGTCGAGCGCCTTCTTGAGATCCACGTCGCCTTCGACTGTGACCCCAACGGTGATCCCGCCCGTCACCAGCCGAAGGACATTGGTGGTCGGCCATTGCGAGGCAGGCGCCAGTGACACGTGTCCTCGTCCAAGATGGGCGAGGTTTTCTCGGAGTGCCGCTAACTCGGTGCTGTGCTCTGTCCCATCCTGCGCCACCAAGAAGTGAACGTCTTTTCCGGGAGGATAGTTGAGGAGCACGCGGGCCGTTCGCACCAGACCGATGCTCTGCTCGAGCAGGCGAAAGGTGTCTTCTGCGCCGGCATCCTGCCACTGTGGCTGGGACGTCGGATAAGGCTGGGTGACGATGGTATGTCCCACGTGCGGCAACGTTTGCCAAATCTCTTCGGAGATGAACGGCATAAACGGATGCAGTAAGCGCAGCCAGATTTCGAGCGTCTCTTGCAGCGTATGCCGCGTGGACGGGCCCTCGGGATGCGCGGGATCTTGCAGGACCGGCTTGATGAGTTCCAGATACCAATCACAGTATTCATGCCAAAAGAAATGATAGAGCGCGTTCGCGGCACGATCGAAGCGATAGGTCTCGAGCTCGTTGGTCACGGTTTGAATGGTGTGGTTGAGACGGCTCAGCATCCATCGGTCGGGGAACGAGCGTTCGGCAGGGGGACGCGATTTCTTCGTGCCGTCCAGATACATGTGCGCAAAGCGCGCGGCGTTCCAGATTTTATTGGCAAAGTTGCGATAGCCTTCGATGCGTTCTTCGGCGAGTTTGATATCCCTGCCGGGAGACGCCATTGAGGCGAGGGTGAAGCGCAGCGCATCGGTGCCGAACTGGTCCATGACGTGGAGCGGATCGATCACGTTGCCTTTTGATTTGCTCATCTTCTGGCCTTCGGCGTCGCGAACGAGAGCGTGGATGTAGACATCCTTGAACGGCACATCGCCCATGAATTTCAGCCCGAGCATGATCATGCGGGCCACCCAGAAGAACAAGATGTCGAGACCGGTCACCAGCGTCGACGTCGGGTAATAGGTCTTCAGCTCCGGCGTCTTCTCGGGCCATCCCAGCGTCGAGAAAGGCCACAGGCCGGAAGAAAACCAGGTGTCCAGCACGTCAGGATCTCTCAAGAGATTGTGGCCGCCACACGAGGGGCACTGGCTCGGGGGCGATTTCGCCACGATCGGTTTCGCGGCCTGTAAAATTGTGGCGCGCTTCTCGATCGTGATAATGAAATCGGCGTTGCAGGACAGACAGTACCAAGCCGGAATCTGGTGCCCCCACCAAATCTGCCGCGAGATGCACCAATCTTTGATGTCCCGCATCCAGCCCAGATAGTTGTTCGTCCATCCTTCTGGAATGATCCGGATCGCGCCGTTTTCCACTGCTTCAATAGCCGGTTTTGCGAGCGGCTTGATATTCACGAACCATTGTGGCGACAGATAAGGTTCTACGACTGTCTTGCAGCGATAGCATTTGCCGACGGCCATTTTGTGGTCTTCGACCTTGACGAGCGCGCCACGCTCGCGAAGAAGCTCCTCGACTTTCAGTCGCGCCTTGAGTACCGGCAGCTTTTGAAGCAGGTCAATGACCTCCGGCTCGATCTTCGCTTTCGCGAGACCGACGGGATCGAGAAGCGCCTGGTGATCTAAAATCGCGAGGCGCGGCAGCCTGTGGCGCTCGCCGGCTTCATAGTCGTTGAAGTCATGCGCCGGGGTGATTTTCACGGCGCCGGTGCCGAATTCACGATCGACCAGTATCGCATCGCCTACAATGGGAATGGTTCGCGTCGTCAAGGGAAGGCGCACACGCTTGCCGATAAGATGATTGTAGCGGGAATCGTCCGGGTGCACGGCGACCGCCGTATCGCCCAGCAGGGTCTCCGGTCTGGTCGTGGCCACCGTCAGACGAACCGAGGAATCGTCGTCAAGCGGATAGTCGATCGAATAGAGCTTGCCTTTAATGTCCTCGTGCTCTACTTCGATGTCCGACAGTGCGGTGAGACAGCGCGGGCACCAATTGATGAGACGTTCGCCTCGATAGATCAGCCCCTCCTCATAGAGGCGGACGAACACTTCAAGAACCGCTTTGGAGAGGCCTTCGTCCATCGTAAAGCGGAGGCGGGCCCAGTCGCAGGAGGCCCCGAGCCGCTGGAGTTGGCGGACAATCGTATCCCCCGATTGGGCCTTCCACTGCCAGACTCGTTCCAGAAACCGCTCGCGGCCGAGCGCTTCGCGCGTAGTACCCTCGCTCATCAACTGGCGTTCCACGACATTTTGCGTCGCAATGCCGGCATGATCGGTGCCCGGCATCCACAACACGTTGCGTCCTTGCATGCGTCGCCAGCGCGCGAGGATGTCTTGCAGCGAATTGTTCAGCGCATGCCCGACGTGCAGCGACCCGGTCACATTCGGAGGAGGGATCACGATGCAGAAGGGCTCACCCGGATGGTCGGGCGATGCGTGGAAATAGCCGCGGTTGATCCATTCCCTGGACCAGCGGTCTTCCACCGCTTTCGGCTCGTATGTTTTATCCAGTTGCCGTATTGCCATAGTGTGTGTCGCGATGTGAATGCCGGGGCGCATCTTAGCATGTTCGTCGGCGCGCGGAAAATGGTGTCGGCGCTCGTCTTGTGACCCCGTGAGGCTTATGCTATACAGTCGCGCGCAGACACATTCACTCATTTACCGTAGGGAGCAATCATGGCACGAGGACGGGAGAAGGATCGAAAAACAAGGAAGAAGCACCGCAAGAACGTCAAGCGGATGAAGGCATTGGTCAAGGCACGTCGGGGTGCTGCAAAGCGCGGGAAGAAGAGTTAAGACAGGGAGGGGCGGGGGGCGTCTTCAGCCCCGTCGGTCAGTCGTTTGAGTTCCGCCTTGATGTGTTGTTCGGCGAGTTCAGGGACGATGCGTTGCACCGCCTGTTCGACGGTTTGTTCCGCGGTGGCTCGCACGATGTCATCCGCGAGCAGTGGGGCCTGTTTCAACGTCGCCTGCCGGATCTCATCTTGCACGATGAGATCGATCGCGCCGAGATGTTCCCGCACCACGTCCGGGAGGTGCTTCCGGACTCCGGCCTCGGCCTGCTCCCGCACCGCCTGATCGAGGCGCTCCCTCATCATGGCGCCGGCCATATCCGACACCGTTTGGCGGATGATCGATTCGCTGGCCGCCATTTCTTTCCGGATCAGCGCCGGCAACTCCCGAGTCAGGAGCGGTTGAATGATCGCCGCCAGTTGTCCTTGGGAAAGGATCTCCCCAAGCTGCCCTTCCAATTCCTTCTGGACAATCGGGCGGACATGGGTGACGATCTTTTGTTCAATGGCCGAGGGCAGCAAATCCGCCAGTCGCTTTTCCGTCCGCTCGGTCATAGACTGAAGGAGTTGTTCGAAAAGACCCTTCATGGCATCTTCGGGTTCTGCCGTCGAGGAACGGGCTGCGGAAACCGGGTTGGGTGAGTCCGTATGGTCCATGGCCGAGTCCTCCTGCTCATTGGAGACATCCCTGTGGTCTGCCGCGGCATCGTCCTCATCGGAATCGGTGGCGGTGGAGACCGGTGGCCACACTCGTCGTTTCAGGCCTTTGCCGTTGGCCAGTCCTTCTTGCTTGTGTTGCAGCGACTTGATGACGTCGAGAAGATCGTCGGACTGGAAGGGCTTCTTGAGAAACGCCTTGACACCCAGCGTCCGCAAATGGTTCTCATCGGGCCGGTCGGCCGGATTGATGAGCGAGATCACATAGGTATCTGCGAGGTTGTCGAGCTTATGCACCTCTTTGCAGAAACCGGAAAAGGTCATGTTGTCGAGATGGTAATCTGCGATGATGAGGGCGGGGCTGATACGACGGGCCGCCTCTAATGCGGCGGGACCGTCTTGGAATCCGACGACCTCAAAGCCTTCCGGAGTAGAAATTTGCTCCACCATCCGTCGGACCGCCGGACTACTATCGACGATAAAGATAGAAGCAGACATAGAAATCTCCAGATTTTCCAGGCTTTCTCGAAGCTAGCAGGGGGGGTATGCTTTGTCAAGAAATCGGTCGATAGACGATTGTTTTTATGAAGCAATTCGTAGAAGCCGTAGATATGCTGAGAATGAAAGGCAGCGATCATGAGCCGGTCGATTCGCGTTGTGTTCTTTGATGCGGCCGACACCTTGTTTCACGTGAACGGATCCGTGGCCGATCTCTACCTCCAATACGCCGTGCAGTTCGGCTTTTCGCAGACGCCGGAGTCGCTGGGCGCCATCAAGCAGGCGTTCGTCCGGGCCTTTCGAGAAGCGCCGCCGCCCGTCTTTGCCGCGACGGAGCCGTCTCAGATCAAGCAAAGCGAACGGCTCTGGTGGTTCGACATCGTTCACAACGTGTTTTATCGGGTGGGGATGTTTGAGCGCTTCGACGATTTTTTTGAACGGGTCTTTCAGGTCTTCGAGGACCCTGCCTCATGGCGGTTGTTCCCCGAGACATCTGGGGCCTTGGCGCAGTTGAAGGCGCGAGACATCGAGCTTGGAATTATTTCCAACTTCGATTCCCGTCTGTTTTCCGTGATGCGCGGGCTGGGCATTGCCCAGGCATTCGATACGGTGACGATCTCCAGCTTGGCGCATGCGGCGAAGCCGGCTCCGAAGATCTTTCAGCTGGCCTTGGACAAACATGCGGTCGATCCGGAAGAAGCGGCGCATGTCGGAGATAGTATAAGAGACGACGTCGAAGGCGCGACCAAGGCCGGGCTGCATGCTGTGCTGCTCGATCGGCAAGGGACGCACCGCGGGACAGGAACGCACGTCATTCGTTCGCTCGACGAACTCCCGCCGCTGCTGGATCACTTAGAGCAGTAGAGGGACGATCTCTTTGGCTCGTCCCTGCAGCATGAGGTCGACGAGCGTCGATTGCGGGGTCCGGTCGAGGTTGATTTCTGCGACGAATGCTCCAGCCTCCTTGGCGACTGACGCAAAACCAGCCGCCGGATAGACCACGCCGGACGTACCGATGACCAGGAAGACCTCGCAGCTCCGAAGGGCCGCTGCGCACTGCGTCAAATCTTCAGGAAATAAGGATTCGCCGAACCAGACGATGTGGGGCCGCAGGAGCGCGTGACAATGGCGGCATGTCGGGAGCATGGCGATCGGCCCATCTCGATTTTCTTCGACTAATCCGCAATCGGTGCAGCGGACCATCCAAATATTCCCATGAATCTCGGAGAGCTTCTGTGAGCCGGCTGCCCGGTGCAGGCCATCCACGTTCTGCGTAATCAACCAGAATTGCCGGCACCGCCGTTCTAATTGGACGACCGCATCATGCGCAGGGTTCGGATGTTTGGTCGCAATCAATTCTCGCCGCCAGTTGTACCATTCCCACACCAGGCGCGGATCGCGCTCGAAGGCTTCCGGTGTGGCAAGATCTTCCGCTCGAAAATTACGCCAGAGACCCTCCGTCCCGCGAAACGTGGGCACCCCGCTATCGGCGGAAATCCCGGCGCCGGTCAGGACCGTGATGGCCTGAGCCTCGGCGAGTTTGGTTTTTAGGATTTCAAGATCCGAACCAGCTTGCATGGGCATCGAGAGAGTATAGGCAGCTGCGTCGATTTGCACGCGCATGCTATAGTACAACCCATTATACGTGCAACTTACGGAGAGTGATATGAAGCAAATCTTGATGGTCGGAGCCGGCTCAGTCGGCGGATTTTTTGGCGCCACTCTGGCCAAATCCAATCCCAACGTCTCCTTCCTGCTCAGACCAAAGACGCTTGCTGCCGTCAAGCAAAATGGGTTGACCATTCGCAGCGCCGCCGGAACGTTCACCGTGCGGCCGCCTGCGGCCTCGGATGCGCGAGAGCTTCCCCAACCCGATCTCATTATTGTGGGCGTGAAGGCGTATGACTTAGACGAGGTCATGACTCAAATCGAACCGGTGATGACCGACCGGACGGTGATTCTGACCCTGCAAAACGGCATCCATATGGAGGATCGCCTGATCGCGCGCATGCAGCGGGATTGCGTGGTCGGCGGCGTGGCCTTCATCTATTCCAAGATTGTCGAGCCCGGCGTGATCGATCACTATAAAAAAGGGGCGGTGGCGATCGGCGAGTTGATGGGACATGAGAGTGAACGGGTGCTCCAGATTCGTGATGTGTTCACCGCTGCCGGCATTCCATGTCGGCTCTCGAAGGATATTCGCCGCAGCAAGTGGGAGAAGATGTGTTGGAACTGCGTCTTCAACCCCATCACGGTGTTGATCAACGATCGGGTTTCGAAGGCGCTCGAGCATCCAGAGATGATGCGCGTCATTCACCAGATCGTGGATGAAATTACGGCGGTGTCTGCCGCGGTGAAAGTGCCCTTGCCGCAGGATATGCCGGAACGAGTGGTGAAATGGACGCAGGAGATCCGGGACATCCACACCTCCATGTACGACGATTGGAAAGCGGGACGTCCCACTGAGATCGATTACTTGAACGGATACATCGTGCAGAAGGGACGGGAGTTGGGTGTCCCCACGCCGGTCAATGAGGCGCTGACCGCCATGATCAAGACGATCACGGAGAAGGAAAAGACCGGCCCCGGTGTGGTGCGGATCGATGGAGCGGTCGTGCAGCCGGTTTCCCTCGACCGTGCGGCCATGCGGCAGCTTCCCACCGAACATCACGTGATGGATGTCGGCGCCGTGATGCCGGGCATGACCGGCTGTGCCATCAAGGTGAAGGGATTGCTCGAGGTGCCGGCATTGGATATCCATGCGGACCATGTGATGTTTCATTCGCTGGATGGAAAGTACGCCGCGACACTCACGCTTCGGCAGGCGCGGGACTTTGGATTGCTGCTCTATGAGCTGAATGGAGAACCGCTGCCGGACGGAAAGGGCGGGCCGTTTCGCTTGATCACGCCGGGGCTGGGCGACCTCTGCGCCAATGTGAAGGGCGTGGGACGGATTGAAGTGCGGGTCGGGTCAGGAAAAGATACGAGGCCGCCGGAAGAGGAGCGCACCCACTGTTAGTGCACGTGTCACCGGGAGATTATGTCCGCTCCGGTTCTTTGATGACCCGTATTGCCCTCCACCGTTC
>CAYNLM010000131.1:0-10892 GCA_964398045.1 uncultured Nitrospira sp. | reverse complement strand
GACGGCGATGACGACGTGGAAGGTGCCGAGTGTGGCGAACAGATAGGTCAGGAGGTAAAACAGGATGGCATCGCTGCCCATCTTGGTTCCGGCTGCGAGTCCGATCAGCACATTCCCGATCTGCGCGATTCCCGAATAAGCCAGGAGTCGTTTGATGTTCCGTTGGGCGATGGCCACGATGTTGGCGTAGGTCATCGAGAGGATGGAGGCGCCGACCAACAAGAAAATCCACATGGGCTTGAAAGACGCCAAGGCTACAAAAAAGATCCGCAGAAGAATGGCAAAGGCGGCTCCTTTGGGGGCGATCGACAAAAATGCCGTCACCGGCGTCGGCGAGCCATGATAGGTGTCGGGAATCCATGAGTGAAAGGGCACCGCACCGATCTTGAACCCGAGAGCCGCAAAGATCAGCAGAAAACCGATCATCAACCCCGGTGTGGCTTGAATGGAGGCCATCTCCGAGAAGACCAGCTTGCCCGTCTCGCCATAGACCAGGCTGATGCCGTAGGCGAGCAGCCCTGCGGCAAAGACGCCGAGGATGAAAAATTTCAGCCCCGCTTCATTTGACGCCAGGTCTTCGCGCAGGTAGGCGACTAAAACATAGAACCCAAAGGTCGAGAACTCCAGTGTCACGAAGACGGAAAGCAAATCGTTGGCCGAGGCCATGAACATCATGCCGAGCGCCGACATGACCACCAGGAAATAGTACTCGCCCCTGAAAAAGGTGAATCGATGGACGCACTCGATCGAGGCGAGCACGACCAGGATCGTGGCGCCGACGATGAACATCTTGAAAAACAAGGCCATGCGGTCAAGCACGAACATATTGCCGAAGAGCGTGCCGGATATCTGATTCAGGTCGAGCCAGGCCAAGGAGCCCAACGTGACGACCAGCCCGACCACGCTGAGATAGGCCAACTGTTCCTTGGGAAGGCGCGGAAACGCAAAGTCGACGATAAGGACGACGCAGAGCCAGCACGTCAGGATGATCTCCGGCACCAACAACAGGAGATCGGCGAGGGATAGGGTGAGGTCGAAGTTCATTGATCGCTCCGTGAGGCGTGAGACGTCGGGCGTGACACGTCAGGGAGGACGACGGGGTCGGTCTCGGCCCTCGCTTCACGCTTCACGTTTGACGGTTCACGCTCTTGAGAGGCCACCGGCACGACCTGCGTAATCTTCGCGACGAGCGGGTTCACTCCGGAACGGACAACGTTATAGAGGTGCATGGGGAAAATGCCGAAGCCCACGCTGACCGCGATCATGACCAACAGCGGCAGACGATCGACGGCCGACACGGCGTCGTGGGAATGGCTGTACTTTTGATCCATCGGTCCATAGAAGAGGCCGCGCATCATTTTGAACAGGTAGGCCATGGTCAACACGATGCCGAGCACGGCCACGATCACTTGAAGGGGATATTTGTTCCAACTGCCCACGATGATCATGACTTCCGCGATGAAGTTCACCGTGCCTGGCATCCCGACCGACGCCATGCAGGCCACGACGAAACAGGCTGAGATAAACGGCATCTTGTTCGAGAGGCCGCCCAACGAGGGGATATCGCGCGAGTGCGTCTGATCGTAGACCCAGCCGGCCATGGCGAAGAGCATGCCGGTGGCCATGGCATGCGCGAACATATAGATGACGGCGCCGCTCAAGCTGATGTAGTCCAAGGCGGCCATACCCAGAAACACATACCCCATGTGACTCGAACTGGAATAGCCGATCACGTACTTGGTGTCCTTGGCATGGAAGGCGACGAATCCGCCGTAGATGATGCTGAACATGCAGAGCACGGCCGCCATCGGCATCAGTTCTCTGGTCGTTTCAGGCAGGATCTCAAAGGCGACGCGGATAATCGAAAAATGCCCCAGCTTCATGAGGACGCCCGCGTGCAACATGCTCGTGGCGGCGGGCGCGGCTGCGTGGCCGACCGGCGACCAGGAATGCAAGGGCCAGAGCGGGGCGATCGACGCGAAGCCGAAGAAAATCAGAATCCAAATGACCTTGTCCAGCGTCGTGCCGAGCACCGGAATGTTCATCAACTTGGCCTGTTCGCGCAGGACCAAAATATCGAACGTGTTCAGTCCCGAGTATTTGTAAATCAGCAAGATGCCCATCAGGGCGACGACGGCGAAGGCCGACAGGAACAGCACGAGCTTCATCGCCGCATATTCTTTGCTGTTCGACGCAAAGTTGAAGATGAAGCCGACGGAGTCCCGCAGCTTCAATCCCTCGGGGTCGGTCATTTCCAAATATTTCTTCGTATGGCTGCCCCACATGCCGAGAAGCAGGTACATGGGGATGACGGACATTTCATAGAAGAAGTAGAGGAAGAAGAGGTCCAGCGACATAAAGACGCCGATCGTCGCGGCGGCCAGGATCAAGAGCCAGATATAAAACTCTTTCGTGCGGTCTTTGATATGCCATGACACGAAGATGCCGGCGAATAAGAGGATGGATGAGGCCAGCACCAGAGGAGTGCCGATTCCGTCCACGCCGAGATAGAGGGAGATGCCCAGTTGTTTGGACCACTCGTAACGCTGAATGAACTGGAAGCCGCCCTTTACGGGGTCGTAGCTATAAAACAAATAGAGTGAGGCGATCAGTGAGATGAAGGCGGCGCCGGCCGCGATGCCGCGCACGAGAAGCGGCTGCCGGTTGGATACAAAAATAAGCGCGAGGGCGCCGGCAAAGGGAGCGAAGAGGATATAGAGCAGTGCGTACTCACCCATTGTCTTAACGTCCTTGTCTCAGCGAGGAACCTTCCAGCACCGCCACCGTCCCGTGATTCAACCGATCGACCAGCGCTTGGACCGAGCCGTTCATAATCCGTAGGAACGGCGATGGATAGAGCCCGATCCAGATAATCATGACGGACAGCGACAGGGCGATGACGACTTCCCTCAACTGAAGATCGCTCATCGTTTCTTTCACGGCCTTGCCGACGGGGCCCAGCATCGCACGCTCGTAATACCAGAGAAAATACGCGGCTCCGAAGATCACCCCGAGGACGGCTATGGCGCCGAACCACCACTTGGCTTTAAACGCGCCCAAGAGAATGAGGAATTCTCCGACGAAGCCGTTCGTTCCCGGTAACCCAATCGAGGCCAGACCGATAATCAGAAAGAACGTAGCCAACAGGGGAACCTGTTTCGCCATTCCGCCGAACGCCGACAGCTGGGTCGTTTGCTGTCGCGAATACAAAAAGCCTGCTATAAAGAACAGCCCGGCCGTGCTGAATCCCAGATTGATCATGGTGAGGAGGCTGCCTTGCAGCCCCTGATAATTGAGCGCGAACAGCCCGACGACGATGAAGCCCAGGTGGCTGATGCTGCTATAGGCCAGGAGCCGCCGGAAGTCCGGCTGGATCAAGGCCATCCAGGCGCCATACAGAATGGCGCAGAGACCAAGAATCACGACCACCGTCACGACGGTCTCGCTTTTCGAGGCATCCGGAAGCAGCGGAATACTGAATCGCATGAAGCCGAACGTGCCCAATTTCAATCCGGCCAGCACTACCGCCATGCCGATGGGACCTTCCAACAACGCATCCGGGAGCCATGTATGGAATGGGAAGACCGGGGCCTTAAACGCGAACCCCATGAACATCAGCCAGAAGATCAGAATTTGCTGGTTGAGGGGGACAGGCACGGTCAGCAATTCAAGCAGATCGAACGAATAGACCTGATCGGTATGGTGCAACGAGGCCCACTGATGAAAGTTAATATTGAGCAGGGCGATGCCCACCAGCATGAACACGCTGCCCAGAAGCGTATAGAGCACATACTTCAGCGCCGCATAGTGTCGCTCCGCCCCGCCGCCCCACAGTTTGATCAGGAAGTAGCTGGGAATCAGCATCAGCTCCCAAAAGACGAAGAACAGAATCAAGTCCAAGGAGACGAAGACCCCCATGGTCGTCGTTTCCAGCGCCAGCAGGCACATCATGTACAGTTTGACCTGGTGACGGACGGTATCCCATGAGTAGATCACGACCAGCACGGTCAAAAAGGCCGTCAGCCCGACAAAGAGCACGCTGATGCCGTCGACGCCGAGGTGATAACTGATACCCAGCGCCGGTATCCAGCGGATATGTTCGGCAAACTGCATGGCCGCTGATTCGGGGACGAAGCGCAGGAGCACGAAGACGGACAGGGCCAGTTCGACCAGCGAAATGGCGAGCGCGGACGTCCGCACCATGTCCTCGTCGTCGAACAGCCACAGCACGGCCGCGCCGACGACGGGCAGGAAGAGGAGGCAGGACAAGATGGGGAAACCGGCCGCAAGTTCTTCTAACATTTGTAACCTAACTTCAGACTCCGGAGCGCCTACATCTGAATGACGAGTTGGACCACCAGGGCCAAGAGAAAAAGCCCGGCGATAATGATCGCCGCATAATGGTGCACCATGCCGCTCTGTAGTTTTCGTCCCTCACGGGCGGCGAGGTGGTTGCTGTATCCGATCACGTTCAATCCGGCATAGATCACGTGCTTCTCAACCCAGGTTGATCCGGCCGAACCCCAGTCCGCCATGTTGGCGACTCCCCGCACAATGCCGTCTACAATCGTGCGGTCGAACCAGTCGAGCGCTTCGCCGAGTCGCTTGGTCGGCTCGACAAAGAGAACATCGTAGAGTTCATCGACATAGTATTTATGGAGGAGAGTCCGGTAAGCGCCGGAAAACTTCTCCGCCCATCGGTCGGCGGTGCCCGGACTGATGCTATAGAGGTAATGGGCCAGTCCCCAGCCCAAGAATGCGATGCCGGTCGCAGCCATCATCAACGTGAACACCAGGCCGGTGCTCGCTTCATGTTCCCCTGCCGCGCCGGCGACCGGCGCTAAGAATCCGTGAAGCCAGCCATGCTCGGGAGGAAACCCAAGTGCTCCGCCCAAGAGGGACAGTACGCCCAGAGCCATCAGAGGTCCGACCATCACCATCGGCGATTCATGAACATGCTCTTCGGTGTGGTGATCCATGCGCGAGCGTCCATAAAAAGTCAGATAGGTCAGGCGAAACATATAAAAGGAGGTCAAGAGGGCGCCGATTGCCGCCATTCCATAGAGGAGATACCGGTGATGCGTAAACGCATGGGCCATGATCTCGTCTTTGCTCCAGAATCCCGCCAAAGGCGGAATGCCGGCGATGGCCACCGTGCCGATCAGAAACAATTTATGAGTCCATGGGATCTTCGAGGCCAAGCCTCCCATTTTCCGAATGTCCTGCTCACCCGACAGCGCATGAATGACCGACCCCGCCGACAGGAACAGCAGGGCTTTGAAAAATGCGTGGGTCATGAGATGGAAGATAGTCGCGGTGTAGGCGCCGATCCCGGCGCCAAGGAACATGTAACCCAATTGGCTCACGGTCGAATAGGCGAGGACGCGCTTGATGTCGGTTTGGACCAAACCGATCGTGGCGGCAAACAGCGCGGTGCACCCGCCGACGAGGCCGACGATGCCCATGGCGGTCGGGGACAGGTCAAAGATCGCGTGGTTGCGGACGATCATGTAGACGCCGGCTGTCACCATGGTCGCGGCATGGATCAAGGCGCTGACCGGTGTGGGACCCTCCATGGCATCGGGCAACCAGGTGTACAAGGGCAACTGAGCCGATTTTCCGACGGCACCGACCAGGAGACAGAGGGCGATCGCCGTCGCCATCTCCGGTGACAGTTGGCCGACCTGCGCGAAGACTTTCGTATAGTCGAGCGTCTTGAAATTGACGAACACGAGGAAGATGGCCAGCAAGAATCCTGCGTCGCCGATGCGGTTCACGACGAAGGCTTTGGTGGCCGCTTTTGCGGCTGACACCTTCTCGTAGTAATAGCCGATCAGCAGATACGAACAGAGGCCGACGCCCTCCCATCCAATGAACAGGACGGCGTAGTTATTCCCCATGACGAGGAGCAGCATGGAGACCATGAACAGGTTCATGTAGGTGAAGAAGCGGGTGAATCCCGCCTCTCCATGCATGTACCCGACCGAGTAGACGTGAATGAGAAAGCCCACGCCGGTGACGACGAGGAGCATGACACAGGTCAAGGGATCAACCAGATAGGCCAGATTGATCGTCAGATCGCCGCCGAAGATCCATTGGTAGGCGATGACCTCGCGAGCCGCGCCCGTGCGCAGCACATCGGCAAACACGCCGATGGTGCACAGGAACGACAGGCCGACAGACCCCCAGGCCAGCCGGTGCGCCACTTCATGGGAATATCGGCTTCCCAAGAGGCCGTTGGAGATGACGGCCAGGAGGGGGAAAATCGGAATGAGCTTGATCAGCAGATCGGTTAAATCAGACACGTTACCACTTCAGTAAATTCATTTCGTCGACGTTGGTGGAAATCTTTCCACGAAAGACGACGATGATGATGGCTAATCCGACGGCGGCTTCACCGGCGGCGATGGCGATCACAAAGAGCGCGACCAGCTGGCCGGCCATGGACTCGAGATAGTGTGAAAAGGCCACCAAGTTGATATTGGCGGCATTCAGCATGATTTCCACCGCCATCAAGACGATGATGAAGTTGCGTCTGATGAGGACGCCGAGCAGTCCGGTGATGAAGAGCACCGCGCTGACGGCCACATAGGCTGAAAGCGGGATCATGACTTACTTGTTCTCCACATCGATCGGCTTGGGGGTTTTCGCCAGTACGATCGCGCCGACGATGGCGCCGAGCAAAAACACCCCGACGATCTCGAACTGCAACAGATAGTCGCTGAACATCTTGATACCGACGGCATAGGTGTCGCCGTCTTGCAAGACGGCGACGGTGGGCGCGTCACCCTGTGCCCCGCCGAAGGGCGAGCGCAAGAGCAGCACGAGCACGTACAACGACCCCAAGACCGCCGGACCGAGGAAGTACATGAAGGAGGAGTGGAAATAGCGTTCGTCCGTTTTCAGGTTCAGCAACATCAGCACAAAGAGATAGAGCACCAGGATGGCGCCGGCGTAGACGATCACTTGCACGGCCCATAAGAATTCCGCATTCAGCAAGACGAACAGGCCGGACACGTGGAGCAACAGCGCGAGCAACGCCAGGCCGCAATGCACGGGGTTTTTCAGCGCCACCGTGAGCACACCCGCGGCGATACTGACCAAAGCAAAATAGGCAAAAAACACGGCCACCATGTCGTCGGCTCAGCTTAAATGCTTGGGAGGCGGTTGGGTCGACTTCAGCACCGATTGAGGGAAGTAATATCGGTACTCGCGGCTCTCTTCAGCATTCTTCTCCTGATTGTGGGCGTACAGATATTTTTTCGCGTCATCGAGATGGCGCTCACCGATGTCGTAGAGCCGCTTCTTGTCGAAGAGGAGGGTGCGCTTGTCGTGGGTGGAGTACTCGTACATTTTGGTCATCGCGAGCGCGTTGACCGGGCAGGCCTCGACGCAATACCCACAGAAGACGCATTTTGTCACGTCGATGTAGAACTCGCTGGCATAGCGCTGCAACGGACGAGTCTTGTCTTCTTCGCTCACCACTTTGATGCAATGCGAGGGACAGGCGGCCTCGCAGAGGTCGCAGCCGACGCAGCGTTCGCGCCCGTCGTCGTAACGCAGGAGTCCCAGCGCGCCCCGGTGCGTGTCGGGAATGGTCCGTTGCTCCCGCGGGTATTGGAACGTGATCGGCCGATGGAACATATGCTTGAACGTGACCTTCATCGCGTCCCAGATTTCGTCGAACAACGCGGCGTGAAGAATCTTCTTGGTCAAGGCCCCGACGCTCATGCTCGTCTCCTGCTCACCGTCGCGGGAGTCTACACATCTGTTTACGCTCGTTCAATGCCGACCCACGTGTGCTTGAACGAGGGGACGCCGGTCACGGCGTCCACGGACACGGTCATCAAATCCTTCACGGGCGGTTCGTTGAAGTGCTCCGGGAAGAAACAGGTTCCGGGAGCCACCGAAAGATCCGGCTGAACGCCGAGCTGAAGCGAGCCCCGGTCCGATGTCAGGCGCACTTTCTCGCCGTCCTTGATTCCAAGCCGTTCCATATCCTGGATGTTCATCCGCAATTTGCCCGTATTGGGGGCAATCTTGATCAGGCCCGGCGCGTCCGTGGACAGTTTGCCGGAGTGGACCAGCAATTGGCCCATCACCAAGGCGAACGGTCGCTTGGTGTCGGCGGCGGTCGGTTGGGGACGGTAACGGCCCGCGACCTCAGCTACGTAGTGATTCGCCAAGTACTGGTCCGGGGCCGGCGTCACTTTGCGGGGTTGCCCCAAGTTGTAATAGCCAGGGAGCAGTTGCATGATCTCGACTTGAATATCGTTGGCCGATTGATACTCCCAGTGACTGCCCATCGCATTGGCGAGCGCGGTCATGATGTGCCAATCCGGCAGACTCTCGCCGAGGGGGTCCATCGCCTGGCGCACACGAAGCACGCGGCCTTCCAGATTCGTAAAGGTTCCGTCCTTCTCCGCATAGGTACAGGCCGGCAACACAAAATGAGCCTGCCGTCCGGTCTCTGTCAGGAAGGGGTCCTGGACGACGAGCAATTCGACTCGTTCCAGCGCGGCTCGCACTTCCATCGAGGCGGGAAGCGTCGCGAGCGGATTTTCTCCAATCACGTACAAGGCTTTGATCTGACCGCTCCTGCAGCGCTTGAGAATGTCTGTGAGATGGGCGCCGGTGTTGGCGGCGGGAAGAGACGTCTCCCAGGCTTTCGCGAACCGCTCACGGGCGGCGGCATCGCCGAAGCGCGCTTGTCCCGGCAGAAATTCAGACGCCACTCCCATGTCGACGGCACCCTGTTCGTTCGGCTCTTCGGTCACCGTATCGACGCCGCAGCCTGGTTTGCCCAGCTTGCCCGTGATCCAGGCCAGGTCCATGAGCTTCAAGACATTGTGGTAGCCGTTTGGTCTTCTGACAATGCCTTCTGCGCACAGGATGATCGAGCGCGGCGCTTCCGCGAAGATGGCGGCGATTTCTCTCAAGGCCTCCGCCGACAGGCCGGTCTGAGTCGAAAGCCGGTCCAACGAGAGCCCCGCTACCGCCGATTTCAAGGCTTCGAACGCCTTCGGATGTTGATTCACGGCCTCTTCATCGACCAGGTCCTGTTCGATGGCGGCCTTTACCAACGCATCGATCACCAGACCTTCCGTGCCCGGCCGGATGAGGAACGGATGCGAGGCCAGCTTGGCCATGTTCGTGACGCCGGAGTCGAGGGTCACGACCTGCGCCTTGTAGACGCGGATCGCTTCCTTAATCCGAACAGCGGTCAGCGGATTAGTTTCAGTAATGTTCGATCCGATGAGGAGAATCGCCTTGGCCTTGGTGAAGTCTTCCCAATCATTGGGCGTCCGTCCGAGTCCCACCGCATGCTTGGAGGCATGCACAAAATTCATATGCCCGTACCGAGCGCTGCTGTCGAGATGATTGGTGCCGAACACGGTGCGCATGAGCTTCTGGAACAGATACAGCTCTTCGTTGGTGCAGCGCGCGGTGATGAGCCCGGCGATCGCGTCCGCTCCATGCTTTCTCCGCACCTCTGTGAAGCGGTCCACGATCTGCTGCATGGTTTCCAGCCAAGGCTTCTCGACCAGTTGGTTGCCTTCGCGGACCAGGGGCTGTTTTAAGCGAGTCGTGCCGTCGATATATTCAAAACCAAAACGTCCGCGTACGCAGAGCCCGCCGTGCCCCTTGGCCGTGTCCGATCGGTCGCCCCATTTGTTCTTCCAGGACAAGGGCGAGGTCACACGAATCACTTCCGCATCTTTGGTTTCTAGATACATCTGGCAGCCATCCCCGCAATAGTTGCAGGTGGTGGTCGTCTTCTTCATCTGCCAGGGCTTGTACAGATACTTCGAAAACTTATTCGTAATGGCGCCCACCGGGCAGACGGCAAGACAGTCGCCGCAGAATTCGCACGAGAGCGGCAGATCGCCTTTGGCCACCACCTGGTTGAAGCCGCCCTTCTTCATGAACTGCAGGGCGTCGATCATCAACACGTCCTTGCAGACGTTGATGCACTCCGCGCAGGCGATGCAGCGGTTCATGTTGAAGTCCAGCACGAGGCTGCGGGTATCCTCGGGAATGAACTTCTGCTTGGCATTAGGCAGATTGGTCACGCCATGTTGGAAGGCCATGTCTTGCAGTTCACAATGGCCGTCGGCGTCGCACACCGGACAATCGAGCGGATGCACGGACAGGTGTTTCTCGACGGCCTTCTTGCGGGCCAGGAATAGATCCTCTCCCTCGGTCCGAATGACCATGCCGGCCGTGGCTTTGGCGGTGCAGGAACGGACGGGGGCTTTCTTGCCTTCCTGCATGACGAGGCACATGCCGCAGGAGCCGAAAGGATCGAACGTATAGTGGTAGCACATGGCCGGGACGATCTTGCCCGTGCTCGAAATGACATCGTAGAGCGAGACACCGTCCTTCGCGGTGACCGTTTTCCCATCGATGCTCAACTCAATCGTTGCGGCTTCGACGTCCGGATTGGTTGCTGGTTTCAGTCCCATTGTCTGCCTCAAGTACGATTGAGCGATCTGGTGATTTGACGAAGTAAGGAAATTCGTGGGTTCACATTCACCAAATCACTCAATCACCAAATCGCCAGTTTCTTTACCGGTCGCATTCGCCCATGACGATATCGTACGTTCCGAAGAGCGTAATCGCGTCCGCGATCATATAACCTCTCGACATGTAATCGAATGCACCCATATGAATGAAAGAGGGTGCGCGGATTTTCAGGCGATAGGGTTTCCCTCCGCCCGTGCTCACAATGTAAAAGCCGAGCTCGCCTTTGTGCGCTTCCGTCCCGCAGTAGATCTCTCCCGGAGGGGCATTGAAGCCCTGCGAGAAGAGCTTGAACTGCTGCATCATCGACTCCAGATTGGTGAAGACCCGTTCCTTCGGCGGCAGGGTCACGCTCGGCACGTCCGCCA
>CAYNLM010000130.1:0-11090 GCA_964398045.1 uncultured Nitrospira sp. | reverse complement strand
GAGCGGACATAGTCCCTCAAGGCGAAGGCTTCCGGCGGCGACAACGGCACCATCATGCGGCAGCAGGCGGCGCAGCCTTTATGGCAGGAGACGGTGTTGCCGTTGTCCATTGACCGGGCCTGTTCAAGCGCATGGGCCTCTTCTCCCAGTCTCCGCATCACAGGCACGATGGCGGTGATCGGGACAAAGCCGGTCGGCACCTCGATCGCAGTGGTCAACTGCCCTGCCGGCGTGTTCAGAGCGATCTCATATCGTTCAGTCGTTGGGGTCGTCATTCCATGCTCCCGCTTTGCTCGGAAGACGCGTCATCATAGAGAAGGGTTCGCCGACCGGTCAATATTGAGGGCGGCTCCTTCTTGCTCCCTTTGGTGAGAAGCTCGATAATGCCGGGGGAGGACGTGTGATGCTTTTCTCCGGCCATGTCATCGGGCTGCTGAAAGAATACATGAAGGATCTGGTCGTGCAGGCCGAACAGGAGGCCGACGCGCAAGAGCAGTTTGGTTTTGCCGTGGGGCCCTATCGCCCGGACCAGGCGTTATCCGACCTCCTGGCGTTATTGGACGATCGCATCGAATCGGAAGGCATGCAGGTGGGACTTCCGGAAGGCTTTCTTCATGAGATGTGGGGCTTGTGCAACGAAGCCGGAGCACAGGTGGCGGACCGAGTGTGGTTGGAAGTGAATGCCGGCAGCCAACCGTCGAGCAAGGCGCGGACGAGGGAATTGACCTATCAGGCGCTGATCCAATTGATGGAAGCGCGTGCGCTGGAGCGACACTGAGATGCCGTCTTCATTCCCGCCGGTGTTGGTTCACGCGACCATGGCCTTGTGTCTCGCTGCTTTCCTGCAGACATCCGCCGATGGAGCGGCACGTTCTCCGTTCCAGCGGGCCGAATCGTTCCAGCTCGTTCCCCTTGTGACTTCGGGGCTCGATCATCCGCTGTTTCTGACCCATGGCGGCGACGGCTCGGGGCGCCTCTTCGTGGTGGAACAGCCGGGACGTATTCGGGTGGTGGAACGAGGCTCGTTGTTACCCGTGCCGTTTCTCGATATCGCCGATCGCGTCCGCTTCGGAGGAGAACAGGGGCTCCTGGGATTGGCCTTTCATCCGGACTATCACCGCAACGGGCGCTTTTTCGTGAATTACAACAGACGGTCGGACGGCGCGACGGTTCTGGCGGAGTACCGGCGCGAGACACCGACTGAAGCGTCACGCGACGAGCGCGCGGTGATGGTCGTGGCTCAACCCTATGCCAACCATAATGGCGGCATGGTGGCATTCGGTCCCGATGGCTATCTCTATATCGGCCGCGGCGATGGGGGATCCCGCGGCGATCCGGACAATCGCGCGCAGAATCCACAAGATCTGCTTGGGAAAATATTGAGGATCGACGTGGACCGGGGAGAGCCCTATGCCGTCCCTCCCGACAACCCCTTTGTGAAGGACGGAGGTCGCCCTGAGATCTATGCATGGGGCTTGCGGAATCCCTGGCGCTTTTCGTTTGATGCGCCGACTCGCGAATTGTGGGTCGCGGATGTGGGGCAATATAAGTGGGAGGAGATCGATCTGGTCACGCGCGGAGGAAATTATGGGTGGCGGCGTATGGAAGGGACTCATTGCTTTGACCCGGCGGTCGATTGTGTCACGCCGCAGTTGATCGCCCCCATCTTGGAATACACCCATGACAAGGGACGTTGTTCCATCATCGGCGGCTATGTCTATCGGGGCAAGGCTGTTCCCAGCCTAGTCGGCACGTACCTGTATGGCGATTTCTGCAGCGGAGAAATATTCGGCTTCAAAGGAGGGCAGAGTGCCGTGTCCATCGGCCGCCCCACCGTCTTGCTGAAGACCGCGTTCCATATCTCGTCGTTTGGGGTTGATGAAGGCCATGAACTGTACGTCATCGATCATGCAGGCGGCCTCTACAAGGTGGAACAGGCCGCTCGATCATAATTTCCCCGCCAGCCAGTACACGACGATGCCCGCGGTTTCTTCCACCGCGTCCGTCATGCGCTGGAGCGCCCGGCTGTTCGGCAGGAAATCAAACAACGTGAGGTCGCCCCATTCGTCCGTCGGATGACTGCGCGCGTAAAATCCGCAGGGATAGGGCGTGACCTCGAATCCCTGTTTCCGAAACAGCGCCGTCGCGCGGGGAATATGGTAGGCGGACGTCACGAGAAGAATGGACGCGGCGTTCCCCAGCACCCGTTTGGTCCCGATTGCATTTTCATACGTCGTGCGTGCTTGATCGTCGATCAGGATGGCGTCCGAAGGGACGCCGAGCCGGACGGCCCATTCCTTCATGGCGGGCGCTTCTCGCGGTCCGACTCCGAACACGCGGGTGTCTCCGCCGGTCATTAGGAGCGTGCCGGCGGCTCGTTGCTGATATAAATCAACCCCGCATAATGTGCGAAGGCGAGTTTCGTCCGACAGTTCGACGGCCGGTCGCAATGTGCCGCGCTCTTTGATTCCTCCGCCCAGGACCACAATGGCGTCATATGGACCGTCCAATGAGCGCGTGGACGGATACCACCCTTCCAGAACACTCATCACGGAATAGGAGACGATTGGTGAGCCGATAAGGAAGAGCAACAGAAATCCCACCCCGAGAGACCAGCGTAGCCGGCGTTGGCGCCGAGGCTGATAGGGGAGCCAGGCCAAGACAAGCGCCGCCCCGAAGCAGCCGACGATCCAGGTCAATGGATACACGCCGTACTTGACGAATTTGTAGAGACCGAAGAAGAATGGGGTCATCTCCATAGAGCGTCTCCTCACAGAAGCGATCAGGCGCACAGCATACACGGAGTCCGTCGGATGACCAAGAGAGGCATGCAGTCACGGGAACGTCGCTATTGGCTGATGAAGTCGGAGCCGTCCGTGTTTTCGATTGATGATCTGGCCGCATCATCGAAACAGACCACCCGTTGGGATGGTGTCCGAAACTACCAGGCGCGCAATTTCATGCGGGACATGGTGCTCGGCGATCAGGTGCTCTTCTATCACAGCAACGCTGATCCACCGGCGGTCGCCGGAATTGCCGAGGTGGTGAAGACAGCCTATACCGATCCCACGCAGTTCGATAAGAAGAACGACCACTACGACGCGGCCAGCGATCCGGCACAGCCTAGATGGGACATGGTCGACATCAAGTTTGTGCGGAAATTCCAAGCTCCTGTGACGCTGGATCGATTGCGGAAAGAACCGAGGCTGAAGGGAATGGTCCTGCTGCGGAAGGGCTCGCGCCTCTCGGTTCAACCGGTGACTGAGGCGGAATGGAACCACATCTTACAGCTTTCGAAGTTGTAGCCGAAGCTTCTCGATGAAAAGTATTGCAGGAGGTACTTGCAGAAACAGCCGAACGGAGCATAACAGAATGCTCAAAAAGGCCGTTCAGCAAGGCCGCAGGCGACGCAAGAACCGCAGGCGTACCCTCTGAGGTACGTCGAGGATTCTTGCGAGACGAGAACGCCGCTGACGGTCTTTTTCAGCATTCTGTCAGGTGCTGGCTTTGCCGTCGTCAAGATACCGATGCTGCCAATCCAGCCACGCGTGACCCAACTCGTGGGCAAGAATGTATCGGCGGCGGGTGACGGGGAGCCGTCTGCGGATATAAATCGTTTTGGTCTCGTCATCCCAGATCCCGTCGGCGTTGGCGTCGCGTCTGTCCATTTCAGCATCGGACAGTTGCCTGACCGTGATGCGATAGCCGAAGGGTAGTACGACTCTGCTCGGGATGCGCAACATCGTCTTTCGTTCTTTGAGCATCGTGCCCATCTGATCTGCCTTTCTTCCGAAGCGCACCGATAGCGTACCATAAACAGGTTGCCGGAAGCCCTGCTTAAATAACCTGTATAATCAATGTCTTATGTTGTTTTAGGTCGTTTATTTAAGTCGATAAATTTACCTTCCACCAGCTTTCTGAGTGTTTCTTCCCCATGCGGAATTGTGTAATATCGCTCCCATGGAATCGCTGATTGCTGAAGAGACATCCCAATCCTACCCCGCCACCGTCCGGCTGGTGGGAGTCAAAATCAGAGATTGCGGAGAGGTCAAGAAGCTGGATGCCAAGGGCGCCTCTCTGCGCTGTGGCGACCGTGTATTGCTCGAGGCGGACGGCGAAGTCACGTACGGTGTGGTCTATACCGAACCCTCTCCCACCCCTTTTGTTCCTCCCATGCGGGTGATGAAGCCGATTCTCCGAAAAGCCAACCAAGAAGAAACCTCATTGATTGCTCGATTGGAACGGCTGTCCCAAGAGGCATCGGCCTACTGCCGTGTGAAGGCGGCGGAGTTCAAACTCAAGCTGAAGCTCGTTGAGGTCTACGGCGCGATGCAGCGCCGTCAACTGACCTTTGTGTATACGGCGGACGAGCGCATCGATTTTCGATATTTGGTCCGCGACCTGGCCCGGCGATTCGGCGGACGCATTGAGATGCGCCAGGTCGGCGCCCGCGAGGAAGCCAGGCGGTTGGGCGGCATCGATACGTGCGGGTTGGTGCTCTGTTGCGCGAGCTTCTTGACCGAAGTCAAACCGGTGACCGTGAAGCAGGCGCGCAACCTCGGCTTACCGGTCGAAGATCCCCGTCTCCTTGGCGTCTGCGGACGGCTCAAGTGCTGCCTCATGTTTGAAATGATGGAGGCGCAAGCGGCTGGATCAAGCCAGGGTCTCATCAATCCCGATAAAGCGGCCCTTCGCACTCCGCCCGGCCTTCCCTCCTGAGCAGGTCTGCTCGCCGCTATTCGTCTGAGTTCGTGGTAGGTGCAAAGTCGGCCGGCGCTCTCCCTTTTCCGGCAGAAGCGGTATAATCCAAACCAGTCAGGAGGTCTTCCATGCATCGCGTGCTGGTCCTCGGCGCGGGGAAGATCGGATCGCTCATCACCTGCCTCTTCGCCGAACGCGGCAATTACGAAGTCCATCTGGGTGATATCAGCCTGGATGCACCCAAGCATCTCGTCGAAGACCTGGGTCTCTCACGCGTCACGCCTTGTATTCTCGATGTCCGGCATCCCGATGCGGTGAGCGCCTACCTTTCCACCCATCCGTTTGACGCGATCGTTTCAAGCCTTCCGTACTTCTGTAATCCGACCGTCGCCGGCCTCGCGCTGACGCACCAGCTCCACTATTTCGACCTGACCGAAGATGTGGAAGTGACTAATCAGGTCCGCGTCTTGAGCGCCGGAGCGTCCCGGGCCTTTGTGCCGCAATGCGGTCTGGCGCCTGGCTTTATCAGCATTGTGACCCACGAGTTGATGACGCATTTCAAAACCATCGATACGGTGAAAATGCGGGTGGGGGCCTTGCCGGTCCATCCGAGTAACGCGTTGAAATACTCGCTGACCTGGTCGACCGACGGTCTCATCAACGAGTATGGCAACGTCTGTTACGGGATTGAAGAAGGCGAGAAGGTGCCGCTCCAGCCACTGGAAGGCTATGAAACCATAGAAGTCGACGGGCTGCTCTATGAAGCCTTCAACACCTCCGGCGGGTTGGGAACCCTGGCGGACACTTCCGTCGGGCAGGTCCGCACCATGAACTACAAGACGCTCCGGTATCCCGGCCACTGCGAGAAGATTCATCTGTTGATGAAGGACCTGAAGCTGAACGAGGACCGGGAGACGCTGAAACGCGTGCTGGAACGTGCGATTCCACAGACATTGCAGGACGTTGTCCTCATTTACGCTTCGGTGACCGGCACGAAAGAGGAAGGCTTCTTCGAAGAGAACTACGTGAAGAAGATCTATCCGCAATGCATCAAGGGCCGCTTGTGGTCGGCGATCCAGGTTACGACCGCCTCGAGTCTGTGCTGCGTGGTGGATCTCGTCTTGAGCAGTCCTGAAAAGTACCATGGCTTTGTGACGCAGGAATCGATTCCATTGAAAGATTTTCTTGGCAACGAATTCGGAGCCTGTTTCCGATGACATCATCAAGAGAGGTCCTGAAAGAACTCGGCATCAGCGAGGTCAACGCCGGCGGCAGCACGGGGCGCTGGCGGTCCGGAAGCGAGCAGGCCGGCTTGCTTCATTCGGTCAATCCGGCCACGGGAGAATCCATTGCCGCCGTGCGGACCTGTACGCAAGACGACTATGAACGGATCGTGCAGGAGGCGAGCGAGGCGTTTGCCGGATGGCGGATGGTGCCGGCTCCCAGACGGGGCGAGTGCGTCAGGCTCATCGGGCAAGCCCTGCGTGAACACAAGGACCAACTCGGCACGTTGGTGTCGCTGGAAGTCGGTAAGATCAAGGCTGAAGGGGACGGCGAAGTACAGGAAATGATCGACATGGCGGATTTCGCCGTCGGGCAGTCACGCATGTTGTCCGGCGCGACCATGCAATCGGAGCGTCCGCGCCATCGCATGTATGAACAATGGCATCCGCTGGGTCCCATCGGGGTCATCACGGCCTTCAACTTTCCGGTCGCTGTCTGGGCCTGGAATGCGTTCCTTGCGGCGATTGCCGGCGATACGGTCATTTGGAAGCCGTCTCACAAAGCCGCGCTCTGCGCGATTGCCGTGCAGCGGATCTGCAATCGCGTCATGGAACAACAAGGCCGGCCGGGGATTTTCTCCTTGTTCATCACGGATCGGACCGATCTTGCCGAGGCGATGGTCCAGGATGCTCGCTTGCCGCTGATCTCCTTCACCGGTTCCGTTCCGGTCGGGCGGCAGGTGGCCTCGATGGTCGGGCGACGGTTGGGGCGTACGTTGCTTGAATTGAGCGGCAATAACGCGATCATCATCGATGAGACGGCGGATCTGGATCTGGCTGTCCGGGCGATCCTGTTCGGCGCGGTCGGCACGGCAGGTCAACGGTGTACGACCACACGGAGACTCTTTGTGCAGGAGTCGCGCTATGACGAGCTCGTGAAGCGGCTCACGCTGGCCTATGGGCAAGTCCGCATCGGTAATCCGCTTGAAGATGGGGTGCTCATGGGGCCGCTGATCGATCAAGGCGCCGTGGATCACTATCGCGCGGCCATCGAGGAAGCAAAGAAGGAAGGCGGCACAGTCCTCTACGGCGGACGGGTATCGAACCGTCCCGGCTATTTTGTGGAGCCCACGCTCATGAGCGCCAAGCACCACTGGCCGGTGGTACGGCGTGAAACGTTCGGGCCGATTCTCTATCTCATGACCTACCGCACGTTGGATGAGGCCATTGCGATGCAGAACGACGTGCCGCAGGGACTGTCGTCCGCGCTGTTCACCAACGACCTGCGGCACAGCGAGCAGTTTCTTTCGGCCGTCGGCAGCGATTGCGGGATCGCGAACATCAACCTCGGGACATCGGGAGCGGAGATCGGCGGGGCGTTCGGCGGCGAGAAAGAAACGGGCGGAGGTCGTGAAGCCGGCTCGGACGCGTGGAAAGCGTACATGCGCCGCCAGACGAACACGATCAACTGGGGAACGGACCTTCCCCTGGCGCAAGGCATTCGGTTCGGGGAATGACTTCGTCACTCGTCATACGTCAATCGGCAAGCGACGAGCTGCCTTCATTTCTCGTTTCAGGAATGACGAACGACGGGTAACGATCGACGAGCTTGGGAAGGAGCAACGACCATGGATCAGGGGGCGGAATTAGATGCGCTCATAGAAAAGATGGTGGCGGACTATGTTGCGCATAACAGAGCGGCCAGGGTTTTAAAGGACATGCTCGATGCCACAGGAGTCGGTTTCTACCCGGTTGTGGACCATCTCACCTTGCGCACGTCGGACATCGATCAACGCGCGCAGCAATTTACCGGCTTGGGCTATGCCTACAGTGAAACCTTGCACTTCAACGATTGGTACGCGAAGGTCTACCGCAAGGTCGGCTATCCGGCCCTGTTCGTCGATCAAGCCTATCCGGACGACCGAGGCAGGACCAGCATCATCCCCGGATGGGTGCGGAAGTTCGGTGATCGGGCCTTCCATCATGTTGCGGTGCGCGTCGAAGACATCGAACTGGCCATCGCGAAATTGAAAGAGAAGGGCATCGTGTTTGCCGGTTCCATCGTGGGAGAGCGAGGCGGGCAGCTCAGGCAAATTTTTTCAGCCCCTGAAATGGTAGACGGCCACGCGTTCTCGGTGCTGGAATTGGCCGAGCGGCATCGCGGCTATCAAGGATTTTCCCCTCCGCAAGCGGATAGTTTGATGAAGTCGAGCGCGGTTTGATAGGCATTGCTACACGATCATCTATCCTCTTTCCTTCCTCATGGCGGCGACCGGGTACAGCACCGCATCGCTGCGTAATCCGGTGAGCGGTCGCACTGTCGACATCATCATGGATCGCTCATTCTCCGCCGTGGTGGTCTACACCGGCGACGCGATCGCCGATGCGCCACGGCGCGCCTTAGCCATCGAGCCGATGACCTGCGCTTCGGACGCCTTCAATCATCCCGAGTGGGGCTTGAAGCGGCTCCTGCCGGATGAGACCTTCGCCGGCCGCTATACCATTCAGACTCGATGCTGATGGAATCAGGCTCTTTACCCGGCACCGCTACGATGCTGTGACTGAGTCGAGTCACATTCGACCACCGGACGTTGTGAAGGTGGGGTAGTCAAAAGCGCCTGAGGGGGCGGCTGATGCAGCCATTTATCTATTTCGGCCAGCAGCGTGGCTTTCCTTACGGGCTTCGTGATATGCGCCGAACAGCCGGCGGCGAGGCTTTGCTGCACTTCCTGCCCAAGCGCGTGCGCACTCAAGGCAATGATAGGAACGGAGACTCGCTGTGATTCCTTCTCCCATTGCCGGATCATAGTCGTGGCCGTCAACCCATCCATCACCGGCATTTGGATGTCCATCAGCACCAGATCATACCTTCCGCTTTGGTACATCTCGCAGGCCATTCTTCCATTTTCAGCGATGTCCAACGTATAGCCGGTCTTTTGAAGATAAGCCAGGATCAACCGCTGGTTATCGGCCGAATCCTCGGCCATGAGAATCCTCGGGGCGCGTTCACCACGCGGTTCATTCAGTCCCGACGAGTGGCGTTTCTCTCTATCCTTCATGTGAGAAAGAATGACTTGTTCCAGCTTCCTTCCCGTAATGGGCTTCGTCACATAGCCGCCTAGTCCAAGTCTGTAACAAGCGGCGATGATTGAGCTGCGTACATCGGGAACCACCAGGACGACGATGGCCCCATTATCCCGGGCAGTGGTAATCAGCCTCATGTGTTCGGACGAGTCGTCCAAAGTGGTGAGCTCCAGAACCATGAATGTGCAGGGATCGGAGTGTAAAGCGCGGTCGGGTTGAGGCCAAGCCGATGGTTCGTCTGTAACATGAGAGACGGCGGCATTTTTAGAAAGGAAAAACTCTTGCACTATTTGTCTGGTCTCCGTGTGGTCGATCTTCAAATGAACTCGTGCTCCGCATAGATCAATCCGTGGGGACGAATCCCGGTTGCCGGTCTGTACGGCGAACGGAGTCGTAAAATAAAAAGTCGTCCCTTGGCCCGCATCACTCTGAAGCCAGATGCGACCACCCGCCAATTCAATCAGGTGTTTGCAGATAGACAGCCCCAAGCCTGTGCCCCCAAAGAGACGAGTCGTCGATGAATCCGCCTGTGTGAAGCGCTCGAAAATAAGCGCGTGTTTCTCCGGTGGAATGCCGATTCCGGTATCGGAAACGGCAAACCGTAATGCGCCCGGCTGATTCGTTTCCAGATCATTGGACACGTGAAGGCGCACGCAGCCGCGTTCGGTAAACTTGATGGCATTGCCCAATAAATTCTCGATGACCTGACGGAGTGCTCGGGGATCGCCGAGGAGGCGTGTCGGCACATCCGGAGCAACGGAAACAATCAGCTCCAAACCTTTTGATTGGGCCCTCAAGGCCAGGGCTTCAGCGCATTTATCAAGAACCTCGTGCAAATTAAACGGCACCGATTCAAGCGTCAGTTGTCCGGCCTCAATTTTGCTGACGTCCAAAATATCGTCAATCAATTCGAGCAAGTGGGTACTGCTGCGGCTCAGCACGCCCAGATATTCCTTCTGAGTCGTCGATAAGCCGGTGTCCCACAGCAAATCCGCCATTCCGATGATGGCGTTCATAGGCGTTCGTATTTCATGACTGATCGTGGCCAAGAATTCAGTCTTGGCCCGATTCGCAGCCTCTGCCTGCTCCTTCGCCGCGCGAATACCCTTGTCAGCCGCCTCGCGTTCCAGTTCATGACCGATCCACTGCGCGCAGAGTTTTAAAAACACCTTTTCATAGCCCACGAATGCCTGTTGTCTGGGCGTCGTGCTTGAGAAACACAGTGCGCCGTACACCGCTCCATCCACCAGAATGGTGATTCCCGCAAACGCGTTCGGCGAAAGCAGAGGATCTGCCGAAGGTGGTCCCCAATCAGACTGGTCGAGGGCGGAGAAGGTGACGGGCTCACGCGATTCAATCGTCCAGGCACAATAACTTCCGTTCATCGTGAATGTGTCGCCGGGGCGGGCGTCCAACTCGCCGCCGAGGATCATGCGGATTTCATACCTGTCTCCGGTGACCCGCATGACCATGGCGGTGGACAGCCCGAGGCTTGCGCGACCGACGTGCAAGATTCGGCGAAGCCGGCTTTCCCAGTCGGTGGCCTGCACCGTGATCTCATGAAGAGTTCTCAGGAGGGACTCGCTCGCTTTTAACTTCTCTTCGGTACGGAGGCGCTCATTGACCTGTTCCAGGAGAGTTAATCTGTCATGCCGCTCCAACTCCAAATTGTAGCTCATGACGCTGTACACGACCCCCATGATCAGGAGAATGGAGATCCGAATGAGATGGCCTTCCATGAATAGTTCATCGCCGAGCGTGACGTACAGGATGGCTCCATAGGAAGCGGCGATCAATGCCGAGAACGCCGTTTTCTGCCAAAGGCTCCTCATCGACGCCGAGATCAGAATGATGAGGAAATAGGCCAGATAAAGGTCTGAGCCCCGCTGTCCCGTGATGTAGATGATGGACGAGGTGACCGTGGTATCGATCAGGAGAAGGATGATCGTGAAGGCCCGCGTCTCGACCAGGCGCGAGGGAAGGAGAAATGCCGCTGCCACAAGAGACAGCAACCCCAGGACGAGGACTTCTTGAACGGGTCGAGCGAGGACAGTTTCCGGGGTGATAAGCACTTGGTAGGAG
>CAYNLM010000129.1:0-11259 GCA_964398045.1 uncultured Nitrospira sp. | reverse complement strand
TTGCCAAGGCGGTGACCAGCCGCGCCTTGAGGACACTCTGCCGTCCGTTGGTGATTGGGTCATTGCCGGTGATGGAGCGGACGATCAAGGCGCTGAATCTCAAGCTGAAAGCCGTTCGCGTGGATGGCCATGAGGTGCTGCCGATGCGCGAAGGAACCGTGGCCGTGCTCGATCCTTTGGAGACGCCGCTGGGAGCATTCACGCCGGGTGTCGCGGCCGAAGAGACCGGTGCTGCGTCGGTCGCCTTTATTAAGAAAGCCGTCGAGCTGGCGCATGTCGGCTGCATTGACGGGATCGTGACCGCACCCATTAATAAAGAAGCCATCAATATGGCGGGCTGTCATTATCCCGGCCATACGGAGCTGCTTGCGGATCTGACTCAGACGCAAGAATCAGGCATGATGATCGTCGGTGGGCCGTTGCGAATCATGTTCGTCACGACTCACGTCGCGATCAAAGAGCTGTCCTCGCTTCTGACGCAGGCGAAAATCGAAAAGGGGATTCGTCTGGCGCATCTGGCGCTGACCAAGCTGTATGGAATCAAGAAGCCCAAGATCGGCGTCGCGGCGCTGAACCCTCATGCGGGTGAACATGGCTTATTCGGCGACGAAGAAGCTCGCGTCATTCTGCCGGCGGCCCGTGCGGCTCAGGCCCAAGGCATCCTCGCCAGCGACCCGTTACCGGCTGATACATTGTTCGGCAAAGCGGCGAAGGGCCAGTACGACGGCGTCGTCGCCATGTATCACGATCAAGGGTTGATCCCGCTGAAGCTCGTCGCCTTCGGGACCTGCGTGAACCTCACGGTCGGGCTGCCGATTATTCGGACGTCGGTCGATCATGGAACTGCCTTCGATATTGTGGGCAAAGGCGTCGCCGATCCGGGCAGCTTGCTTGAAGCGGTCAAACTGGCCGCCAAGATCGTCGCTCAGCGTCGGTGAACGGTTTATCTGGTTTGTTTGGTTTGTCTCGTTTGAATTTCATTCAACCAAATAAACCAGATAGACCAGACAGACCAGGGCAACAGGAGCATATTGATGACCAGTCAATCGCCGGCGGGGCTTGCAATAGTTCAACAGCAACTCAAGGAACTCGACGCCCTTGCCAAGCAAACCCTCCAAGACCTGAATACCGTCGCCGGGTCTGAACGGGTTGCGAAATGGAAAGCAAAAACTGTCGCACTCCTTACGGATGCCGTGGGCCAGAAGGAAGGGCAGCAGTTCGCCGGTATTCATCCCGGACCGTCCTTCACCAATGATATGGTCGAGGAGTTCACCGACTTGATCGACTGTTATCGCACGCCCCTCGCTGCCTTGGCCAAACAACTGGCTCAAGCTCCTCGTCCCTCGCCTGGTGGTTGACGGTGGGAATCTCCGATCCCCCCTCCGCGATCAAACGCCTCGGACAAAATTTTCTCATCGATCCCAACATCGTTCGCAAGATCGTGGCGCTGGCCGAAATTACGCCAAGCGACACGGTGCTCGAAATCGGACCGGGCCGTGGCATTCTGACCGAGGCCCTGTGCCGCACAGCCGGTCACGTGACCGCCATAGAAGTCGATCCCAGACTTCATACATATCTCGCCGAACGGCAAGCGGACTTTCCGAATCTCACACTCCTCCTGGACGACGCGATGACCTATCCGATGGAGCACCTTCCAGCCGGCACCATCGTCGTGGCCAACCTGCCGTATTACATTTCGACACCGTTGCTGTTCAAATTGCTGGATCATCGCGACCGGTTTCTGCGATTGGTCCTTATGCTGCAGAACGAAGTGGCCGATCGGTTGGTGGCCAAACCGGGCAGCTCAGACTACGGCGTGCTCTCCGTTATGGCCCAATACGCGGCAGACATCACGAAGGCATTCAGAGTTTCAGCCCAGTGTTTCAGGCCAAGGCCGGAAGTCGGTTCAGCGGTTGTGTTATTGCGAACGAAGGAGCGAAGAGAGCTGAGCCCGCAAGAAGAACCCAAGTTTGCCGCGTTGGTCAAAGCCGCCTTCGCGCATCGGCGCAAGACGCTCGTCAACTCGCTGAAGGATGAAGGATACGATCAGAAGGCGGTGATGGAAGCTTTGGAGCCACTCGACCTCTCGCCCGCCGCCCGGGCTGAAATTCTCTCGGTCCCACAGTTCATCGAATTGACTCGCCGGATGCTATCCTGAACAGCGACAGGCGAAGATCGTTCAGGAGGCGATTCAGAACGCGTCACCCATGCCGCAGGTGAATTTTGAAGATGACGCGGCGGCTTTTGTCGCGGTCGGGATGTCCCATTGCATTGCGCAGCAGGTCCTGCTTGCCGCGGCCGTTCGCTGAAGCCTTTTGCTGGAAGCATTCGTAGGCCCAGGGAAGACGGGTATGGATCACTTCCAACCCCTTCACCAAGACGGCGAAAGAGCGATCCTGACTGAGCTTCAAGTTCCGGATGTCGTCTCCTTGGTCGTCGGTGTGGCCTTCGATCACGAACGATTCCACTTCGTGGCCATTCGGCCCGCAGATCATCGTGGCGTAATGCGGCATCGTTTGCTCTAGAAAGGCTTCGGCTGACGGGAGCAGGACGCTCTTGCCGAACTCAAAATTCAGGATGGCGTCCGGCACGACGACGCTGAGCACGTGCGGATCCGACTCTGTGGTATCGACGGCCAGGTGATGCGTCTCAAGCTGCTGCTCTAATTTCATGGTGACGGTGCTGTTCGGACTTGGCGGTTTCGCGTTTCCGTCTTCGACTCTGGCGACATAGGCGGCCAAGAGGAGAATAAAGATAACGGTGAGCGAGGTCATGAGGTCGGCGATGCCGCTGGCTGATGCCGACCCACTTTCGACTGGTTCCTGGGAGGAAAAGCATTTCATTCTGGTCGTGCCTTTTCAATTGGACTCCGTCGCAACCGCGGCAACCAGCCCGCACGATCCTCTCCCGATCGGCGAGGCGCGCTCGTTGTCTCTCGAGGACCGTCATCAAGGCGTTTCCTGAGCCGGTCAAACATTTTGTCCAGCTCGGTGGGACACAGTTGCGCCGGAGCACGCTGTTTTTCGATGGAGTCGCTCAAATCTTGAATCGCTGCCAACAATGGATCCAGCAGCGGGACCACTGCCTTCTGAACTTCTTTGCCGATATCGGCAGCCAGATGCTCATTGCGAATGAGTGAATCCCCTCTTCCCAGCGATGTGAGTGATTGCGAGACCGCCGTGAGTGCCGAGACGGCTGCTCCCAGGCGCTGATGCACCGCTTCAACCAGTTGGTTCGCCTGATCATGTCTGATGCCGCTCGATAGTTCGATGCTCGCCGACGCGGCACTACTCTGGACACTCTGGTCGTGAACTTTCTGGGGAAACATCTCATCGAGCAGCGAGACGACCTGTTGATGGTGTTTGGCCAAGCGATACCAAAGGGATTTCTCCAGTAAGGTAAAGACATTCGCACAGGCGAGCCCAACAATGGAGGTGACGAATTTCCCGGCGAGACCGTTGATGAGTCCTTGCATGCCTTCGATCTGCGATCCATTCGCATGCAGTTTGCTGAGGCCGATCAGAATGGCGAGGAAGGTGAACATCAGACCAATGCCGGTCATGAAGGAGGGAAGCTGCTGATAGAAACGCACATTGAGATGATCGGCACACAGGGCATCGAAGGAGAAAAACTCCGCGGCTGACCGGGCCGCGTGGACAGTCGGTTCGATGAACCAGGAAGGTTGCTCCATGGCAAACGTCTTACGATAGGACAGCCATGTACCCGCCACGGTTCGTTCGGCGCGCATCATGCGATCCAGTTCTTGGAGGTCATCCAAGTCGCGGCGCGCTTCCGGTACCTGAGCCAGCGCCTGTTTTTTGGCCAGGGCCGGAATGATGATCCATTCTTTGGATGTCTGCTGACGCGCCCTGACCAGAAGTGCGAGAGACGGTTGGATTCGTCCGAAGGCCTGACCGATATGCAGCGCGCCTCGTATGAGAAAGACGCTGTGCCAGATGCAGAGCGCCAGAATGCTTCCGGCGCCGAGCCAACTGAGTAGAGGGCTCTGGAAGCCGCCAATGAATGACACGTCTTGCGTGAGCCACTGCCAACAGTCGTTTAGCATTCCATCACAGCCATTACTCTTGCAAAACGAGACAAGAGATACCGGTCTCTTGACCAACATCCGTGCCAGGAGGCATCGACTCGAGGAGCCGATAAATTGGGGATTTAAGAGCAAGCGTGCGGAGAAGTGGGAAAATGTTCCTCGCCGGGGGGAAATTTCTGCCCAGCCTATTACGAGGCGGAAGACCGGAGGCGTTGGAAAAGTTCGAGCAAGCGTTCTTCTTGGTCCGGTCCGATGGAGACTATTTTCACACCGAATTCGTGTGTATGGGCCCAGCGAACAACAGCGGAGTCGATAGTGATGGGTGTCCAGGCAGAGGGCGATTGGATAATCAACTGGTATTGCTGCCCGACCAGCAGGGCCACGTCGCTCACGATCATGCAGCCGCCCGGCGAAAGATTGATGACGGCCCCATCGCCCTCGTGTTCCACCATGGACTCTCCCGGCCGAACGATGGCCGAAAAAGAAAGCAGCGAACCGGGGGGCGGGGTGACACGCCGGTGCTTGCGCAATTCGATGAAACGGCGGGGTTGTGCGTTCGAATCAGACATGGTGTATCCAGCGTCCGGTCATCTTAACGAGCCCGGCAAAACCGGCCAAATCATTTCATTCATTCCCCCTGTCGCGGACGAAGAAGTTCGCTTGGATCGAGCCTCGTTTGAAATGACTTGCCCCCTGTGCTAGCATCCGCGCCTATGGGTGTGACCACCTCGGCTAAGCGGGGCGAAGCCCGCCGCGCCCCTTCTCCCCCTTCTCATATTCAGCGGGAAGTCATCGGCGTGATCCTGATCGCGCTGAGTCTGCTCACCCTGTTGAGCCTCCTGTCGTTTGTGCCGGGAGAGGCCGAGACGGTTGCGGCAGGCGCGCCGGCCGCCAATCCTCCTCGTAACTTGATCGGCTCCTTCGGCGCGGTGCTGGCCGGCGGGTTTTTCTATCTGATCGGCGGGGCGGCCTATCTCTTTCCCTTCTTGCTGGGCCGGCTGGGTTTTCGCTGCTTCTCTCAAACCCCCGTCAGTATTCGGCTGAGGACCGCCGGCAGCTCGCTTGCAGCAGTCCTCTTTCTCAGCGCCTTCCTTCATCTTGAGGCGACCGCTGTTCCGACGCTCTCCAGCGGGATGGTCTCGCGCGGGATGGCCGGGGGAATCGGCGGACAGTTGATCGGCGAAGGCCTTCGCGCGGTGTTTGCCAGCACGGGGGCACATATCCTCATCATTGCCGGATTCCTCGTCTCCCTCTTGTTCACGACGCCGCTCTCATTAACCGAATTCATCAGCCGCATGCCGGCACGGTGGGCTTCGTTCCGTGAGCGGCTGGCTGCGATGATGCCTGAACGATCTGTCGACGCTCAGGCGGAATCGGGCAATCGAAGACAAAAAACCAAGGCGCCGAAGCCGAGCCGCGCGACGGTCGTGGAAGAAACCATTGGCGAGCTGGCTCAAGAACCTCAGCCCGTCGTTGTACCGGAGCCTCCCATCATTCAGCCGCCCCTCGGTTCAGTCTCCATGGGGACTGAAAAAGAAGCAGTCGAGCCGGAGATCGTGGCGGTGCAAGCCGATGCCGGGGATTATCGCCTTCCCGACCCGGAGGAATTGCTGAGCGATCCATCCGGTCCCGTGAGCCGCATGTCCGATGAAGAGTTGAAGGCTCAGTCCGAAGTCTTGTCGCGCGCGCTGGGAAGCTTTGGAATTGAAGGCAAGGTCACGGAAGTCCGGCCGGGGCCGGTCGTGACCATGTATGAGTTTGAACCGGCTCCCGGCACCAAGGTGGCGCGCATCGTCAACCTGGCCGACGATCTGGCTCTCGCGTTGAAGGCGACGAGTCTGCGCATTGTGGCGCCGCTGCCTGGCAAATCGGTGGTCGGGATCGAGGTCCCGAATCTCTCGCGCGAAACCGTGTCCATGAAGGAAGTCGTGATGAGCGAGGCCTTCTCGCGAGCGCGGTCGAAACTCACGTTGGCCATCGGCAAGGATATTTTCGGAGCTCCGGTCACGGCGGATCTCAAGGCCATGCCTCACTTGCTGGTAGCCGGCGCGACCGGAGCCGGCAAGAGCGTCGGCCTGAACACCATGCTCTTGAGCATCCTGTTTTCGGCGAAGCCCAGCGAAGTCAAGCTGCTGCTGATCGACCCTAAAATGCTGGAGTTTCAATCCTATGACGGCATTCCCCATCTCCTGCGTCCCGTGATTACGGATGCCAAGTCCGCCGCCAAGGGGCTGGGCTGGGTGGTGGCTGAAATGGAACGGCGCTACAAGCTGCTGGCGGAAGCCGGGGTGCGCAACATTGATGCCTACAATCGCAAAGTGGCTGGCCTGCACGAAGCCTTTGCCGATAATGCCGCGCCGCCGGTTGAACAGGCCGAGCTGCCGATGCAGTTCTTAACTGAAGAGGAACGGTTGTCCGCCGGAGAAACGGCGATAGCCGAAGGCGAGCAGGGCTGCATGCAACCGAAACCGACGCCGCCCGAACCCTTGCCTTTCATCGTCGTCATGATCGACGAACTGGCCGATCTCATGATGGTGGCGCCCAAGGATGTGGAAGACAAGATCGCCCGGCTTGCCCAGATGGCCCGCGCCTCCGGCATCCATCTCGTGCTGGCGACCCAACGCCCTTCAGTGGACGTGCTGACCGGCCTCATCAAGGCGAATTTTCCTGCGCGTATCGCATTCCAGGTTTCATCGAAGACCGACTCGCGTACCATCTTAGACGCCAACGGCGCGGAAGCCCTGCTTGGTCGTGGGGACATGCTCTATCTGGCGTCCGGGACGGGCCGGCTGGCGCGCCTGCACGGCTCCTTCGTCTCCGACGACGATGTGCGCTCCGTCGTGGAGTTCGTGAAGAAACAGGCCATGCCGACCTATAACCAGGAACTGCAATCGCTCAAACAGGAAGAGGCGGCGGAAGAAGAGGCGAAGGATGATGTCTATGAGCAGGCCAAAGAGCTGGTGCTCTCGACCGGGCAGGCCTCGGCTTCCCTGATTCAACGGCGCCTGCGTGTCGGCTATCCGCGCGCCGCCCGCATGATCGAGCAAATGGAGACGGACGGGATCGTGAGCGCGGCAGGCCGCGACGGCCGTCGCGAAGTCCTCGGGCGGCGGGGCCCCGTGGGGGCGGCGGAAGCGTGACACGCCTGATGATGGGATGTGCGCTGAGTCTGCTGCTCGTCGGTCCTGTGGCGGGGGCCGATGAGGTGTTCGATGAGAAGGCCCTGCAGGAAGTGCATGAGGTCGTCAAGCAGATCCAGACCCGCTACGAAAAGACGAAGGACCTGCAGGCGGACTTTACCCAGAAGACCAGAATCGAGGGATTCGAACGGCCCGTGACCTCGTCCGGCAAGGTCTACATCAAGAAACCCGGGCGTCTGCGATGGGATTATCTCGAGCCGGCGAACGAAGAAATCTATGTGAATCATGACGACGTGAAAGTCTACGTGCCGGAGCATAAGCAAGTGCTCGTCGGAAAGCTGACGCAGATGGCGGCGTCCAAGGCGCCGTTGGAGTTGCTGCAAGGCGCGGCCAAATTGGAGGAGTCCTTCGAGGTCGAGCCGACGCCTGGGAAAGAGCGCGGAGTCGGCGGCATTCGCAGAATCACGCTGATTCCAAAAGCGAAGGATCAGGAGTCGACGCGGAGCCTGCAGCGTATTGTCGTGGAAGTGTTTCCGAAAACGTATTTTATCCGCACGGTCTCCCTCCACGAAATCAGCGGCAATGTGGCGACGTTTGAATTTTCAGGATTGAAACCCAATATCGGTCTGAGCAACGAGGTGTTTGACTTCAAGGCACCGCCGGATGCCGAGGTGGTGAAGGCTCCGGTGCTGAGCGGACCGTGAAGTAAGCGTCAATCGTCATTAGTCAATCGTCAAGTCGGAAGGACCAACTCATTGACCGTTGACGACTGACCATTGACTGAACACGGAGGGTGTTCGTGGTATCGAATGTTGCAAGTACTGTCAGTGAAGCGGTGGATCGCGCCGTTGCGGCGCTGGATGTGGACCGCCTACATCGAGAGTATTGAGACCAGAATGAGTTTCTCGTTATTAAGCAGTTTCTTTCCCGTGCCGTTGTCGAAGAGATGCTGGTCCCGCAGGCCCAAGGGTTGAAGGCGGATCTCAACCGGAATTATATTCCCGGGCATAAAAAGGGAGGCAGCGTCAGCTATTACACTGTCCGGCAAAAAGCCCCGCAGTTTCTGGATCTATACCGGTCGGAATCGTTTAAAGAGTTCTTGAGCCGGCTGGTCGATGCGAAGCTGATGCTCTGTCCGGACAACGATCCTCATTCCTGTGCGCTGTATTACTACACCGAGCCGGGCGACCACATCGGATTCCACTACGACACGTCCTACTACAAAGGGGCGCGCTATACGATTCTCATGGGGCTGGTTGATCGATCGACTCAGTGCAAGCTCGTCTGCGAGTTATTCAAGGATCATCCGACCAAGCCACCGCGGCATCTCGAGCTGATCACGGAGCCGGGCGACATGGTGATTTTCAACGGCGACAAGCTCTGGCACGCGGTAACGCCTTTGGGGGAGGGAGAAGAGCGGATTGCCTTGACGATGGAGTATGTGACTAATCCTGATATGGGAGCGTTCAAACGGCTCTATTCAAATTTGAAGGATTCGTTCGCCTACTTCGGGCTGAAGACCGTGTTCAAACAGGCCCTCATCGGTCCGAAGAAGTTTTCCTGATCCGCTGCACGCTTAGCCGGTTACGCCGACGGATCCGATGAGACGCGACACGGTGCCGTTCTTTCGAAGCGCGTATCCAAACCAGACCAGCCATTGCAGCGAGCCGTCGGGTTTGCGTATCCGATGGCGTATCGCGCAGATATTGGAGTCATCCTGCGCGCGATTCAAGGCTTGCGCCACTTCGGCTCTGTCCGGCTCGTGGACGAACGCCAGCAATTCTTGGGGAGCCAGATGCCGGGCCATGCTTGGTTGCCCCAATAGTTCCATGGCGCGCCCGGAACAGTACAGACGATTCGAATCACGGTCCCAATCCCAAATGCCCAGTTCAGCGGTGGCCAGCGCCAGTCGGACGCGTTCTTCACAATGCCGGGCCGCATCGTCACGCTCCTTCTCGCGCGAGATGTCTTCGGCCAATCCCGCAATCCGGTGCACGACTCCGGAGGCATCCCGAATGGGGAACGCCTGATCCCGGATCCATCGTGTCGTTCCATCGGGGCAAACAATGCGGTACTCCTCCCGGTAGGAGCCGATGGCCTGCTTGGTCAGGGCGGCATGGAGGACACGGGCCCGATCCTCGGGATGGACGGCGTCCAGCCAGGCGCGAGGGGCGCGATACAATTCCTCGCAGGGCCGTCCCCAGACTTGGGCATACGACGGGCTGACGTACATCAGTTCATTCTTTGCCACATCGCTCATCCAGAACACGAGCGACAGATGGGTGGTGAGCAAATGAAATCGTTCCACATTGTCCTTCAGGGCAGCTTCCGTGGCGGTTCGCGCGGTAATGTCCCGAAGGATGCCGCTGTAGAAGGCTCCGTCTCGGCTTTTCCAGGTCGCCAGGGAAAGTTCGATCGGAAATTCCCGTCCGTCTTTTCGCAGGCCCTGCAAGGCGATGACCTGTCCGATGAGCTTCGATTGGCCGGTGGTCCTCATGCGCTCCACGCCCATCTCATGGGCTTCGCGATAGCGCATCGGCATCAGGATGGTCAGAGGCTTCCCGAGCACCTCCGCCGGACTGTACTGGAACATCTTGGTTGCGGCCTCGTTCCACGACACGATATAGCCGTGGTCATCGGCCACGACGATCGCATCGGGCGCCGATTGGACCAGTGATCGAAAACGATCCTCGCTTTCCGACAGGGCCACCGCAATGCCTTCCGCCTTCGTCGCCAGCGACTTCATACCGATGGCCCGATGGAGAATCGTCCGCAATTCTTCCCGATGGTAGGGTTTGGTCAGGTGCGCGAAGGCGCCCTGCGTCAGGGAGCCGACCTTTCGATCCATCGACGTGGCGGCCGTGAGGACGATGACGGGGAGAGAAGGATCGGATTCCTGAAGGCGATGTAACACGCTTTGTCCGTCGCCGTCGGGCAAGCCGAGGTCGAGCAGGACGGCATTGTAGTAATTGTGCTCGATGGAGGACAGCGCTTCACGGCAGGTGTGGGCACAGTCGACATGAAAACCCTCGTACTCAAGGAGATCTTGAAGTGCCGTCAAGATGTCAGGGTCATCGTCGACGACGAGTACGGATTGCCGGGTATCGGATCCTGTCATATGGCGCTCCGTATGGCTGAGAGGAAGTCCCCCATGGCTCATTGCCGCGATCATGAGGAAGCGGCTTTATCTGGACGACTCTGAAACCCCCTGGCCGGGTATGGATTCGCCGATGGACCAGCGTGTCGCATGTTGAATCGTCTGAAAGTCGGCTATTTGCATCGGCGCCGGGTGCAACGTCGTTGAGTATGACAGCGGAGCCGGTGTCTGTTGCTGCCCCGAATGGCTTGCTTTGGGCCGGCCAGGTTTCAGCTCATGCACGCGCCTCGGAAAGGGCCCTCCATTGCCGGCCTCCAATTGGTGCAACGCCGAATGGATGGCGGTTTCCACCAGGCGAGCCAGGGTGAGTTGAGGGACCCAATACACCGTATCGCGCAGGCGATTGAGCAATGTTTTTGGAAGGCTCACGGTGAGCCGTGTGGTCCGGGAGTGGATGGGGATCTTGGGATTAAGAGCAGTGCCTTGCCGCATCTTTCTCCGCTTCACAGGGTTGCCGGGCATGCGAATTCCTTTAGAGTCGGACGAGGAAGCGATTGAGAACAGGTCTCATCGCATATGTGTGCTGCTGAAGATACAGGATAAGGGCGGGCCGTGCCTCCCGAAGGAGGCACGGCGCTGGTGGCGGCCGCTAGAGGCACCGGTGCCGTTCTGGATGGGCACGATCCAGAGGAGGCATCACCCAGGCCCACAGGGGGAACCTGCATGACCGAGTGGGAAACCGGCGGCTCCATTCGTCGCCACGACTTGTGTGAAATGAGACTCATCGAAGTCATCCTGAGACCCAAGATACTATTCAGCAAGGTCTGTACCATCGATCAAGTCGGATGTGGTTAGGAAACTTAAGATGTGGCAAGCAATTGAATTTGCAGGGCAATTGAAATGGAAGTCAGGAGCTGGGCATACGAATGCATCGCGATGCGACCTAGAAAAGGCTGTATCAGATTAGGTACGTG
>CAYNLM010000128.1:0-11518 GCA_964398045.1 uncultured Nitrospira sp. | reverse complement strand
ACCACGGTAGCCTGGGGATCCCTGACCCAGACGTAGGTCAGCGACAGATAAATGCCGGCGGCCGTGTCGCAGTTTTTCGGCTGCATCAGCACCGTGCCGGCACCCCGCCCTTCCAGCTGCGACCACGCCTCTCGCCGATGCTCGCGCGCAACAAGGGTCACGATATGCTCCTGCCGGCACAATGCGGAGGCCCGGTCCAAGGTATGCTGGAACAGTGATCGCTCTCCGACAAACGCACAATACTGTTTCGGCCTGGGACGACCCAACCAGCGCTGAATGAAGCCCCGGATGCGACCGCCGTCACCGCCGGCCAACACGATCGACCACGTTTGATTCGACATGCGCGCACCGTCCATCATGGCTTTCCCTCCTTCTGCGACGGCTGACGGGTCCCCTGCGGTGACGCCAGAAAGGCTCGATACGACACGAGGCAACCCGGGCAATAGGTATGAGACAACCGAATGTCCGACGGTCTGAGCATGTACTTAGCCATGTAGATTTTGAACTCCTGCCACATCCCCTCGCCCGGCTCGCTCCCCACATCGTCGCGGACTTTCTCGCACAAGCAACACATCACCACATATCTCATAGCTTCTCCTTGATCGCGGGGCCGGCACATCGCCGCCGTTTCCGTCAGCACTCAGCCGCGCAGGCCTTTCCCGCTCGTATGGAGATCACTCGGACATCAAATCGCGCTTGCTTCTTGCGAAGGATCGTGGGCTCAGCGCCGCGGGAGCGGTTGTGGAGAATCACCGGATCAATGATGTCTCCGCAGGGGATACAACGAAACGCAGGTGACCAGTCACTCCCTTTCCCTCCGCCCCAGTCGCGCAGTTCTTCCGGCGTCATCAGTCCTCGGCAGCGCCTACAGATCATGGAACTTGCTCCTCTCGTCGCCGGACGGCGGGATCGGCCGGGATGAACGTGCGGCCACAGGCAACCGCACCGCCTGCCTGCGCCTGTTCAGAGATCGGCCCGGCCGAGCCGATCGATACCTCGTAGTCGAAGCGGGCCGGATGGCGAAGCACCAGCTCGCCTTCCCGGCTGAGTTGGTCCACCACGGTGAAGATCTCGCTCCAGGAAAACTGGGGCAGCCGGTCGAGCAAGGTTTCGAGTGTGCACGGTCCTTGCTGCATCAACTGCGACCGAATGGCCGACTGGATGGTCGCCGCTTTTATCATGGGAGGCTCCTTTCCGACCGCCCGTTCGGGGCGTCTGAACGGTTTCACGGGAGTTCACAGTGAAGAGACATTCACGAAAGACGACGTGAGAGACTGCATGGATGGGACTTATAGCGGAGACGTCCGGGTCAGACTATCGGCGTGACCATGATTGTGGCGTCGTTGATTCTTGTCCTTCGTTGTCCTAATCACAACGACAAGGAGACGGGCCATATGGCGGGTGACGGACGGGGGCGGCTAGGCGATCCCTTGTTGTAGGGCGTAGCGCATGAGTTCGGCGTTGTTCTTGAGGTGGAGTTTCTCCAGAATGCGTGCTCGGTAGGTACTCACCGTGGTCGTCCCAAGATGCATGCTCTCGGCGATTTCCGAGACGGTCTTCCCCGAGGACAGGAGACGCATGACTTCGAATTCGCGATCCGACAGCAGTTCATGCGGGGACCGCTCTTCGCCTCGGTGAAACAGGTGCACGAGCTTCTCACCGAGCGACGGACTCACGTAATTTCCCCCCTTCAGCACCTTCTTGATGGCCGTCACGAGTTCCTCCGGCGCGCTGGCCTTCGTCAGATACGCGTTCGCCCCGGCCTTGAACATGCGGACGGCGTACTGATCCTCCGGATGCATGCTCAGCATGATCACGGGCAGCGAGGGACGTTCGCGCTTCACCTGCACGAGCGCGTCGGTTCCCGTGGTCCCGGGCATGCCGATATCCAGAATGACGACATCCCACTTCTTCTGCCGGACCAATTGCAGCAGGTCGTGGGCATTCCCGCATTCCCCGACCGTGACGGCTCCCAGACCGTCGGACAGCAGGTCCTTGACCCCCCGCCGGAAGAGCGAATGGTCGTCGGCAATCACAATTTTCAGCATCAGAATCCCGTTTGTTGGTTTATCTGGTTTATCTGGTTTATATGGTTTCTCTGGTTCGTCGGATGGCCTTGGTGCGTTTGCCCCAAACCAAACAAACGAGACAAACCAGATGAACCAGACAAACCGTCGCGGCTTACGTCAACGGCAATCGCAATGTCACCGTCGTTCCTTTCCCAAGCCGGGCGGCAATCTCGAGTCGGCCACCGAGACCCCGCGCACGTTCGCGCATTCCCAACAGACCCAACCAGGCCGAATCCGTGAGTTGTTCGGTGCCGATGCCCTGCCCATCATCTTGGATTTCGAGCAACAGCTCGCCGTTGACCTGTTCGATCAACACTCGGACAGACGTCGCCTTCGCATGGCGCGCGACATTCGTGAGCGCTTCCTGACAGATCCGGAACGCGGCCGTCGCGTGTGCGCGATCGAGATCAATTTCCTCCTTCGACGCTTTGCAGATACACCGCGTCCCGCTCCGCTGTTCGAAATCCTGGCACTGCCATTCGATCGCCGCCACCAAGCCGAGATCGTCCAGGATACCGGGCCTGAGTTCCACCACCAGGCGCTGCACCGAGGCGATCGTCGAATCCACTTCGGCCGTCATCGAGCGCACCTTCTCCTCCATCTTCTCGCGGGGGAACAGCGACCCGCCCATCAATGATTGCAGCCGGGCCAGATCCAACTTCAGACAGGTCAATCGCACGCCCAGCTCATCGTGCAGCTCCCGGGCGATCCTGGTCCGTTCTTCCTCCCGCACGACATCCAGCCGCCGCGAGAGGGTGCGCAACTCGCCCAACGTCCGTTGCAGCTGTTCCTCCGACCGCTTCCGCTCGGTGATGTCGGTGAACGTCACCACTGCGCCCACGATGGCGTCCTGTTCCATGACGGGCGACGACGAATAGTCGACGGGAAAGGCTGTCCCGTCTTTGCGCCACAACACCTCGTCGTCCACCTGACACCCCTCTCCGCTTCGGAACGATTGATAGATACGGCACTCCTCGATCGGATAGCGCGACCCGTCGGAACGAGCATGATGAATGACGTCATGCATGCGCTTGCCGAGCAGGTCTTCAGGCCGGTATCCCAGCATTTTCCCCGCGGCCCGGTTCATGAAGGTGCACCGCCCTTCCAAATCGATGCCGTATATCCCCTCGCCTGTCGATTCCAGTAACAAGAGCCGGTCCTTCACCAGTTTCTGACGCTCTTCCTCCGCCCGTTTGCGCTCCGTAATGTCCCGGACGATGGCCGAGGCGCCGGTGATGCGGCCGGCCATATTCTTGACAGGAAACACCGTGAGAGACACGTTCACCGCTCCGCCATCCTTGCGCACCCGTTCGGTCTCCACGTCATGGAGCCGCTCTCCCTGCAGAACCATGCCAAGAATCCGTTCTACTTCACCTGCACGGCCGGGCGGCGCCAGAAGGCTGACGGGCTTGCCGAGGATTTCCTCGGCGGAATAGCCCAAAAGCCTCTCGGCCGCCGGGTTCCAACTGGTGATGCAACCGTGGGCCACGCTGATCACCGCGTCGTACGAGCACTCGACGATCGCCGCCAGTCGAGTATGAGCCTCTTCCGCGCGCTTGCGCTCAGTGATGTCTTTAATCGTCCCTTCGTAATACTGAATCTGGCCCCGGTCGTTCCGCACCGCCCGGACGGATTCTGAAATCCATATGGTACTGCCGTCTTTTCGATACACTTCATATTCAAACCCTCGGAGCACACCCCGCCATTCCAGCAGACGTGTGACTTCCGTACGGCAGTCGGGGTTGACATAGATTTCATGCGCGATATCCCGGACGCTGTGTATCAAGTCCTCCGGTGAGTCATAACCGTACATCCGCGCCAGCGCCGGATTGACGTTGAGATAGCGGCCGTCGGGCGTCGACTGGAAGATACCCTCGACGGCATTGTCGAAAATGCTGTGGTATTTTTCTTCGGCCTGCCGGAGCGCTTCTTCCATCTTCTTGCGATTCGTGATGTCGGTCGTGATCCCGCAGAGGGCATAGGGATTCCCGTCTCCCTTGCGCAGCGGAAATTTGAAGACAATGCTCGTGTGAGGGCCGTCGTCGTGAAGCGCAACTTCCTCGAACTCCATCGGCACCTCGGCCTTGAGCACCTTCAGATCGTTGGCGCGAAACGCGGCGGCCTGCTCGGGAGGGAACACCTGATCGTCCCGCTTGCCGGCGATTTCATCGCAGGTGATATGGAAGGTCCGTTCAAACTGGCGATTGACGTGCAGATAGCGGCCCTCCAGGTCCTTCAGGAACACCAGCCCTGGGCTGTTGTCGAGGATGGCGCGGAACCGCGCTTCGCTTTCCGACAGTTCTCTCTCCGCCCGCTTGCGCTCGACGGCGTAGCGCAGAGACCGCCGCAGGAGGGAGCCCGTCACCTCTCCCTTGACCAGGTAGTCCTGCGCCCCGGCTTGGAGTAACTGCACTCCCAACCCTTCGTCATCGAGGCTGGTCAGGACGACGATCGGGATGCCCGGCGCCGCCGTGCGCGCTCGGACCAGCGTATCGATGCCTTGGCTGTCGGGAAGGGACAGATCCAGCAACACGGCATCCAAGCCTCCTTCCGCCAGGCGCTCAAGCCCGCGCGCGAGCCGGCCTTCATGCACGAGCTGGAACCCGTCGGCGACGCTGCGGTCTCCGCGAAGATATTCCTGCAGCAGCCGGACATCGCCGGGGTTGTCCTCAACCAGCAGTATGCGCATGCGCCTCACTCACCCCTTGGGCCGTTTCCCGTTCTTCGGGAGGACCACGATCCCGAGCCAGAAGTCCTCGATTGATTTCACCACGGTCATGAACTGCTCCAAATCCACCGGCTTGGTGATGTAGCAATTCGCGTGGAGGTGATAACTCTTGAACACATCTTGTTCGTCCTGGGAGGTGGTCAGCACCACCACGGGGATGCGCTTCAATTTGTCGTCGGCTTTGATCTCGGCCAGTACTTCACGGCCGTCTTTCTTGGGAAGGTTCAGATCGAGCAGGATGAGATGCGGACTGGCCGCTTCGGCATACGGCCCCTGGCGGCGCAGAAAGGCCAGGGCTTCGACGCCATCCTTCAGCACGGTCAGGTGATTGATCACCTTGGCCTCTTTCAAAGCTTCCCTGGTCAGGCGCACGTCGCCCGGATTATCTTCCACCAGCAAAATCTCAACCGGTCTCACTAGGTCGGGAACAACCATCATACCTCCTCGTTTCATTGTGATGCGTCATGCGTGATGCGTAAGGGACGGGTTTATCAACCGTCATTGATCGGGATCACGCTTTCTCTCCACGATTGACGAATGACCATCGACGATTGACGACATGTCCTACCCCGGCAGCGTGAAGTAAAACGTGGCGCCCTGACCGAGCCGTGACTCCATCCAGATGCGCCCTCCGTGGCGCTCTACAATCTTCTTGCAGATAGACAGGCCGATGCCGGTGCCGGGATATTCCGCCACATTGTGCAGGCGCTGAAAGACCACGAAGATGCGCTCGGCGTATTGCGGATCGATCCCGATGCCGTTGTCGCGAACGGAGAACAGCCATTCGCTGCCGCGCCGCTCGGCGGACACGTGCACGCGCGGCGGCTGTTCCCCACGGAACTTGAGCGCGTTGCTCAAGAGGTTTTGAAACAACTGTAAGAGTTGTCTTTCATCGGCCATGACCGTGGGAAGAGGGTCATGAGTCACCACCGCCCGGCTCTCTTCCACCGCCGAACGTAAGTTATCGAGCGCATAGCCCACCAGAGCCTCGACGGAAGTGGGCTCAAAGACCTGGCCCTGGGTATCGACGCGCGAATAGGCCAGCAAATCCTGAATCAGCCTCTGCATGCGGTTGGCGCCGTCCACCGCGTAGGCGATGAATTCATCCGCATCCGAATCGAGCTTGCCTTTGTACCGTTTCGCCAACAGCTGCGTGTAACTGGCCACCATCCGCAACGGCTCCTGCAAGTCGTGCGACGCCACATAGGCGAACTGTTGCAGATCGGCATTTGAACGTTTGAGTTCGGCGACCGCCTCCTCCAACGCCCGCCGGGCTTCGACGAGCTCACGGTGCTCCCGGACCAACTCCGCCTGGAGCCTTTTGATCTCAGTCAGATCACGGACCGCCGTCATGACAAACAGCCCGCCCTCGCGTTTGACCGTCCAGAGACTGATGTCCACCGGAAATTCGGTCCCGTCTTTCCGGCGCGCGTAGAGGTCAAGGCCGGCTCCCATGGGTCGTGAACGGGGCTGGGAAATGAAGCTTGCGCGATAGTCAGAATGCCTACCTCGGAACCGCTCCGGTATGAGCAACTCTACCGTATGGCCGATGAGTTCCTCCGGCCGATACCCAAACACGGTTTCTGTTTGTCGATTGGCGAAGACCATGCGGCCTGCCAGGTCCACGACGATCCGAGCCTCCGGCACCATTTCCAGGATCGAGCCGATTGTCGTCTCCCAGTCGCCCCAGTTCGTCATCTTGGTGAACCCCCTGCGAGCACGGCCCTCGCCCAAACCCTCTCCCCAGATGGGAGAGTGCAAGGGAGAGGGGGCGTTTCCAGAACGGCACGACAGGAAGTGCTGCCGTAGTCCATCGCCTTCTGTTCCCCGCCACTATTATCTTTTGTTTGACTGTTCGCCTAACCGCCCAGTGTCTCCGCGAGGGTTCTCCCGCAATGGTCGCGTGGAGATGTCTATGGGTACCTTCGAGGAATCTTTCGTGGCGAGGAGCCGGCAAAAGCAAGGGCTGGAGTCAATGTCGGACGGTGTGCCGAGTCACGGCGGAACCGAACGGATGAGCATGAAATGGAACAATAGCTGCGCTGATGGATCTCGCACAACATCCGCTTGCCACTTCTCAGCTCATACAGAGCCGCCGCACTCGGATACCAAGGAGGCGAGAGGATAGCAGGCTTCAAAGGGTCAAGACAATAGACCGAATCGCGGTTTGTCCAGCCGCTCGCGTTCCGGTGCCCCATGACCTCGAGGTGCGAACGGAGTATAATGCGACCCTACTGTCAGCCGTCATGATCCGCGCGGAGTCGTGGTCATGAGAGACCTTTCAACCATCGTCCCGTCGTCACCAGCCATCCTCAGTCCCTTCACCCACTCCAACCGCGACCTCCGACGGGAGGTCGGCCATCACAGGAGGTGCGGCTATGTCCATAGCACGAACACTCAAAGCCTTTCTCGATCGTGAACGCGTTCATTATGATGTGTTGCCCCACCCGGAAGCCTTTCGTGCCGCTGATATCGCTCTGACGCTCCATACTCCGGAAAAGGAGATGGCCAAGGTCGTCATCGTGAAGGTTGAAGAGCGGTTCGTGATGACGGTGTTGCCGGCGAGTTGGCAGATCGACCTTCATCGCCTCCGAGAGGTCTTTCTCACCCGCCAGGTGCGACTCGCGACCGAGGACGAATTCAAAGGCCTGTTCCCCGACTGCGAGGTGGGCGCGATGCCGCCGTTCGGGATCCTCTATGGGCTGCCGGTCTATGTGGATCAGTCGCTCACCGAAGACGAACAGATCGTCTTCCAGAGCGGGACCCATTCGGAGGCGATCCGTATGCGCTACCAGGACTTTGCCGCGCTCGTCTTTCCGGTGGTGGCGGAGTTCCATCGCTCACCCTCAGAGGTCTGGTGACGTATGATGCCGTATCCTGTCCCCACGACGATTCTTCGGGAGGAGACGCACCTCAGGAAAATCTTGATCGCCGTCGACGACGCCGGGCACTCCGCACGCGCGCTGCACTATGCGGGCACTTTGCTGCGCCACGCTCCCGACGCGGAGATCACGTTGTTTCACGTGCTGAAGCCGATGCCGCGCGAACTCCTGGAACATGGCGGGTCCGAAGATCCCGCAGAAGAAGCCCGCCTGGCCAGGGAGTTGCAGCAAGAGCAGGAGAAGTGGGTCCGCTCGGAAACCATGGCCGAGTACCCGATTTTGGTCAACGCGATGGAGCTGTTGGAGAAGACCGGATTTCCTCTTGACCGTGTCACACTGAGGTTCGGCCATGAGGACGATATCGCCCTCACGATACTCGACGAAGCGCGGACCGGGTGCTACGGCACGATCGTGGTGAGCCGGCGCAGCTTGAACGGGATGAAACGGTTCTTCACCGGCGGCGTCATCGATCAGTTAGTGCGCGACGCGTCCGGCTACACGCTGTGGGTCGTGGAGTAAGATCCGGCGAGGCCCAAGGCAAGGAGAACGCTCCGTAGGCCCGAAGTCGCCCAACAGGCTCTGGTGCGGCAACGACGGGGCAAGTGAGGGCGCGAACAGGTTGTGTCAGGAGAGATGAGCCATGAAGCGACAAGACACCATGAAGAAGGATACCCCGCTCATTCGGCGTTCGCGGCAGGTTGGCTTACCCGGTAAGCCGAATGGCCTGCGGGCGCTGGTGAAAAATTGGGAACGCGGACAGACATTCAAGCGGCATCCCACGCTCAAGTAAGCACCGGTTCGACGATCACTGAGGCCTCAGTAGAGGAACGAGGTTGGTGCCCGATACGCCCTCCCCGATCGGAGTGAGAACAATTCCACCTTTCGGGTGATGGTTCAACGTCCATCGGGATCAGTAAGGTAAGCGAGAACGGTTGGCGTCACGTGGGGCACGTCGCGTGAGCGTTTCATCGCCGGCCCATTCTCCAGGGTGAAAAGTTCTACAGTGTTGCTTGTTGCTGTCAGAATTTCGGAAGCACGATGGGCATCAATAAGAAATAAATAAAAGGGGATGGCCATACCGAACCGTCTTAACTAAGGAGGAGAGCCATGCGATATGTCAGGGTCATGACCGGGACGGTCACAGCACTGGCCTTCATGCTGGCCGGTGAAGCGCAGTCGTTTGAGGAGAAGGCGCAAGTGACGATCGGCGGAGCGGAGTCCGTGATCACCGGGCATATTGTCAAGATCGAGCGCGATGCCTACTGGATCCGGCAGGCCACCGGCGACGTGAATCGAGTGAGGGTGAATGAGGGAACCCACATGATCTGCCCGACACGTGGTGGTGCGTCAGAGGCAAAAGTTGATTCCCAACCTGGGCTCGGCTTTCGGATTGGGGACTGTCCGTTTCAGCCCGGGGACACCGTGAAGGTCGAGGTATCGGATCTCGGCTGGGCCAGCCTCGTGCGCTCTGCCCCACCTCCGGTCCCACACACTGTGCAACTGGGTTTACCTCAAGGGTGGGACGGTGACATTCCCCACGGGGTGCTCGCCTTCAAACCAGGACCAGCTTATCCGGTGCACACCAAGGACGGCACACATGTGGGCCATCTTGCGGGGACGCTGACCGATACCATGTTAGGCACCTCGTATGGCCTTGTCGTCCATGCGGACGACTACTTCATGATGCCTGTGCCGATGATCTACCTAAGGGAGGAATGGACGGAGGCCAACAAGCCTCGGGTGGTGCTCCTGATCGCAGGGGAACGTTTCGCGCAGATCCACGCGCCGGCCTATTCAGCCGCGAGCAGGATTTCCGTCCCGGAGGTCCGCGATTTCTGGGCGAAGGTCAAACCCCCGGAGCCTCTTGCCTCAAAAGAAATCGACGTGGAGATTATGATTGACGGCAAAACCTTTCAGATCACGAAAGGAGGAAGAGAGGGGGGCTTTGATCTTGTGGCAGGAATGCCGGCGACGATCCGGCTCCGCAACAGGGATAATGTGGCCCATGAGTTCGTCTCCACGTTATTCCGCGATGTCCCGTTCCACATCTCGGGCAACGCGACGATGATCAAGGCAGGGAGAGCCTCCGGCGTTCGGCTCGATCCAGGCCAGCATGTGACCCTTGAGTTCGTCGCTCCCATCCCGCAGGCCGATCCCCATGGTGCCTCGGAGAGCCTCTATGATATTTTCTACTGCAACATCCATGGCAAACAGCATGGAGAAAAGATGCGCGGCGAGGTGGCGGTTGTAGAAACCACGGGCGAGATCGGCGGTGGATGAAGGACAAGGCCCCATGCCGGGTCGCCCGATGGTTTGCGGGCGACCCGGTTCTCTTCCGGCTTCTCACCGTGTCCTCGGCCTTCCTCACAACCCAAGCAGAGAGGGGAGCAGACCGTCGATCTGAACGCCGTTCCACACGCGCAGAGGAAGGCCCGGTTCGCCATCGGCGGGGAGGGGAGCGAGGGAAGGACAGTCTTCGTGCGGACCAGAACGCAGAGAGGAATGGGGGTCATTGGTCTCGCGGTGATGGCCCTCTGTGTCCCATTCCCCCTCCTACCGATCACCGGGGTGTTGGGTTCTGACGTGAGCGATCTTGCCGAAGAGTTACCGTATCTCCCCGATGTGGTGCTGGTGATGAAGGAGAAGCGGTTCCACGTCGTCAAAGGGGCGGAACCAGGCGAGGCGCTCCCCTTCCCAAGTTTCTTCCTGGCCCCCGGGATGGACGTCGTCCTCCTGATCAGAAATGAAGACGGGGTTGCCCATGAGTTCGTCTCGCCGTTGCTTCAGAAGGTTGACTTGCAAATCTCGGGTCGGGCATCCATGGTTTATACCCACACGGCCGCCGGTGTTCGCGTCAACCCGAATGAAGCCGTCCTCCTCCGGTTCGACGTTCCTGACGCGGGTTTCGATCAATTCCACTTCTGGTGCAATATTCACGGGAAACTCTTGGATGATCCGATGCGAGGGGAAATTTTTATCTTGAAGCAATCACACCCGTAGCCGGGCTTCCCGACCTTCTGCAAGCTCATCGGTCTCCGAAGACGTGAGGAATGGGGTACGCGCCGGAGGGCGGCGGAGTAGTTCGGGGCGATGAATCTGGCTTGTGCAGACGCACGTTCTGGTGGAGGTATCATGCGCATGAGCAAGACAAGCGCGGGCTTATTCGCAGTCATCGGCTTCTATGCCGGCATGAGCATAGTCGTCTGGCTGGATACCACTCAGGCTGGGGAACCAATCGGGATCCCACCCGAGGTCGTGGCCGAGTACATCCATGCGGTCATTCAAGCCGACCGGACCATCTATTCGACCCACGTGGTCGAACGCTTGCAAGATCTCGAGGTCACGGTAGCGGCTGAGGAATGGAAGGCGAGGGGAACTTTGCCGCTCCCTGCTCAAATGCTGCAAATGGCCGGGCAAGAAATCCAGGGCCTTGGTCTCGGTTTGCGCATCCGGATCGCCAGTCTGTGGCCGATTTATCAACGCAATGGACCGGCCGACGAGTTTGAACGAGCGGCCTTGGAGGCGGTGGCACAACATCCTAAAACACCCTATACCGGCATCACCGAGCAGGGCAATCGGCGCGTCTTCAAGGCCGTCTTTGCGGATCGAGCCGTCACCCGCGCCTGTGTCACGTGCCACAACAGCCATGAGTCAAGCCCGAAGCGGAACTACAACCTCCACGATGTTATGGGCGGGGTCATCATTTCGTTTCCGGTCCCGTAGCGCCGCGCAGGCTACCGAAATACCGGGGGACTCTGTTCGTGCCCTTCGATCACGACAACTTAGCGCCGACGCGATCTCAGCCAGAAGGTGTACGGAAAATCCACCTGAGGGGTGAA
>CAYNLM010000127.1:0-11616 GCA_964398045.1 uncultured Nitrospira sp. | reverse complement strand
CCTCCGTCCAGGCAGGAGTCTAAAATTGTGACTCCCACCCTATCCAATAGGAGGTGCTATGGCTCTGCGCACCACTCCACCAAAACCACGAATCTCTCTCGACCGGAGCATCGAGCGCATGCGGCACCAACTCGCCGATCTGGCTCCCTATCTGAGGAACGGCCGTGCCCTCCGCAGCCTGGAGGAGTTCGATCTGGAGACGGAGCGCTTGATCGCGGATCTCCTGGGTGAAACCTCCGAGTTGTTGGATGCCTACGAATATGCGGAGCTGGGCGAGGCGGCCGGCTTGGTGAATATGACCGATGAGGCGCCGAAAGGCACCGGCATGGACAGCCAGAGGCAAAGCCTTTTCCAGCGCAGCCGCGTGTTGGAAAGCTGCGTGGCGGAGCTCGAAGCGCGCCGGTCCGCCGAGCCGAAGAAACCCAGAAGCGGCCGCCACGTCCTCACCGGCCCGCAGGTGGCCGAGCACATGTCGCCGGACATCCGGAGCGTCAATCGGGATGCGAGCCTGCAAGACGCCGGGCGGCTCATGCAGAAATGGAAGACCGGCTCGCTGCTCGTGACAGACAACCGCGCCTACGCCGGCTTCATCACGGACTCCATGTTGGCGCGCGAGGTGGTGGCCAATGGGTTGAATCCCCAGACGACAGCGGTCGCCTCCTGCATGCGGACGCCGCTCGTCACCATCGAAGGGAGCCGGCCCATCATCGAGGCCGTGCGGCTCATGAAAGACCGGGCGACCCGGCATGTGGCGGTGACTCAGGACGGCCAGATCATCGGTGTGATCTCAGTGTCGAATATTTTGCGCTATTACTCAGGCGTCGTCTGAGTTCGTGAAACGTCGTTCGAATTTGATGCCGCGCTGGGTCGGTCCATCCGCCGTCCCAGCCATTCGCCATAAGCTATCGGCTCTTGCTTCTCGGCAGAGGGAGGTGGGACATGGGCCCGACGAAAGCAATTGTGAAAGAAAACGCGATCTATGAGGCGGTGAGCGGAAAACTCATCCAGTCGGGGTTCACCAGCCGGCGCGAGATTGAAGACTATGTGAAGCGCCACTATCTCGTCCTGCCGGTCGTGGATAATGCCGGCAAACCCTGGTTGCTCGATGAGAAACCGATCTACTGTCTGCGCGGCGTCCAATACGAAACGCTGGACGATCAAAAGGTCCATCTCGCCCGTTGTCCCGACTGCGGCGGTATGGGGATCCGGTCAGACGAGTTCACGGTGGAATCGGACTGCATCCGCTGTGTCGCCTGCGGGCACGAGTTCGACGCCCGACTCGAAATGATGGAGACCTGAGGAAAGAGAGCGGAGGATCATCGGCTGCCTGGCGCGTGATGAACCTCCATCGATCCATGATGTCTATGTTTCTAAGTCGTTGTCACCGCATAAAATAGTATCGGTGCGCCGATAACCTGGGGTCTTACTGAGTGCCGTCTTCGCGGGCTCCGGTTTGTGCGGCTCCAGCCTGCTCCGACGGCTTGAGGATCTTGGTGACTCTGTCGTTCGTGTCGAGCTCGATGCTCACCTGATCGCCCTGAGAGATCTGCTCTTTCTTCAAGAGATCAGGATCAATCGGCAGCGTCCACTTTTCTCCATCCTTCGTCCGGAATGTAATCGTGCGCTCCGCTTGATCAATGCCGATGATGGTACTGCCGTTGAAGTTTGTGGCGGCCTCGGTGGTCGGGGCGGTTGCCGCTGCGGTGCACAGCAGGCAGACGGCCGCGATTGCGATCTTCAATAGGTTCATCGTGACACCTCCGAGCGTGACATGGTTGGAGTGCGGGTCTTTCCCGCCTGATTGGCGCAAATGTTTTGCCACAGAACCGGATGGAGCAAACCGTAAACATTGCACAGGGTTAGTGGGATGGGCTGAGACTCAGGACGGGATGGGAGGCATCTTGTCCCTTCCTCTGCAGACATTCTGTCCCGCTGATCGGGCACGACCGCAAGACCTGACGGGCCGTCATCGATGATTCGCCGTCCACACGCCGGAGCAGAAAGACTTGCGTGCGCACATTGCGGCGGAAGAGCAATACATGAAGGATATTCAGGAGAAGAAGTAGGGAGCTGCCTGGGACGTTATGTCACGAAGCTGTTTCCATGGATGACGTAGGATGGCTGCTGCTCATCGTTGCCGCTGCGGTACTTGTGATCGAGCTGGGCCGCCGATGGTATCGACGGCGGCTTGCCGCAAAGCTCGCGGACAAGATGCTGGAAGAGGTGGTCAGAGGGAAGGATGCATTCCGGCGGTAAGCGTGCTACTGCCGGGGAGGTGTTCCGACTGCCGTCGGCTCGCGGTATTTGGCGAAACAGATGAGATCCAGGTGGTGGTAGTGGTTGGGCAGCACGGTCTCCGCCTTGTAGCCGAGATGTAAGAAGAACTGAATGTTCCTGGCCGTCCGCAGCATGGTGCAGGCATAGAACTTATGGGCATCGGTCGTGGCCCGCTCGATTTCACGCATCAGCGCTTTCCCCACTCCATGCTTCTGATGCTCGGGCCTCACGGATAACAACCGGATCACGCACACACCGGCCACCGTCCAAAAGCGCACCGATCCGACCACCAGGCCCTCCGCCTCCGCCACGAAGATGCGTTTGTCTTTCGCATCCTGCCTGAGGCTGTCGAGCGTTTCGGTCGTCCAAGCGCTCACTTCATACATCGTGGCGTATTCGCCGAAGGCGGCCTGCTGCACAGTGAGGATCGCCTCGAAATCAGTTTCGGTGGCTGGTCTAATGCGGATCATAAACGGCCTGTCCCGATGAGTGCTCCTCACCTCACGAACGTGAAGATAGCAAAACTGCACATCCTTCTTCCATCTGCGAGACAGCGTGTGCAGGTCGCGGCGTGACCTTCACGGCTTCCCGCAGGATGCCAGGCGGCTTGCAGGCTTTCAGCTCCGACAGATCCAGCATGATGTGGACCTTGCCGGACAACGCTATCACGCACTCGTGGTGCAGCGCGAGCGGTAAGAGTAACGAGAGGGGGCCAGCACATGAAAGTAAAGATCACACCGTCCAGCGGGAATGTATTTTGTGACCTCGGCTTTCGCCGGGACGAGGCCGAGCATTTGCTCGTCCGGGCCGATCTCATGAATTGCTGGTCGTCGTGAAGGATGAGCTGACCCTCATCATGCCCAAGCCGAAGCGGTATGCGCGCACGTTGCAGGGGCTTGCCAAGGGCGCCTATCCGTCCGGCTACCTCAAGCGAGAACGTCGGTCGTAGTAGACATCAACCGTGACACTTCTGGAATTGCTGGTCCAACCATACGGCCGTTGGTCGCAAGGCCACACGCTTTTACGGGAATGATCGCAGCTTCCGGAAGGTGAAAGAGATTGCGTGTTTCCTCGTCGACGATCTGACGTAAGACCTGCCTTTTCCTGTTCCGCTCGTCTCGCGCTCCGGTTGGCGTATATCAGTGTGAGCCGACGAGCCGGTCCAGTCTGCCGCCGCCGGCCAGCCGGGCGAACTGTTGCTTCATGGCGTTGACATGCGCGAGGTAGACACGAACATCGTGGTCGCCGCACCGCTGGTGAGGGAGTAGCCGGAAACCCCGTCTGGCATAAGCGTGGCCCGCTCCGGCGCCACACAGGTGAATCACCGCGGCCAGGTCCTGCTTCCGCTGGAGCGTCGCAGGAGTGATCCGCCGATGTGCCAACGCGCTCGCGACGCTGCGGTCGAGCAGCGCCGCCGTCAATTCGATCGCGTGGCTCGGCAGGACGCGTGTGTAGAGACTATTGAACCAACACGAGTGCATGTCGTGCCAGGGGCCGTCCTGCACCACCACATGGTCGTGGATGCAGTAGCGCTTCGCTTCCTGAAACGTCCCGTCGGTGATCTGGTACATCCCCACCGCGCTCGACGCCGGTTGATACAGTTCCAGCGGATTCCACGTCTGCCGCCACTGCCAATACGTCCGCGCCACCGGATTGCCCGCTCCCTCGACTTGAGCGAGCGCGGCCAGCAATTCGGGCGTGATCACAGCGGTAGAATGTTCGCGGAAAAGCGATCCGTATTCCCGCCAGGTCTCAGAGGGGCTCTTGGCGAGCACGCCGTCCAGCGGAAAGAAGACCTCGGTGGGCTTGTGGAATGCGTGGTACGCCCAGTTGACCGCCAACCACACGCACAACAGCAGCACCGCACCGACGAGATAGCGGACAGCAGGCGGGGAGGCCCATACCGCGCGGAGGAATGTTCGCATCTCCCGCCAGCGCCATCGCGCGAACCGCCGAACGGTCTTGAACGTGATTCGTCTTCTGCGTCTCCTTCGACGAGCCTGTGACCTGGAAGCCATGGGTTCACTATAACCGAATGTCCTGTGTATCGCGTCAAAACGCAGAATGTCCCCTCTTTTTCGTCCCGCATGTAGCGCGTCCATCTGCCCTTAGCGCTCATCACTTGCGAGCGCCACGCGGTGTTGTTACCTTGGCATGAGCGGGCCAACAGGTGTCTGACACCGCGGCCTTCCTATCTGCCTATGAGTCGCCAGATCCTCATCGTCAGCGCCCACCCCGATGACATGGAAATCGGCATGGGAGGAACCGTCGCCAAACTGGTGGGGGAGCAAGCCGAGATTACCTCTGTGATCGTGACAGATGGCGGCCGGGCGCCGAACCCCTTCGGCTGGACGGAGCAACGAATGGCCGAAGTGCGGCGGACTGAAGCGCTGCGGGCTGCGGAGGTCCTGGGCGTGAAGGACGTCATCTTTTGTGACCAGCCTGACGCGGCGGCGGAGGTCGATGTGGAGGCAGTCAGGCGGAAGCTCGTAGAGGTCATGATTCGCCTCAGGCCCACCGAGGTCTATACGCTTCACGAAGAACTCGATCGCCATCCGGGCCACCGCCAGGCGGGCCGGCTGGTGCGGGAAAGTGTCGGTGAATCGGATCTCACGCCGAGCGGAGGGGTCTGGGCCTATGAAGTCTGGGGCCCGTTCGCCAGATGGGATCGCCTGGAGTACATCGACGCTTACCTGGAGAAAAAGAAACTGGCCATCGCGGAGCATCGCAGTCAGGTGGCGACGATCCCTTACGGCGACGGGATGCTCGGATTGAACCGTTGGCGCGCCGTGTTCGCCGATCCCATGGCCGACGCCCCGGCCGGCACCTATGCAGAAGCATTCCTCCGTGTGGCTCTAGCAGGATGCTGAAAAAGGCCGCCAGCTTTGTTCTCGCATCGCTCAGAGGCTCACCGCAAGGGTACGCCTCGCCTCTTCGCTCGCTGCGGCCGCGCTGGATGGCCTTTTTGAGCATCCTGCGAGCTGTTTGGGCGCCGTCGCCGAGCGTGAGATCATGACGGCTTTTTGAAGGAACACCGAGTTTTTCCACAACCTGCTAGGGCGATAGGAAACGGTGTGAGGACCTGTTTTCGTCCTCGCGAGTGCGAAGCTGCCAGCAGTCAGCTTTCAGCCGTCAGCTCTGAGCAACTGAACCGCGCGCCGGGAAACGGGGACGAGTTCTCCTGATTATCAAAGATCTTCCGGCGTGAGCCCCGTCACCTTGGACAGACGAGCCAGCATGCGCGGGCCGATTCGTCGCGGTCATGAAACGCGAAAACGACATCGGGCCAGCCGGTTCGCTGGAGAACTTTATGGGAACCAGTCGTGCGTTTGATTCGCCAGCCGATATGGAGAAGTACGGAAAGAACGCGGGAGGCCTGGGTCGAAGGCCAGCGGCTCATGCCGCGATAAACGAGACGTTCAGTAATTCCTCTGGCACAGCTTCATGATGTTCAAGGCGATCGGCCATTGCGCGAAGGGCCAATGCTTGAACGGCGGCGAGCGCAGCGGCCTTCGTCTACCCATAGGCCATCACGCCCGGCAGCGTCGGTACCTCACCGATCCATCGGCCGTCTTCTTCCTGTTCCAGCTCGATCTTGAGTTGCGTCACCTTCGCCATGGCTATTCTCAAAAGAATTGATGGCCCCAAGCTAAGCCCCAGCAGGAGGAAAATCAAGTCGCCATAAGAACTGCCGCGCGCCGAAGCATTCCTCCGTGTGGCCGTCGGGAGCAGGGATTCAGGTCAAAGGAAGTGACCGACAAGGAAGCTGTCGCTTCCAGCCATTAGCTTCCATCCTGAACACGCTTTTTGTTCCTGCCATCAGCCATTAGCCATAAGCTATCAGCTCTTGTCTTCGAACCTCAGCACTTTACAGCGACTCTTTCTCCTCCCGGCATCGCTCGATGTGTTTCTGGCCCGTCCGAAATGTTGACAGAATCAGGCCTGGAACGTAGGCTGTGCTTCCTGGGAAGGTTCAGCAAGTTGTGCGAGGAGTGTGAGTGATGGCAAGAGTCTCTCGTCCGGACACACAGCGGAAGCTTCGGCCATACATGGACGCCCTGCGCCGGGAGTTGCCGGCGCTGCAGGCCAGATTTCATGTCCGGTACCTTGGCCTGTTCGGTTCATATGTCCGGGGGACTCCCCGTAGGGGCAGCGATCTCGACGTGCTTGTAGACTTTGCCGAAGAGCCAAGCCTGTTCGAGTTCATCGAACTCGAGAATCATTTATCCACCCTCTTGGGCGTCAAAGTGGATCTCGTGATGAGGGACACGCTCAAGCCCCTGATCGGCCGTCAGATACTCAACGAGGTTGTGGGTCTGTGACGCGGAAACGCGAGTTTCTCGACTATCTCGCCGATATCCACGAGGCCTCGGAGAACATCTCCCATTTCATTGAAGGTATGACGTGGGCCCAGTTCGCACAGGATCAGAAAACCATCTATGCCGTAGTCCGAGCATTCGAGATTATCGGCGAAGCGGCCAAGAAAGTCCCTCCGTCTGTTCGCAAGCGACACGGAAAGGTCCCGTGGAAGCAGATGGCTGGGATGCGGGACAAGCTGATCCATGAATACTTCGGGGTGAATTATCAGGTCTTGTGGAAAACGGCCCAGGAGGATATCCCCCCGGTGCGCCGGCTCATCGCAAAGGTCGTGGAGCAAGAAGCAGGCAGAGCCCGCCATACCCGGTGACCGGCCAATAGCAGCGTTGGGGCCGCCATCTTCTCTGCCCCTGTACCTCTCTCGTTCCGCACGTGCCATACGCTATACGCCATTTGCTGAGTTGACACAACAGCTGGCCAGTCATAGCCTGTCGTCACATTTCTCATTCGACCGGCTGAAAAGTAGAATGTTCCTAATACGTTTCCCTATGCTTGGGCCGGTAGAGCCAACCCGCCTTCTCTTGCTGTTCCGACTCAAGGAGCCCTCCGGCAGACGCACGATCGGTTTTCGACGGGGTCTGTGTGGGGGCACACCCAAGATTCTGGAACGCATCGTTACGCAGGCCAAACCGACTGAAACCTTCCGGGCTTTTGCGGGATCTGCCGGCTGGGCTCCAGATCAGCTGAAATTCGAAATGCTCCACGGGGCATGGGCGACACTGCCGCCGGATTCGATCAACATCTTTGACAAGGACCCGGCCACATTCTGGCAGGACTGTCTCAGCCGCCTCCAGGCGCCGAGAGTGATCTCCAATTAGACACCGCCCGCCACGCCGACAGGTACGAGGAGTACAGCCCCTCCCGCCGCAGCAACGCCCCCAACTCCCCAGGCTTGGTGCAGGCGTCAGCCTCCTGCACGATCCGCAGCTTCTCCGCCGCCGTGAACCGGCGCCGCCGCGCCTGTGCGACCACCTCGGTCTCCCCCGTCATCCCTGACGCCTCCATGGGTGTGGACATCTTCGATTCCTCTCTCGCCCTCTACACTAAACTCAAGGGGGGTCGGTGTCTCATCCATGTTGGCAGAGAGGGGAGCGCGCCATTTAGTTCATGACGAATGGAAGCGGCATGTGTAGAAGGTTCATGAGACCGGCTCACAGACTGACCACCAATAGAATCCTCACAATTTCTTAACTTGACTGAGCCCATAAATTGGCATAACGGTGTCACACGGTGATGTGGATTTAATTAACCTGAATCATGCGTGAAGAACACCTGAGATTGCCGTCTGGCCATTGCACTGAAGCCTACTTTTTAAGTAGGGTTCAGTGCGATGGCAAAGGGTCCGCGAAATGTGCAGATTGCGTTCGGTTCGCCAACCCTGACGCATTACGGCGGTGTCTATCTCCTGCACCGCTTCTTCACGCGGATTGGACTGAAACATGCCTTCGCAGAGAAGCTCCGGGCCTGCCATCGCAACACGCGCTCCACCGTTGGGGAGATGGTCCTGGCGGTGTTGTATCCGATGATCCTCGGCCTTGGACGGATCGAGACGACGCAGCTCCTCCAGCACAATGGCGTCTTCCAATATCTGACCGGCCTGCAGCGCTATCCCAATCCCACGACCGTGCGGCGCTTCTTGCTTCGGGCGGCACCGACCGCGCTGCCGAGACTGCGCCGGCTGCACGATCGGTTTCTGGCGCTGATGACGGTGCGGCCACACCAGCCATCGCGGCTGATCTTCGATGTCGACTCGACCGTCCTCGTCCTCTACGGCAAGCAAGAGAAGGCGACGATCGGCTACAACCCGATCAAGCGTGGCCGGCCCGCGTATCACCCGTTGCTCTGCTTCGAGGGCCGGAGCAAGGATTTCTGGCACGGCGAATTGCGGCCCGGTGCCACCCCTACGGCCAGCGGGACGCCCGATCTCCTCGCGGCCTGCTTCGCGAAGATTCCCGCCGGGGTTCGGCTGGTCATCGTCCGCGCGGACAAAGGGTTTTACGACCACACCCTGATCGAGTGGCTCGAAGAGCGACGAGCCCGCTTCGTCATCGTCGCGCGCTTGACGGCGCCCATCAAACGCAAGCTGGCGCACCTGCGGTATGTGAGTCCCAGCCGGAGTATCGAAGTCGCCGAGTTTCGCTATCAGCCCCTCCGGTGGCCTCGGCCCTATCGCTTTGTTGTGGTGCGACGACCTCAGCCCGACGAGCCGACCGACCAGTTGACGCTCTTCAAGCTCGGCCGATATCACTACCAGGTCCTGGTCACGAATCTGCCATTGCAGCCGCTCAACCTCTAGCGCTTCTACAACGACCGCGCCGGGGTCGAATTGTTGATCAAACAGCTCAAGGGAGATTACGCCCTGGGCAGCATTCCCACCCGCCACTTCCTGGCCAACGAGACCTACTTCCATCTGTTGCTCTTCGCGTACAACCTCATCAACTGGTTCAAGCGCCTCTGCTTGCCGACGGAACTACACACCGCCACCTTGCAAACGCTGCGGCAGCATATCCTGTTGATGCCGGCGCAACTCTCGCGCACCGACAATCGCCCGCGTCTGATTCTACCCGCAAGCGGCTCCCGCGAAGCGGCCTGGAAGTATGCCCTGGATCACATCGAGAACCTCAAGTTGTAAACCCATCACTTTTCACGCCGGATTCAGGATTAATTCTTGTTCGAAGATGGCTGGTAATCGACAGGCGTAACAAGGAGGTGTCCCATGGCGGTGCTTGAAGACCTTATGAAGGGATCGCTCAGCGGGGTCTTGGTCGGAATCGGCGTCGCGATAGTTGCACCGACCGTCTTCCCGGCTCTCGCATCTGGACTGCGGCCATTGGCCAAGGCTGTCGTCAAGGGTGGGGTGCTGGTGTATGACGCCGTGAAGGAAACGGTAGCTGAGGCTGGAGAACAGATTAATGATTTGGTCGCGGAAGCTCGAACCGAGATGGCGGAGGGCCCTAGCGAGACCGCCGCTGCTGTTGGAGCAGGCGCAAAAAAAAAGAGCGACTAGCGAAGAGAACGCGTTCGCACGACCGCGATCGAAGTAGTGATTGACGCGTTCCACGGTGGGAGCAGAGAACATGGCGTCAGCGCAGGCAGAGGAAGTCCGGTTGGTTCACGCGCTTCCTGGAAGGGTGCGTATAAAAGTGCGCGGGCTCAAAGGCGACTTCCAGCGAGCCCAGGAGATCCAGTCGAGGCTATTGATGGTTCGAGGAATCTCTCTTGCCGAAGCCAGCCCCCTCACAGGGAGCGTGTTGGCACAGTATGACCCGGAGCGGCTCGGTTCATTTGAGTTTGGCGTGGAAGTGGCGAACGCGCTCGGCCTTTCGATTTCCGACTTTGATCCTGTCATGCTGGCTGCCTGGGAGACCCCATTGCACGGCAATGGCGCGTACCCTCCGCAGGAGCAAGCGGCAAGTTCGGAAAGCCTCCGGACTTTGGCGCCGCTTGCGCTGTTCCTGTTGGGAGTAAGGAGTCTCCTCGTGGCGGAGAAGCTAGTCTTTCCTGTCTGGTACGACTACTTCTGGTTCGCCTTCGGCTCGTTCGCCATACTGAATCCGACTAGCACCTCGAAGGGATAACAGGGCCCCGCTGAGGCGGGGCAGGGGGATGGGTGTCTGCACTGATGGTTTCAGGGACAGCGCGCAGGACTTCATCGCCTCCGATTGGACCAGCCTTACGAGAACCACACCGCCAGGCTGGATTCTTCGAGCCTCCGCCTGCTTCTGAACAGAGGGAAACCAAGGCATGTTCGCAAGTTGCTGAGTACGTGAACGAGCAACGAGAGATTTCCTTTCTACCATATCCGCTGACCCTTGGTCGAACCACTGAAGGGAACTCTGGGCGAAATGGGGAGTCATTTCAGAACGCACAATCAGTCAGTTCATAAGACAGAAGAAAAATATTACACGGTCGAACCAGGGGGAAAACTCTCAGCCCGAGAATCAATGGCGCTGCAGTTCGTCGCTGCTGCGCTGGGAACTACATTGTCGAAGATGTCCGCTGAAGAGCTCGAGTGCTGGCTGGGAAAGAGTAGTGTGCAACCTACAATCGAAACCGAATCGCCCACTGATTCAGCTTCCCTGGCTGGAGTAACGCCCGAGCAGCCTGGCCAACCCAAACGACATCTCTCTTTCACCCTCGTCCATTCGATCCGCGGCCGCATGCGACTACGGGTTCCTGCGCTTAGTAGACAGTCTGAGCTTGCCGAACTGGTGGAGCGGGTTCTCTCGGCTCAGCCCGGCATTCTTGAGGTGCATGCCAACCGAGGATGCAACAGCCTGACTCTGTGCTATGACTCTACGATCTGGAGCCAGGAGAGATTGATCGAATGGCTGCAAAGCCTGTCCGAAGAGGAGTTGCGGTCCCGCGCGGAGGCGCATAAGAACGGAAACCTTGGCGCGCAAACGGAGGGAGGGACGAGCCTTGAATTGATGTTGTCATCGGCCGGGGTCGCGCTTACCCTGGTTGCGGAGTCTCTCGCTAGCCCCATTGCTCCATTCCTGCTGCTTGCGAGCGCCTGGCCGATGTTCGCGCGCGCCTATGATGCGTACGCGCGGCAGAATACGCTTAACGTGGATGTCCTGGATGCGTCGGCGACGACGCTGCTGACGTTGCAGGGCCAATTCCCCATGGCCTTGTTCATGGTCTGGATGGTCAATCTCGGCGATTATATTCGTGATGCCACCGTGAGTCGGGCCCGGCAGGCCGTTGAAGAGATCTTGTCCTATCAACATGAGGCAGCCTGGGTCGTCCGTGAGGGGCAGAAGATTCAGGTCAGCGTGAATGAGATTCAAACCGGGGACATCGTGGTGGTTTACCCCGGTGAGCGCATTCCGGTAGACGGCACGGCGATTTCGGGGAAGGCGACGGTTGATCAGCATGCGCTCACGGGCGAGTCCCTGCCGGTTGAAAAGGGAGAAGGTGATCCCGTCTATGCGGCCACGGTCATTCAGGATGGAAAGT